>JADKJU010000003.1:600000-817899 GCA_016720855.1 Betaproteobacteria bacterium | reverse complement strand
GAAAGTCGAAGGCTTATCGATCTATTTCGCATTGATCTGCTGTTACCGGTGGGAAGTAGCGAAGAAGTAAAGGCGTTTCCCAAGTCGATCAGTCATTTGATCAACCCGTTCTACAGCGACTCAATAGTAATTGGCCGAGACAGCGAGCAGAAACGCGCGCAATTGCTTGATGTGCACAACGCCTTAACACTTGCGCGACAAGCCAGATGTTAAGGCCATCAACGATCGGGGTTTTCGAGTTTACGACTGGAGTCCCGACGACCCATTGGCGGACGTATTTCTGACACAGCTTGGCCGATACCCAACGGTAGATGAGGTAGGTATCGACTACGGGGGGATGTTGGAAAGTGCTCTGCTGGTGTCGAAGATTCGCCTTGAGCCAGCGGCACCGATTCCGGCGGATATTCCGGAACATCCGGGAATTAGCTACCTCTCGCGTCACGCCCTGGAGCGCCACTATGGCGTTCAGGCAGGCTGGGACACGCCAGGGTTCTTTGTCGGAGCGGCCGCGAACCTTGACGATCTGATCTGCCATTGGAACCTAAGAGCCGCAGACATCGCGTTGTGGTTCGTCGACGCAAATCATATTGGGCGGTACCGCGACATCATCCCAGCGTGGGAAAAGGCTATGAGGGAGTCGGTTGCTCATCGCCATGAGTGGGATCGGCGGGTAGCAGTGTGGACGCGACGCGAGGACATGGACGAGGTGCGTAAGCCATTCAATGGCATGGAATTAACTGTGTGTCCAATCTCGGAGCACAGCTGGAACGGGCGAAACGTCCGACCGCCAATGATGACCTTTGATCAGGTATCAGTTCTAGGTGTGCTCGGACGCGAGCGTGGTCAGCCTAAAGGTCTCGTTCTCGCTGAGCAACAAGCCGTTTTGCGGTGACACGTGGTTCCACACGCAACATCTTGTCGCTTCGAGTGTCTTTCATTGGTGGGCTCTATGGCGATGAGCAACACACCTTGAATCCGCCTTATGTCCCAGAGCTGAATGAGTTCTATGCCCGGACGATGCATCTCATCTACAACGAGCTGCGAATCGAGCCGGAGCGGGTAGGTCTTGTAATTGATGCCGCCGATGTCGACTCGTGGTTGTACGCACTTCCTGTTGCTGATCTGATCGGGAAGGTGCTCGGCATGGCGGGATACGAGACTAAGCCCAGCAATGGAGGCTTGATTACACGGCAGCTCATTTCCAGACTAGGAGGCTTGCAGGGAGCAAGAGTTTTCAAGATCCCCGGCGTGCGTCGATTGCTGAAAACACATGGTCCGGCTGCTTCTTTCACGAAGAAAGGTGCACTGGAGCTAATCGGCAGTAAGGATCCCGCCAATCCGGGAGCCAAATTCAGCGACCACCACGATCTTCACATCGAAAGGCGCCCACCGGGCACAAGCTGACGCCAGACGACGTGTTCGGCCACTTGGTCGAGAAGGGGCTCTTTCGCATGGGTGCAGAACTTACCTGCCCGAGCTGTCGCATGGCTAGCTGGACTGCGCTGGATGCCTTAAGGCAACAGATCGTCTGTGAACTATGCGGTCACGAATACGCTGCAACCCGTCAACTGATGGGTGAGGTGTGGCACTACCGACGCTCCGGGGTCCTGGGCGCCGAGAGAAATGCGCAAGGCGCCGTTCCGGTTGCCCTAACCCTCCAGCAGCTGGAGACAACTCTTGGGAGCGGACTCCGCGATGGGGTTTACTCACCATCCCTGGACCTTACTAAGATTGGCGAAGCACGCGTCGAGTGCGAGGTGGATTTCTTCTGGGTGATTCCGCGACCTTACCCAAGAAAGACGGTAGTTATCCTGGGTGAGTGCAAGGATCAAGGACCGATCAAGCCGGAGGAGTTCGAGAGGGACATTGAAAATCTGCGGCGCGTTGCGGATGCTCTACCTCGAAAGCGTTTCAAGGTATTCATTTTGATGTCCAAATTGAGCCCCTTTACGAGGGACGAAGTTGATCGGGCGAAATCCCTGAATGCTGACCATCAACAAAGAGTCATCCTGCTGACGGCTAGAGAGTTGGAGCCTTATCACGTCTTCGAACGGACGAAGACTGAGTTCGAAATCGACGGATATGGGGGATCGCCAGAGGATTTGGCTCAGGCAACCGCCAAGATGTATTTTGGTGATCAGCCCGCACAAAGGGCGATGACGCCCGATGGCGCGGCTGCTCCCCGGTGGGGTATGACTGTAATTCGGCGTACAACCCACCGGGTTGAGAGATACCTGGCGTGTCAGGGGTAGGCTCGGGGACCGCTGATTCGCTTCGCAGGCTAAGCAGCCGAGACCTCGACCGACCCGATACCGATAGGTAATACGCTCGACTTGCCCTACAGGGAATTGGGCCAGGCTATCGACGGCCCTGTGTCGTTGGGGCCCATGGAATTCGTTTGCGCCCACCGACTGCCATTGCCGCAGGCGTGCTCTTTCGACCTAAGCGCCGTTTTCAGCCTGGTAAACCATCCACCGAGTGCGCCTACGATCGCGCAAGATCGCTCATGGGCTCTGATGAGCGCTTTTAATGGCGTAGTAAACCGCGCTATCGCTCATCGGCTACCATTGCCGCAGACGTACTCTTTTGGCCTCATCGTGGTCCGTGGCCTGGTAAGCCATTCACCACCACTCGTTCAAGGCCAGACTCCGCTCTGGCCTTTTTTTCGTCCGGAATTTCCCAATGAATCCGGACCTTTGGCGAGGCGTGCGAAGAGTGGTCTCCCTCGGGGTGGCCACGATTCCGGCCGTTTTGCCCTCTACCCCCTCTCTGTTCTCTGTTTCTGCGAAGAGTGATCTTCGCACCAGCTTTAGACAAAGCAATGGGTTAGCGTTCACGGTTTGAGCGGAAGGGTGATGCGCGGAGGCGACTCGGCCAAATGCTGAGGCCTACATTTGGCGCTATTGGCTTTGCCGTACCCATGGGGCACAGATGATCGCCCCTTTGCTAGTCATCATCGAGCGGGTAGACACAGCCGCCAACCTTGCTGCCTCTTGGCGGCGCGTCAGCGATCTGAACTATCTGGGCGAGTGCCGCTGCACTTCAAATTGGCTTTGTACTGCGCGACGACGATAAGGCGAAGGCTCTGGCCGCGAGCATCGGCGACGAACGGACAGAGTTGCGGGCAACGGGGATTTTCGTAATACCCGCCGCTGCCCTGCTTCTACAGAGAACGATTACGGCGTCTTCCGCTTCGGCGGGGCCTGCGTCAATGCCGAAGCTGCCGCAGACTTCTCGCGGGCGGTAGACGTGGGATCGCTCAGAACCTTACCCGCCGCACTTGCCGCGCGCGCGCGCGTTTCCTCGTTTTTGGCGCGAACTTGCGTGAGTGCCGATGCAGCCGCCGATTTCTCGGCGGCCGTCGAACGCGGATCACTCAGGACTTTGCTTGCTGCGGTCGCGGCCCTAGAACCAGTTGATTCGTTGCTGGATTTGCTGGATGCCATGTTAAGATTTCCTCTAGAAGTTGATGTGGCGCCACTCCCGGCCCGTACAGTCCTCTCCCGCCAAGGTGCGAACTGTACGGGCCGTTGTCCATTTGGGCTCGGCGACGGTGGCAATGTCACTCCGAGCCTCTGCGCTATGTACTCATGGCGCCCACCTACTGCCTCTTGTCGTTCGGGATCCGGACAAGAACGTCCATGGCGCGATCAAACGCGTCGCCGCTCTCGCCAACGGTCCCGTGCTTCGGGCAGACGCGCCCATGGACCCAAATGCGAGATTCCACGAAGTCGCAGGCGGTCTGTTCGTCGTGGAAGTACGGAGCGGAGGAATCGAGTTCAAATTATTGGCTCCCTGAGGACGGACCCATGATAACGAACAATTTGGTTGTCGTCAAACGAACAGTTCGCTATAATCCCAGCACTTATTCGTTGGGGATGCCATGAACGGTAGGGAGATCATCGAGAAGTTCGGGGGACAGTCTGCTCTTGCAAGGCTGATTGGCAAGTCCCAAAGCACGATTTCGTACTGGGCCAAGACCGACAGCATCCCGGGGCGCTGGTGGCCGAAGCTAATGGAGCTGGGCAGGGCCAACGGCATTGAACTCCACGCACAGGACTTCATCGCCGCGGCCCCAAGGCCCTCGAGTCAACAAATAGTGGCCCTACCCGCCACGGGAGAGCCGGAGCCAGAGCCAGAGGCCCCGATCTCTGTCGCGCAGGAGGCCGGCGGCTCTGACTTTCTGTTCTACGAGTCGGAGGGCGGTGGCGTGAAGGTGCAGGTCTTGGTACGCGATGAAACTGCGTGGGCGTCTCAGCGAGGAATGGCGGAGATATTTGAGGTCACCGTCCCCACGGTCAATGAACACCTCCAGCACATCATTTTACCGGGATAACGAACTGGACGATTCAGTCATTAGGAAAATCCGAATAACTGCCCAGGACGGGAAGGCCTACGAAACGAATTTCTATAACCTCGACGCCATCATTTCGGTTGGCTATAGGGTCAACTCCTATAGAGCCACACTGTTTCGGCGCTGGGCTACGGAGTCCTCAAGAGCTACATGATTAAGGGATTCGCCCTTGATGATGAGCGGCTCAAGCAGGGGAAGCAGGTATTCGGCAAGGACTACTTCAACGAACTCCTGGAGCGAATCCGGGAGATTCGCTCCTCCGAGCGGCGCTTCTATCAGAAGATTACCGATCTATTCGCGCAGTGCAGCATTGACTACGATAAGAACTCCCCTGTCTGCAAATTGTTCTATGCCCAGGTCCAGGACAAGCTTCATCACGCGATTCATGGGCACACCGCAGCCGAACTAGTTGAACTACGTGCCGACGCCAGCAAGCCCAATATGGGCCTGCAATCGTGGAGGAACGAGGGCAAGGGCGGGAAGATAACCAAGCTCGATGTAACGGTAGGCAAGAACTATCTTGATGAGAATGAGCTAGGAAAACTCAATCGTCTGGTGTCGATGTATCTCGACTTTGCCGAAAGCTTCGCTGAGCGACGAATTGCCCTCACGATGCAGCAATGGGTTGAAAAGCTCGACGGCTTCCTGCGCTTCAACGAATACGACGTGTTGGATGGATTCGGCCGCGTGAGACGCGAAAACGCCGATCGAAAAGCCATTAGTGAGTTCGAGAAATACCGGGTTGTTCAGGACCGCGAATACGAATCAGATTTTGATCGCGTCGTGAACGAGGTCAAGTCGAAGTCGCGGCTTCCTAAGACTGTGAATTGATATGACCAACCCTTTGACCACGGCGTGCGCCTTCCTTTGGGTACGGCAAAGCCAATAGCGCCCCCGATGGCCACCCCAAACTCCCGCACCTGTGGCCGGGTCAAACTCCCGCACCTGAGCAGGCGGCGGGACGCGGCGAAGTTACCCGGTTGATCCCCTCTTGGCAACACGCGCCGCGGCCTCTTTCAGGCGCCGAGCTTGCCTTCGAAGCGCAGCAGGTAGCCGTGGTGCATGAGGCGATCGAGGAGCGGGGTGACTACGACGACATCGCCGAGGAGCCGCCCCAGTCCTCGAGCGGGCGGTTGGAGGTGACGATCGTCGAGGCTTTCTCGTAGCGGCTCATGAGCACGTCGGCGAGCTCGTCGCCGGCGTGGGCGGGGAGCTTGCGCAGGAAGAGGTCGTCAATGACGAGCAGGCTCGGCGGCCTTAGGCTGGGCGCGCAGCTTGCGCAGTTCACCGAGTTCGCGAGCTTCGCCGATGTCCTCGATGAGGCTGGTGGGCCTCGCGGTAGTGCACGCGCCGGCCGTGGGCGACTGCGAGCGCGGCAAGCGCCTTCGCCACATGGCTCTTACCCGTTCCGGGCGGGCCGATGAGCAGCGCGTCCTCCTTCGCGTCGATGAACTTGAGCGTGGCGAAACCCAGCACGTCGCGCCGGGGAAGCCGCGGGTTGTAGCTCCAGTCGAAGCTCTTCAGGTCGCATCGCTCGGGCAGCCCCGAGAGCGCGTAGCGTCGCTCGAGCAGGCGCGAGCGGCGCCGGTCGAGCTCGTCCTGGACGAGCCAGGAGAAGGCTTCGACGAAGTCCATTTCATGCGCGCCAACCTGGAGCGCGCGAGCCTGCAGTGTTGCGGTCATGCCGGACAGGCGCAGGCTGCGTAGCGCGCGCTCCAGCTCAGTGATAGACATTGCCATCGGGATCCTCGTGGTGGACCTGGGAGAGCGCCTCCCAGAGCGTTTGGTACTCGGTGATGTCGCGAATCGCCGGATGCGCCTGCGTGAGCGGCGGGTCGGCCGCAGGGGGCGCCTGGCGCTCGAGCGCGCGCCTGACGGCGGCGTAGGACAAGCAGTTGGCTTGCGTGAGGCGCGCGCACACCGCCTCGATGTCGGCGCGCGCGTGCTTGCGCACGAGGTTTGCGAGGCCGTAGATCGCTCGTTGGCCGGGGCGGCCAAGCTTGGCGAAGAGCTCGCGGCCGGCCTGGGCAGTTGCCGGGCCGATGGTCTCCAGGCGCACGAGCAGGCGCACCCGTTTCACGCGACGGGTTGAAGACGCGGTCCTCTCCTGCATCACGAAGGCGCCCTTGCGAAGCGACTTCTCGTGCCGGCGCAGCACGGTGCCAACGCGCTCGAGGATCTCGATCTCGCGCTCGTACACGCGCACCGTGACTTCGCTGTGAGGCGCGGCTGGAAGAGCGGCGTAATACGAGCCCTCGACCTGCACGAGGCCCGCGTCATCGACCGTGCGCGTGACCTGGCGGAAGTACCTGCAGCCCTCGGCAGGCAACTGCTTCAAGTGCGCTTGCTCCTCGCGGAACATCTCGAGCACCTGACGCTTCTTGCGCCCGTGGATGCGCGGAGCCGCCCAGCGCTCCTCCCAGTGCGCGAGCCACTCGTTCTGCGCCTCGACGGACTCGAAGCGCCGCCCCTTGAGCGCGGTCGACTGCGTGTGCTGAATCGCGTTCTCGACGGTTCCCTTGCGGTTGGGGTCGGCGACACGGCACGGATCGGCGACGACACCGTAGTGCGCGAGCATGGCCGCGTAGACGGGATTCAACTCGGGCTCGTACAGATCGGGCTTGATCACGCCCTGCTTCAGGTTGTCGAGCACGACGTACCGAGGACAGCCGCCGAGGGCACGGAAGGCCTCCTCGTGCGCCCGCGCCCAACTCTCCTGGTCGGCCTTCCACACCGCTTTCCTGAAGCTCTTGCCCGAGTACTTGAGCGTCATCACGAAGAGCGCCGGCTTACGGTACTTGCCGCGGCTATCCAGCGTGGGCGCCCCTTCGCCGTAGTCGACCTGCGCTTCCTCGCCGGGGCGAATTCCAGTACGTCGAAGCGCTCGGGCGCGCGCGCCTTGAGCCGCGCCACGAAGCGCTTCACCGAGTTGTAGCCGTGTGCGAAGCCGTGGCCCTCCACCAGGTCCTGGTAGATGGCCACGGCGTTCCTGCCCAGCAACACCTGCGACTCGATCCACTCCCGGTGCGGCTCGCACGCCGAGGTCGTCGACTCGTTGGCCGGAGCCGGTGGCCGGGGTGCGGGAGTTTGGCCCTCCGGGCCCCCGGAGCCGGTGGCCGGGGGTGCGGGAGTTTGCCCATCCGCAGCACCAGAGCCGGTGGCCACCCCGGGGGAATTTGCCAGCCTCTGATAACGCCGGACGGTCTTCGGAGACACCCCCAGGCGCCGCTCAATCTCCCGCTGCCCCACGCCGCTCTCGAGCAGCGCCAGGACGCTCATGCGCAAATGCGATTTCAAGACGTTCACTCTCTCCCTCTCCCCGAATTGGTCGGGGAGGAGCGTACGTCGCGCCGTCCGGCGCCCGGGATCAGGCGCCCTTACGGGTGCTCAGGGTGCGGGAGTTTGACCCGGCCACAGGTGCGGGAGTTTGGGTGGCCGCCGGGGGCGCCCTAAATTTGCGTGTTGCTGCTTGGTATGCAGTCCATTTGCAAAGCCTCCTGGACTAGCAGCAATCGAGCTAGTGCTGAGAAGGTCAGGTCGCAATGCTTGCTCGAGCAAATCACAAGCGCCTCGATCAATTCATCGTCCAGCCCAATGTCTAAGCGCAGCGTCGGATTCGTGGCGTTCGAGATATTCCATGGGACCTCCACTTCGTTTTCAGCGACTCAAGCTAAATCAGGGATCTGAGGACGTCTTCGGAAATCCAGAGAAATTATTTGGGGATTTCCTCTGGCGGCCGCTTGGCGGAGCGCGATCAGGTCGAATACGGCCGCTGAAAGTCGGCGGACTGAGCATTCATAGTCGTTTCGGGCGAGATGGTTGACCGGGAAGCATTCGGAGCCGGAATATTCGTGAATCGCTGAGAACAACTGAAAGACACAACATGGCTGCGCCACTGCCCACAAATGACATCTTGGGTGTGTTTAAGGCACTTAAGGACGACATTCAGACGAGCCTGCTTACGCCCAGGGGCCTGTCCATAAAAAGCGGAGGAACCAAGGCGCTGGCGCTTGGCGAACCAACCAGTGTGACGGCGGGATTTTGGACTAACCCGCACTCCGTCTCCAGCAAGCCACCGCGGTGGATTGTTCAGGTTGAGATGCAGTTGGCCGGAAGTTTGGTGGCGCGGTTTGCCCTCGATGCGGCTGGGAATCAGATCCCAATGGGCAAGACAGTGGGCTACATCAACAATCGTGACGGAAGTTGCTCCGTAGTGGCATTTCGCGTTCTTCCAGCGGTCAAGCCCTCAGGCCCGACCGCTACTTGGGCGTATCCGCAAGGCTGGGAGTACCTGTTGATCCTTGCCTTCGCAAAGCCACTTCCCGCGGGAACTTCGGGCGATCCACTTAGTGATTTCAACCCATCGGCCCGCACGATCGATTTCGGCGGTGGGACCGCCAAACGATCCTACGATATTGCCTTTCGCGCCCTCATAAAGGTTCCCGGTGCAGTTACACCGGCCGCCGGCACTACATATGACGCCGTGGCGCTCGCAGTCGCGACTTTCGCTAGCGCGACTGTTTATGACGGTAGCTCGGCAGCCGGAAGGGACCAACTAGTTTCTGATCTCTCCGCGATATTCGCTGTGACCCCCGCAGCCGCGCCGTTCGGAATCGCGGAGGATACATCTCTGGTTGGTGTGGATCCGTCGGTCTATCACCAAATCGAGGCGGCGGTGAACTCCGGTAAGCGCCACATCATTCTTTATGGCCCTCCGGGGACGGGAAAGACAACGCTTGCCGAGTACCTTGCCCGCGAACTTTCGGAACGCGACGAAGGGGACGGCTCCTACCTAATGCTGACGGCCTCCTCTGCCTGGAGCACTCAGGACCTCGTCGGCGGATATCAGCCCCTTGGAGGGGGGGCGATCGGCTTTATTCCGGGCGCTCTTCTTCGCAACTTCGACAAACCGACGATCATTGATGAATTGAATAGGTGTCCGATCGACAAAGTTCTCGGACCACTTTTCTCCATTCTCTCTGGGCAGTCCTCTGTACTGCCGTGCCGAGCCGATGCAACGGACCCTGCTAGTCCGTTTCATGTGGTGCTACCTGAGTCGCGGACCGGTATGGCCGCACATGAGCATGCCCCCGAGCCCGCGTGGCGCCTTATTTGCACGCTGAATACTTACGACAAGACCCAGCTAGGCCAAATTTCATACGCTTTGAGTCGGCGTTTCGCGTGGATCAAGGTCGGCGCCCCTTCGGATCCAGATAAGTTCATTGAAGAGATGGCCGCACGGCTAAGTATTACTGTTCCGACTCCGGTGCCGACAAATCCAGTCGGCGCCATGTGGCGTGCAGTAAACGCTGCTCGAGAGATCGGTGGGGCACCGATCGTTGATTTCCTGAAAACGCTCGTTGCGCTTGACGCGGCGCTAGACCCCTTTGCGCTTCCAATGGGGTCGTCGGCCGACGCGTTCTTGTCCGCTTTCCGAATGTGTGTACTGCCTTTGATGGACGGCCTCTCCCCGCGTGAGGCATCGGATCTTGCCAGCGGCGTGGCTGCAGCATGGACGCTGGACACGGCGAGGGCTGACCGCCTCCGTCTGGACTGTAGGGAGTTCTCTGCGTGACTGAAGCGGAGAAGGCGCTCGAGGTCCTGTGCCTACGCGGACTACTGCGGCACCTTGGGGCAGGAGAGCGCTCCCCCTATGGCGGCGCAATAGGCAGTCTGAGAGACGAGGACCTAGACGCGCTGCGTATGTGGTGGGCCCTCTCTGGGCCTGTTGGCAGCCTAGCTACTCGGGTCGCATCCAGGCCGAGGGAGATCAGCCCAGCCCTGGACGATGTTCGCCGCGAAGTCTCTGGTGAACTGCCCGGCCCGCCCGACGCTGCCGCCTCAGCCTTACTCCAAGCTGTCACATGCGATTCAGCTGCCTTTGTTGTCACGGAGGCCGCGGGCAGCTGGTTTACCGGGCCAAATCGTGTCCTGGCCAAGACACTCGACTCGGCGCGCGGTGCCCTTAGGGCCGCAGCGCTACATGCCCGCGGTGGGATTTTTGACGGCCTAGCACGCGAGCGACTTTCATTGGTGGACGATGCATTGCGAGTTGCTGCGCTCAGGGAAATTCTGGCATCTCCCGCAGGAAGATCACGGATCGGCGCCCATGAGCGCCGACAAGCAGCTAAGGCACGCGCACCGCTATACCGCCTTTCGTGGGACTGCGCCTCGGCCTTGACTGGGCTTGATGCGATCGAGCCCGAAAGCGTCGCCGCCCTACTTGCGGGAGACGTGCTGCCCCGTCTTGAGACCTGGCGACAATTCGAAATTGCCTGTTTGCTTGAAGTTGCGGAGGCACTTTCTGCTGCCGTTGGCGTTCGTTCTGTTCTCGACGCCTCGTTCGCCGCTGGTAGACCCGCAGCTAGAATAGGCCACCTCGATGTTTGGTGGCAACGCTCAATTCCGCCCCGTCCTGATGTGGAAATGGATAAGGGAGAAAGGATGATTGCCGATTTGGCAGATTCGCTGGGGATTTCCGCCGGTAGCTCGCGGGCGGATCTCACTATCGAAAATGCCGGGCGTATTGTCGCAATCGTAGAATGCAAATGGTTCGGTGCGGAATTATCCGCGCCACGCGCAATTCTAGATGCCTGTGCCCAAATCACAGGGTACGCTCGCGACTCAGCGTTTCGCCAGGGCGAGGATTCCACTGCGATACTTTCCCGCAGCCTCATTGCACTTGCACAACGAGGTGATGCTCCTCTGCGCGTCGGATCAGGCCCGGTTGGCTGCTTGGACCTGTCCGACCTAGGGGCAGCAGTTCTCGCGCCGTGGGCTTCTGTCGTGGCTGCTGCAGCCTAAGTCAGGCAGCCCGAGAGGCACCCCCGTTAGCCACCAGCGGGACCTCCGATTCGTTTACTGGGGCTGCGCATGGCGTGTGAATTGCGTATGACGACGGCTTCTCGGCAGCCGTAGGAGACGGTGGACAAACGAACCTCGCGATCGCGCCTTCTAGGTAGGTAGCATTTAGTTCTACGCATGCCCATCGGCGCCGAAGTGTTTCCGAAACCGCTCCAGTTACACAGGAACCTCCGAATGGGTCGAAGACGAAGTCACCCGGATCCGTCGTCATCCGGATAAAGTACTCGGGCAATGCTGCAGGGAATCGCGCGGGATGAATGTCTAAGCCTCGTTCGCGACAATAGTCCTGGTAGGCTCCGTTGGATTCCGTGTTCGCAATAGCAAGTAGATTGGGTGGAACGGACCCTCCGTTGTCGCGACCAAATTTTTCCGAAATCACGTGGCCGGACGGTCGTGTCTTGGCTCGATAGCCGTTCTTCAGCAAGGCTTTCATCGAGTCACTATATGGGGCCAGGACTCGACGGTTACTTGCCTTTGGATAGGGGGATTTTGACAACCACCATACGCAGTTGACTGCGTCCTTCGGCCGTACACGTCGAACATTCACCCACTCAGCTGGGGTCGGTAGCTTTGCGGGATTCCACCAATAGTGCACAAGAGCTCGGTGAAAGCCGTATTCCTCGCAAAGCATGACCAACAACTCGAAGTGATAAAGCGAACGTGTCGGTGTCCCCGGTTTCCACGCGCCACCGATGTCAATTACGAGACTTCCATCATCGCGTAGCACCTTGCGGAAGCGCTCCGCAAAGGGGCGAAACCAGTCGCAGTAGGCGTGAGCATCTTCATTGCCGTAGGTCTTCTTGCGTACAAGTCCGAACGGGGGCGACGTCATTATAAGATTTACGCTCCCCGCTTCCCGTGTATCCATCCAGTCGAGCGAATCTCCGTTCCACATCGCCCCTAGCTTTGTGGAGTGATATTTTGTCAACGGTCGGACGACACGCGGTGGCTTCAATTTCGGTGTTGCGGCCTCGAAGTCTGCCTTTGCCAATGCGCGCAGATATTCGCTCAAGGACCTGTGTCCCAAGGTCTTTGCCCGCCCCTCCAGCGCGGCCTTTTCAGCAGAACTCATTCGAATCGAGGCGGTTGTCTCGCGCGGCGCTACGACGCTTGGTCTTCCCATGTCACTCACCAAATTGAAGTTATGCGTAATGCGAAAACCAGCCCGGTTTTCGTATTACGTACAAAGCATTGTGGCGCTTGAAGCGACCATCGCGCAAGGGAAATAGCGCACAAATCTGACGCGAGGTGTTTACCCGGCCAACGGGGGGGATGACAATCAACCCGTTCGATCAAATCGGAATTCGATCCTGAGGCTGGTCATGTCTCCCCAACGCCACCGTTCACAGGCCGCACATAAGCGCCGATGAGCAAAAAATCATCACAACCCACATCGCGCGATCGATATGTGAATAGGACGTTCGCCTCCGATGGCCACCTGATCATGGGACTCGTATGGCCAAGCGCGATTTAGTCAACACACTAGTTCGGTCGGTGGAGCAGGGTGGCTGGACAGGGACAATTGCCGAGGGACGCAACCCCTATGTGCTGAAGTCAATCTGCGGCGGAGCACCCGTTGCTGTGCGTGCCTACATCTGGAATTGCACGCACGGTGGCGGTCGGAAGCGCGCCAAGGATGAGTACCGCATTCAATTTACGACTGCAGTTACCGCGGCCCCTGGCCTGCGAACTCTACTACTAGGGTGGCATCAAGATTGCGCCGTCTTTGCAGCCTGGGACATTTCGAGGCATATAGGGCAAGGCGAAGCATCACAGTCCGCCCAAGTAAAGATAGAAATCCTTGAACGAGCGCGGGACAGCGGATTCGCAACATATCAAAGGCACAACGGGGAACTTGTTGTGGCGTTCCGCCCGGAATTTTTAGTTGACTATGCCTCTAGCGCCCAATCATTCCACGAGAGCGGCAAGGCCGCACATGATATGGCGCTCTTGAACTCCCTAGACAACCTAGCCGAAGACCAGATTTCGAGCCTGGCAGTCAAGCGCAAGACCATAATTCAACAGATTGTGCGGAAGTACCGAGAGCAGTCCTTTCGGCGCCGGGTCCTGTCGGCATATGGACACAGGTGTGCCATGTGTGGGCTGCAAATGGACCTCCTGGACGCGGCGCACATAGTTCCGGTTACAGAGTCGTCCAGCACTGACGAAACACGTAATGGAGTAGCGCTCTGTAAGATTCATCATGCTGCATTCGATCGCAACATAGTCTCATTCAGTACGACGTATCGGGTCGAACTTAGTAGGTACGCAGTTGACCGTTTGGCAGCAGATAAGCTGGCCGATGGCCTTCTTGGGTTTAAGCGCAACCTAAGGACATCGTTGCTACTTCCATCTAATCTCAATGACCGCCCGCCGTCCGCCTATATCAACTTGGCAAGAAAGGTAAGGAAATGGCGTGCGTAGTCAGTCATCCGAGTGTGGGCGATCACATGGACGAAACCGTGGTCATCCAGGGACATAGCATACGGTTCGCAACGGTTGATCTGACGGCATCGCCTGGGACTATCCGGGCGCAGTTGCTGCATTTGTGCGAGCCGGTGTTGCACTAGCAATCGTCACGGCGGCATGGCGCGCACGGCCTCCAGCGCCCGTAACGTTGGCTCACCCGGAAGATTCCGTCCACGTTGTCGCGCAAAGGTTTGCAATGCGGTGCGCGTCCGGGGGCCGACCATGCCATCCACTGGCCCAGGGTTGAATCCCTTCTGCTTCAGGGCCTGCTGAAGTTCGCGAATCTCGTCGCGCGTCAGCGGCCGGTCGGGTAGAAGCTTTGGTGGCGCAGGACTTGGCGATGCGACCTGATGACTGGTCGCCTGGACTGCCGATCGCTCCTGGGAAGGTGACGACGGCGTCACTACGCTGCAGGCGCGTGCAATGCCAAACGCCAATAGGAGAAGCACTAGGACGCCGAGCCATGGAAAGCCGGAACTGCTCGTCCCTCCAGTCTCGGGCTGTGTGCTAGAACCGGTCTCCTTCGGCCAGCTGGTCGAATCCTGATAGTAGACCCCCGTTCCCGGAGCGCCGACGGTTCGGCGTATACCCCGCGGCCCAATGTTGAAATTCAGCCCCGGCGGTCCGACCCCGATGCTCAAGCCGGAACCGCTCACATTGAGGCGGAGCAGCTTGCCTAAGGGAAACCTCTTTCGAAAGCGCAGCCCCATAACTCGTCACTCTACGACACTCGGACAATAAGTTCTGCGGCGAGGAGGGTTTGTGCCTCCGCTTCCCGGCGTGCGACCAGGCCGGGCAGCACCCGTCCACCCCCATGAACCCACCGCCGCAGTTCATAGGCTGCCGCATCCCAGGCTCGCCGGGTGAGCCTGCTTCGCAGGGTCGACGCTTGCAATCGCCCCGCCCCAAGATTGAAGGTGAAGTCGACGATGGCTGCGAGCCGCCCTTCGGGCTCCGTAGCGAGCACCGGGCAATACCGCAACGTCGCGTTGAGGGCGTTCGTCAGGTCCTGCGCCAGGTAGACCTCTGCCTCGGCTTCGGTGATCGGGGGATGGTGCGGATCGCACAGATGGCCGTAGCCGATCGTCCAGTAGCCCGCGGGGCAGACATAGGGGTGCGCTCGCGCGGGATCCTCCTTTGGCACCCGGTGGAATCCCTCGAACCGCTTTGCGAGTTCCACCGCGTTACTCGGAACCGCAATTACGGCCGCACCCGATCAAACACGCGTCCGAGGAACCAGAAGTTGAGCACCCCGGCCCACAGAGCCTGATCAGCCTCCGTCCAAGCGTGCACGATGGCGGCACCCCAACCCGCGCCCGCTGTCACGGCTGCCACAAAGGCTGCCGTCTTGGCTGCGCAGTAGAGCGCCATGAACCAGTAGGTGATGACGGGGCGAACGCTGCAGGAGAGCGCATCGGCCCAGCGGACGCCCGTCTTCTCGCCCTGGGCACGGACGGCATCGCGGAGCGCCTCGACAGCGCCGGTATTCCACGCCGCGTCAGCACTCGCCCCGATCTCGGCCATCTTCTGGGCGCCGCGCATCTTTTCGAATTCGAGCGCCTTGTCCTGCATCGCGAGTTCGTGGCCGCGCTCGTTCTTGCGGTCGAACCACTTGAGCACTTCGGGAGCCAGGCGAAAGAGCCCACCCAGCAGGCCGCCCAACAGAGTCTCGATCATTGGCTTCCCCCCAGGAATCTCAGCTTGATGGCGACGCCGACCAACAAGGCGGCGAGGATCCCGGTCGTGACGACCTTGATGATGGTTCGTAGCGCCGTGCGTCGGGCGTCGTGCCAAGCATCGAGCAGATCGCGCATCTCACGGATGTCCTGAGCTGCGTTCGCGCTTTCGAGGCCGAAGTGCGCGAGCACGCGCTCGGCGCCGCGTTCGGCGGCACGGCCCATCAGGTCCTCGAGGTCCTCCTTGCGAAGCGTCAGCATGTTGTCATCCTGCGTGGTGGGTACGGCTTCGGTCATCTTGGGTCTCCAAAAAAAGCGAACCCGCCCGAAGCGGAATGCCTCGGTACGGGTTCAGGGTTGAATCAGGGGGATGAGGACTTAGAGGCGGGAGCGCTTTACGCCGCGGCATGTGCCTAACAGGGACGCGTTTGCTTTTCGATAGCCGAAAGCGAGGACAAAGCGGTCGTTCAACTGTGGTCCGTCAACTGGCGCTGTCGGCCAGAAGCGGTCTCGGGCCAACGGCGAAGCATCGGCGTCGCGGACCTCCTTTTCGACGCGCACTGTAAGTTGGGGCTCGGTGGCTAGCTAGCCAGACTGGGCGAGCTCGGAAGCACCGAAGGCTGAATGGAGTGTCAGGACTGAACCCAGGAACACGCCTTTGTCTACCACAAGGCCGCCCTCACAGGAGCAGGTTAAGTAGGACCGCTTGCATGTA
Source organism: Betaproteobacteria bacterium (assembly GCA_016720855.1). NCBI lineage: Bacteria > Pseudomonadati > Pseudomonadota > Betaproteobacteria > Betaproteobacteria bacterium. The sequence continues at coordinate 801,821 of JADKJU010000003.1, read as the reverse complement.
GTGCATGTAGCCGCAGAAACTGTGAAGACCGGGACGGCAGAGACTTCTCCGCTCTCTAAGGCTGCTTCAACTCCCATCTGCGCTGCAGCCGCTTTTGGAACGAAAACCGCGCGCCCTACAGCATTCGCTCGAAGTTCCGCTCCTGGGATGAACTGGCGCCCAAGTTCGAAGGTGGCGTCGGTGCGGACAGCTTCAAGTGGTTTCGCGCAGTCTAGAGCGGACTGAGTCGTGCCTGGACGCAGCACTTGCAGCATCTTCAAGCCTTCGTGGAACAATTGAGGGTCACCTGAAGCCAATGCATGCAGGCCCTGGGCTATTCGTTCTGGCGCACCCGTGAACGCGAGTCTCAGGCCGGCTTGCGCGGAAACGAAATCAAGGCAACCAGTGACGGCGGCCCCGCCAACCTTACCTCTGTCCTGAAGCCAAGTTGCGACGCTTCGGCACACAGCGGGCGCCATCGAAAGGTTTGAAACGCGTAAGCGTGGGAGCTGCGCGTGCATGTCTTCGAAGGCAACCCAGACGAAGTCGTCCGGTCGGCTGACGCGAACTCCAGAGCAAGTGATTCGCTTCAGCAAGTCCAGCGCGACCAAGTCCACAGCCGCGAAGCGTCTGTCACCTTGTGTGAAGAAGTCGTCGCAGCGAACATCGATGTCGGCCTCTGCCTTCGAGCGCTCGGGTGGCAGAAAGCTGAGAAGAAATGCCGGGGAACTGTCGCACCCAAACTCAAGCGGAAGCGGTGGCTGCTTCACTGCCGGTTCGGTGTCGAATGTCCGTTCCTTCTCGTCGACCTGAGCGCCGAGATACTCGGACACTAGGTGATTGTCGCGGAAGTAGTCGCTGAGGAGAGCTTTCCATAGCGGAACAGGAATTCGCCCGTCTACTCTCCAGAGCTTTACATACTCGGAGTGGCGGCCTGCCTCCGCCATGTTTAAGTCGAGACGCCGAAGAATCTGCTCGTCATCGTAGATTCGAACGGCGCCGTCGAGATGGTGTGGCTCGTTCTTGACCAAGTCCACCATCGAGTGGGCGTAGCGGCATGCATAGCGGTCAGCGTCCTCAATCCCCAGTGTTTGACCGTCCACAACCTCCTCGCACTCGAAAGCACGCAACGCGTCCTGGTCATACCACCAGAACTCTGTTCGGTCGATACGGTGAAAGAGGCGGTCACGCTTGGTGGCGGCGTGCCTTGTGATCTGAGTGTCAATCTCAGATAGATTGTCGTTGAACTTGGGGCCCCACCAGAACTGAAGTTCAATTGCTTCCCGGTAGGTGTCAGACAGGCCGATGGCATCGGTGTCCAGAGCAATGCGAGCCTCGAAATCCTTGTTCCGAATCGCCGTGTCCTGGAACCGTTGAAGGAATGGCACATTCAGATTGTTCCAGCGCGACGCAGACCGCCTAAGGTATCGGTGGGCGAACACACAGATGCCGTCCGCCACCTCGTAAACACCCGGGCCAACGGCGTGAAGGTCGGCCAACGGAATGAGGGCGCGCTTGTCGTTCTCCTTCTCCGGGAAGAGTCGGGGAAATAGCTGCTTAGCAACTCCGGCCTGCACCAGAGTTGCACATTCTCGCGACATATAGAAGGCGTTAGGACGCAGGTGCGACCCTGCTGCCTCGTCGAGACGACGCTTCGAGTCGGGCTCCACACTCGCAAGCTTTTTGTCGATGTGAGCCCGCGCTCGCGCTCCGACAACTTCCTCTTCGTCCCCTGTCGTCGGAAAGCTCGCCAGCCCCATTAGATAGCTTACCCCTGCGTGTAGCGCGATTCCGTGCGCAGCCGACCAGCCGATGGGCCGATGCATGTCATGACTCATGAACATCGGAGTGCCTTCGCTAGATTGAACCAGCACGGAATACAGCGTTTCCAATGGAAACCGCGTGCCATTGCGATTCGCTTGGTCTGTATTCATGACCATCGTCCTTGTGTGCATGCCGTCGCCCCATCTCTTTGACGCGAATTGGAGTGTGCCTCACCAATGCGTGACCCTGCTAAGAGCCTTTGTGACAGTCATCTGGGGCCGCCGTGAATTGACATCACAAAGACAAAGGTTGGACGTACACGCGATAGTCCGCTTTCACAAGGCCGCTACTTCCGCTTCGGGTATATTGCGACCTATTCCGGTTTGTCATTGGGTGACCGCTTCATTGTCCGCCAGGGCCGAGGGACCGAGGAAGCTGGGCGGCGCTCACGGCCATAGGCCATCCAGAAATCTCCTCACGCCTTCATCGTTGGGCAGTGCCTCAGAGAGCATCCTCAGTGAGGCTTCGCGCTGGGCCGGGACGAATCTGATCTCGGCCTCTGTGATGGCGTCGAGCAACTGGTTCATCGCCGCGTCGATACGCGCGTCCGACTTGGGCGCGAACTCGTACCCGCCGTTGGCCAATTCGACGAGGCCGAGTAGACGCGAGAGGTTTCTCAGGACGAGTTGCCTGTAGTCCTCGGGGCTACTCGGCATCCGCGCCAGTATGAAGGCGATATCTTCCGGGCTGGTGGTCATCGGGCAATCCTCTCCGAAAGGCTGAGAGGATTTTGCCACTCAATGAGTGGCGGATGACGTTGAGGCTCCGTGGCATTATCAAATCTCGATCAATTCCAGCGTGAGACTCGGCGCAACGCCCTCGACCAGTCCGTCGCGCACGAAGACCTTCTGTCCGAACTCGGCGCTGCCTCGCGCTTGGAGGTGGCTCCCACCGGGCAGTTGCACGGTCACGACGCCGGAGCCGACTTCCGTGACCGTCCCGGCCTGCAAGGGGGCATCGGGCAGCAGCTGGCGAAATTGCTGGTAGACGTTATGCATGGGCCTCGACCCCCAATGTCTGCCAGACCTCGGGGAGCCCCGCCTGCACGCTCGTGCTGCGCACCAAGCCCAGCCGCGTGACGTCGCCGTCCCGATAGGACACGAAGGCTCCCGGCTCGATGATTCCTGTTTCGGCCAGTACCGGTAGATGCAGGCTCACCTCCATCTGCCGTCCGGTATCGGCCAGCACTGCGATGCCTCGTTGTCGGGCAGCAGCCGCTTCGGTGATCAGGGGGTCGACCACCATCGGCGCCAAGATCTCCCCGGCCGTGCCGGTGCGCCTCACGAAGCCCAGAACGCCGGCGGAAACGCCGGAGACGTAGACCCCGTTGTAGCGGGCCGCATCCTTCCAATCGATCGCTTCCCGGCTCGTGAGCGCCGAGGGAAGCTCAAAGTCGGGGATCACCGAACCCCACTCCCAAGGCGGCAAGGGATAGCGCGGCACGACCCGGATCGCCTGCACAGTCCGGTGCGGTTGAAGGTAGGCGCCGGCCGCCCCGGCGATCGTCTTGAGCGCAGAAATGTAGGAGCCTTGGTGTGACCAGGCTCCCGCGGGCACCAGCCAATCGGTGAGCCTCCAGTCCACGTCCCATCCGATTGCGACCCCGTTGATGGTGAGCACGTCAGCCATGAGTTGCTGCGCTGTGCGGTTGACCGCGTTCGAGAAATTCATCGTGTGAGCGTAGGGCGTATCGAGAACCGCGCCTTTTCCGCGACCGGTGACTCGAACAGTCGCCTCGCCAAATACCCGCTCGCGCGACAAGCCCTCGGCGAGCACGCGATAGGCGGTCCCGTTGATGCTCGCTTCGAGTTCCACCGGGTTGCCATCCGAGCCGGGCTCGAGACTTGCCAAGGCATCAGCCGGAACGGTGGCGTCGAACCCCCAGGTCCAGGAGTCCGCATCGATCTTGAGACTCATCGAGAGGGTCGGAATATCTATGTTGCCGGCCACGCGCTTGAGCCAAACGTTGTTCAAGACCATGTAGACACTCCGAACCGGGACGATGACCGTCGTGTGGGACGGGGGAAGGACCTTCTCGCAGACGAAGAGGAGACTTCCCGTGCCGTCTGCGCGCTCGAAGAAGAGGAGCTTTCCGCTTGGGGTGTAGCACCGATCACCGGGAACCTCCGGGACGGTGGGTATCCAGCGGCCAGCCGGCGGACGCCGTGCCTCTTGATGACGCGCGCCGCGAATGATCGGCAGCGGGTTCGCGCTCGTTTGATTCCACGAAAACCCTCGGCCAACGCCGCCCGAAGTGCCCGTGAACCGGGATCGCATCCAGCCCCTTGCGCCCCGGTTGCAATCTTGGAAGGTCGAGGCTCGCGCGTGGCGAAGGGTCTGCGCCTCCTGGTGGCGCGCCGTGCGCCAAGTCCGCCGATCGCGCAGCGCGTCTTGGAACATCGAGGCACGATTCCCCGCCGGCACCCGCACGGCCTCGGCCTCGCCCGATCGCACGGCGATCCGGGTATGGTCGAAGCGTTGCGGAATGACTGCCGTTACTGCCGCCCTGAGCGCACGGGCGTTGGCCCAGGACTGCGTGCGCTCGGTCGCATGCTTCAGCGCCACAGACGCCCGCGCCTGCGCGCCTGTGGGCGACTGTCGCGCGAGTTCCCATGCCGTTGCGGTCGAGCGTACCGTCGGGCGCGGCGTTTCCGACTTGTAGTTCGCCACGACCGCGGCCGTCATCGCGGGAAACGCGCCGCTCATCGTGCCGGTGACGGATGGCGCCGTCGCGGTTTCGCCGAACAGTAGGTTCGACGTTCCCGGCGACAGGCTGAATAGCAGATCGGAGTCGGCCACGGCCTACGTCAACACCCCGGAAATGATGCTCGCGAATCCGCCGGCGAAGAGGGTGACGGAATCGAGTTTCACGTTCCCGGAGCCGGCCGCGTCCGACACGTCCCAATCCCAGCCAATCACGTCGGCGCCGTTCACAACACGCGCCCAGGTTGCCACCCCGGTGGCCAATATCATCGCCGGTGGCGGCGGCGCGACGGTGAGCACCCCATCGAGGATGGTCCCGAAGGGGTCGAGGAGGGCAATCTCGACCAGCAGGATTCCAGTCGGGGTTGCGCCGAACGCGGGCCGCGCACCGTCGTAGACCATCATCTTCTCAGCCGACGTTCCGGAGGCAAGAAAAGCGACAACGCCCGCGAGGCGAGCGTCGTTGAGGGCGGCGGAAATCTCGATCATGCCGGCACGACCGGGGTCAGGTTATCGGCGATGACCGCGCGGTAGTTCCCATTGTGATCGAACGCGACCACGAAATAGCGCTGCGTGACGTCCAGGCGGTCAAAGGCGTAGGCCCCGTCTGGCGCGCTCCAGGTTTCGCAGATCGGAATCCCGCTTGCTAAGACGTGAAGCCACACGCGCCGAACAACCGGAAGGTCCGGCGTCCCCTTTTCCTTCACGGTGCCGGTGATCCTGCCGGCTCCTCCGAAGTAGACATCGCGCGATCGCAGCGCCGACGCCGCTTTCAAGCTGATGGCCGGCGATTGAAATGGCGAAAGGAAGATCGGTGTGGCGACCCACTGGCCCATGTCAGCTGGCCCACGGCCCCGTGATGTCGATAAACGTCCCGCCGGTATAGATTGCGCCGTAGCCGGCCATCTTCCAGACGGTCTTCTTCCCGGGGCTCGGCGCGTCGGTGAATACCGTATCGTTCAGGATCGCATTGCCGATGGATTGCGGAGCGGCAAATTGCCCTGGCAACTCCCCGCGAATGCCAAGCCCCTCGATGACGTACATGGGGCTGTAAATGATCGCGTTGTCGGCCGGGTTGGGATAGGGGTGCAGCCCCGTGTAGTACCCAGACGATTCGGCAGCCGAACCGCTCATGTTGAGCGGGCAGAAGAACCGCAGCGAAATCGCAGTTCCTGAGCCGAGTTGCGTGTAGGGCCGCGCGATATAGCGCGCACTCGACGTGTAGTTGCCGGTCGCGGGACTCGTCGATCCGTCTGCCGCCGTTGCCGATGCGTCGGTGGTGCGCGACAAGGCCACGAATCGGTAGGCGTCGGGGGATTTCTTCGAAACGATGTCGCCGTACCCGCTGATGATGTAGGAATCCGGGTAGGTCGCGTTGTGGGCCACCCCGATGTAGAAGAACCGATCGTTGGCGATGATCCACCACTTTTTCGCGCCGGTTGTCCCGGCTTTCGCCAGGTAGCCGCCGCCGGCAAGCTGCACTTCAGCCGGGAACTTTGCCGTGAACGTATCGACGTCGGTCATACCCTCGGCACCGACCACGCGGGCGCACGTCGTGCCCGTGTCATCGACCCGCAGGAACACCCCACTCGCCGCTGCATTCGCGCTTCTGTAGGCTCCCTTGTTCGTGCCGGCGAACGCCTTGACCCACCCGGCCGGCGCGAGCTTGAGGGTGATCGTTCCGGTTGCCGCGCCATCGGCTACGCCAGTCGCATCGAAGACGACTATGTTCGTCGTGGTGCTCAAGACCTTCTTCTCACCATTGAGTGCGGCCGGCGTCGCACCAGCGATCAAGACGACCGAATCGATGCGCGCCGAGTGTCCGGTCGCTATGGTCGCGGTCGCGACACCACTCGCCACGACAAGGGAGGTCGTCGTCACAAGACCGAAGCCGTTGACGAGACAGGCATCGAGTACGGAAATCATGTTCCCGGCGACGTTGGTGAGCGTCGGCGCACCGGTCATCGTGGAATCGAAGATCTTGACGGTCGTATCTGCCACGAGGCTTCCTTATGGGCGGTCAACGTCGCCACGGATCAATACCGTGAACGAGTCGTTGGTTACGGTTTCGGGGCCTTGCTGGATGGTGCGAACCACCCACACCGGGAAGATGGCGCCCACGGTGTTGAATCGCAGGACATTGCCGGCCGCCCATCCGCTTCCCCACCCCAAGGCTCGCAGGGTGAAGTAGGGCTGCGCGGTTGCGGGATTAACGGGCGCAAGATCGGTCGAGGTATTCCCGGTGGCAATCACGCCTACGTGTTCGCCGATCACGTTAAACGAGGTCGTGTTCGTGAATTGAACGCTCCAGCGCTCGGTGGAGGCGCCGACGTTCGTGACTTCGATCGGCGCCAGCACGTCGTTGTAGGTTCCGGTCGCGGTGGATCCCACGCGGGAATCGACATAGGAGCTATCCCACGTCGCCTGATCGAACTGGACGGACACGTAGGCCTTCATGTCCCCGGAAATGAGGGCGGATGACACCAGGGAGCCGATTGGGTAGGCGTGAGTGATCTGCCGGGTGAACGAAAGCTGCCCATTGATCTGAACATCCGAGATTTGCGCCATGTCTTCGATGCGATGCTCAACCGTCACGGGCTGCGAATACCCGGCAACCGCGCTGAACGTGACGGTGCCGGCTTCCAGATCGGCCGCGTAGCCGGTGCTGATAACTGCGCCATCGCTTCCGATCACGCGAACGCGCGAGAGCCGCACGCGGCCACAATTCACTGTCTGCCCGTTTGAAACCGTTGCCGGCGCGAGCGTCGCGGTGTCGCCGAGAACCGCAAAGTCGCCAGGGCGAAAGATCGGAACCCGTCCATCGGTCGGAAGCCGCACCGGGTCGATCCCCAACACGGAAGCGTCCAGCGGGAGGTAGGAGTAGGCGACCGCGTTGTAGCGCAGCGTCGAAATGCGGCACAGATCGGCCGGGATGGTCGTGAGGCCCGAGATCCCGAGGAAGGCGAGGTCGATATTGAGCGCAGCACTCGCCGACGGGTTCACGAAGTAGAGTTGGACCGTGCCGTACTCGTAATCCACGCGCCCCTTTACCCGCGTTGCGTTGAAGCGCCCTGTTGCGTCGGCCGTCACGTTGAATGTCGTGCCGTCTTGCAGGGTGCCGAGAACGCTGAGGGACGACGGGCGGATCGGGGCGGCCGAGGTGCGAAACATGACTGCCGAGTTCATGAACGGTGCCGAGAGACCCGCCGTGGGCGGGGCTTGGATTGCGGCCCAATCGGCAATCGTTGGCGCATCGCCCGTTGTCCACGACGTGATGGAGAGCGTCCCGAGAGCGCCGTTCACCACGCCGCACGGCGTCCCAATCCCGGTGATCGGGTCGGGATTCTTGGAGATCGTGCCGTCCGTTTGCTCGATATAGCGGTTCGCGCCAACGCGGAAACTCACGCCGCGCAGGGTGAAGTCCGACGTCATGATCGTCTTGGCCTGGTATTCGCTCACCGCAACGCTCACGCTTCCCGCGCCGCCCGCCGCCACCAGGTAGGAAACGGCGACGTTTTGGGGCGCCGCCGTGAGCGAGCGAACCCGGAGGTCGCCGACGCCCGCGCCGCCGATCGGCGATCCATTCCAGAGGTACGTTGAGGAAAACCCCCCAATGGGATGCGTCGTAATGATGGCGGGGCCTTGCATATCCGACGTGGCCAGAGAACCCGAGGCAGAAACGTTGACCTGCCCTGTGGCGTAATTGATCGTCCCGATCGTCCCCCGGCCGTGAACGTCATCCTCGATAAGGAGGCTCCCGCTTCCGTTGTCCGTGACCGCGACCGACCGCGCCTTGAAGGCCGGGTCAATGCGCAGGTCGGAAAAGGGATAGATCGTGGAGTAGTTGATTTGCGCGGCAAGGGTGAAGGAAACCGTTCCCGGCCTGATATTCGTTTCCCCGATGAATCCGCCGCCGATCGCAACACTTGCGGCCGTGACCGGTGCGGCGCCGGTGGAATTGAGCATGAACGTCGTGCCGGAGGCGGGCAGCACGTTCGGGCTCACGTAGACCACGCCCTTCGTGTAATTCACGAAGCCGGTCGCATCCCCGGTCAGAATCCCGAGACCGTTGTCCGTTGCGGTCTTTGTTACGGCGCCATAGAGCCACGACACGGTGGCCGCACCGGCGCGGATTCGCGTTTCACCGGGCGCCTCGGTGAGTTCCCCGGAGGTATTGATCGGGACGTAGAGCTTGCCTCCGTTATAGAGGTCCGTGTTCGATACGGATCCGGTCGAGTTTTGGGTGAAATACTGAAAGACGATTGCGCTGCCCACGTCGGGGAGTGCCCCGAGTGTCAGCGCTAAGGAACCTGTGGCGAAACTTAAGGTGCCCACGCCGTAGGACGTGTCCGCGCCCGCGAGTACGCCGTTCCCGCCTTCTCGCAGGACGTACCATCGACCTCCTGACAAGTAGCTCACGCTCAACGAAGCCCGTGCCGGGACCGAAGGGAGCGTGATGGCGTAGCTGATGCTTCGGGTTTCGATCGTGACGTTCACGCCGAACGAATCCGAAATGAGAGGCGGGATGTCGGCCGGGTTGTAGACGATTGCGTGCGATCCGCCGCTCGCGCCGAACACGTTCACTGTGAGGCTCAGGATTCCGCCCTCGTAATCCACGGTACCGACTTGCGACGAACCGTTCATGAGGACGCCGGCCGCATCAGTTAGCGTGACGCCCGATCTGGTAACGGTGAGGCTTCCTGGCAGGATCCCCCCGCCGATGAAAAGCCGGTTCGAGGTGGTGAAGGCGAGAGTAAGGGCGAGCGTTACCGGGGTGCCGCTCGCGGTGAGCGCCACGCTCAGGCCGTTGCTGCGCACGTCCACCAGCGGCGTTTCCGTCTGCGCGCTTGGCACGATCTGGGAAAACACTGTCGCGACGTTGGCCACCACGTCACCAATCGCCACGCTCGTCGTAGTCGGGACGGCGCCGTAGTATTTTGCGGCGTTGGCCACCAGGGTATCGCGGACCTTCGTCTTTCCAGTCTCCGCGAGGAACAGGCGTGAGGGGGCTGATCCCGCGAAGTCATAGCGCAGGGCATCTGAGATTTCGCAGGTCACGACGGCAGCTTGGTAGTCAACGTAGGTTGAACCGTTGGAGTAGGTAAACGTCCGCACTTCCGAGGAAACCCGTGTGACCCGGACGTATTGCGAGACTTCCGATCCCAGGCCCTCGTTCAAAGCGAGGTGGAGCGTCTTGCCGACCGACGGGAGCGGCGCGCCTTCGCGCTGAAGAAGCTGGATCGCGCGCTGGCCAGTGATGTGGTTTTCGAAGAGGTACCCGCCCCACGCGCTCCCTTTGTTGAGGTAAGCCTCGACGCGGTTCGCGGCATCAGTGCGGCGATCGAAGACCTCGCCCGTTTTGAAGATCGTGATGGAGACACGCGGATCGTCCGGGGGATCGGCCACGATCACGTTCGCCCCGTAGTAGCCGTCGCGCGTGGGCGTCTGAACGCTCGCGAATACCTTGCGCAGATTCACCCGGCCGCCCGCGCGATCGAGTTCCGAAATGTCGTTGAAGATGGAATTGCTCACGCCGTCTGCGATGACGGTAGCGGTCGGCGCACCCCCACCCGTTGCAACGTCATCCATGACTTGGGAGGCCACGAGTTTCACGTCGCCAGCAAGAATCGTCATTCAGGGCTCCGGAGAGTCAGATTTGCATTAAGCGCAGCGTGAGGCGGTAGAAGTCGGTATCCAGTCGCGCGGGAAATCCCAGGACCGGTTCCGCCTCGATCGCCGTGTCCCCGAACCGGAAGGCCGTGGTGAAGACTCTCGCGTCGGTAAGTGTCAATTCAAAACGCCCCGAATCGACCGCCAAGGGTGCCGCGACCCACCCATAGAGCGTCTCGACTGCAGCGCGCGTAACCCAGCCCATGTCGGCGGCCCCCACGAGCGTGATGGGGCGCCCCGCCTGCCGGGTCGCGGCTTGCACGAGGAGGGCACCGGTGAGGAGGTAGGACACGTTGGCGACGACCGGGCTCCAGGCATGTTCGTCCGCCCAGAGGAGGTCGTCGGGCAACGCCAGCACCACCCCATCGGTGAGGTTCTTGAGCTGCATCGCGTGGAGACTCAGGCGGCCCGAGCGCGGGCGACTTCGAGGATCTGCAAGAGGCGCGTTTCATCGCCCGCATTGATGGAGGCGCTGACCCGGCGATCACCGGAGGCCAGTTCAACCCGCACCGTGCGCGTGGGCGCAACCGCAGCATCCAGCGCGGGGCGCGTGACGGACAAGGCGGAGCCAAGCGGATTCACCAAGCCACCCGTCGCGAATCCCTGCACGTGCGAAGCGAGCGCTCGTGCGGGAAGTGCCAAGCGGTTGATCGCCTCGAAGAAGCCGGACCCGAAGCGCGAGACGGCGTCCTTGTTCACCACGTACTCGCCCGGGGTGAGCATCGCCGGGATCGAGTCCGAGGAGGACAGGCCCCCGTCGGCGAAGAGCTTGCCTTGGTTCTGCTCCATGTAGGTGATCAGCTCGCGCTCCAGGTCTTTGCCAAAGACCAGCGGCTGCGCCATGGCTGTTCGCCACGTTTGGCGGATGGATTCCAGAGTGCCACGCTCGTTTGCGGTGAGTTGGTTCTGGCCAACGAATGCCTGGACCGCATCACGATCGGCCTGCGCCTGCTTGTTGTAGCGCTCCATCGTCTTGTAGCGCATGTCGAGACTCACCGAGCCGCTGTAATTCCTCTCCATCCAGCTCGTGTACTCGTCCATGCCGCGCAGCCCCAACTCGATCAGCTTCAAGGCCTCGATCGCGTCGCGGTTGCTCTTCCGAGGTCCGTGTCCGCCGTCCGCGTTACCGTCACGGGGCTGCTCGTCCTGTCCCTGGCGGCCCCTGCCCGACGAATTCACCGGCCCGCCGATAGCGAAGCGCGCCACGCCATTGGCAAGCTTTGAAAGCGCCCCGCCGCCGTACTTGCGCACCGCGGCCTTGCGGAGCACGTAGGCTCCGGATTCGAGCGTGCGCGGCACGGTGTCGTGGTGACCGGAACCGGGGACCGAGCCGCCTGCCATTCTCGGAAAGTCCGATGATGTGGCGCCTCCCTCTGAGAAATGCTGTGCGCCAGCACTCTGCCGTGCGCCAGCACTCTGCCGTGCGCCAGCACCGACGAGGCCGCCGGTCGCGTTGGCTTCCACTTTTCGGACGGTGATGGTGTGCGTGCTCGAGGTGTTCGCGCCGTTGAGAGACTGAATCTCGGTGCGGGCGGCCACAACATTGGAGGTGACCTGATGGCGGGACTCGGTTTGGACATTGGCGAGCGCCCGGATTTGGCCATCCACGTTGGTGATGGCGGCTTGGGCCTTTTCGGTCGCCACCTTGAGTTCGAGTTGGGAATTCTGTTCGGCGTAGGCCTTCAGTTTGTCGAGCGCCTCCTGGGCTTTGGTGAAGTCCGCATTGACGGGTAAGGACTTCCCCTCCTTGAGGAGTTGCAGGTACTCCTGCAACCGCTTCTCGGCCTGCTCGAGATCCGCCTTGATGACCAGCAGTCGCTCTTTCTCGGCGAGTGCCTTGTCGAGTTCCGCAATCGCCTGATCAAAGCGGGCGGTGTCGGCACCGATCGTGACCTTCAGCCCCTCCTGCAGCTTCGCCGTGATCTGGTCGATCTGCGTTTCGGTCTGCGAGAGGGTCTGCTTGATCTCGTTACGAGCCGAAAGTGCGGATTGCGCGGCCGTTCGGTGCGCGCTCGCCTCGGCGTCCAACGTCTGATTGAGGATTTCTTCGGAGGCGCGGATATTCTGCACGGCCGCGTTGACCTCGTCCTTCCCTTTCGCGATTGCGGTGTCCGCTTCGCGGGTCTTTTGCGAGATCTCGGCACGAAGCGAGTCGGCTTGGCGCATCAGGGCTTCGGCCTTCCCGTATTCCTGGGCGCGAGCGGCCTCGCGTGACTGCGCTTCCAACTGGGCGACTTGCGTTGCACCCTGTTCGGATTGCGTCCGCGCGGCCTGCGCACGTTGGGCTTCCGTCGTCTGGCTGCTCGCGACCTGAGCCGCGAGGTCCATGGCTTTCTGGCCGAGAGTCCGGGCCTCCTCGAAGTTGCCTTGGGCCAGCGCCGCTCGGGCCTTGGCCTGGTACTCAGCGATCTGGCTCTTGCGATCCTCGGTCGCCTCGTATTCGCCCATCCCTTGGCGCTGGATGTCGCGGATACGCTCTTCGGTGGACATCGAGAGCTGGCGCTTGGCCTGCTCGATCCGGGTGACCTCGGCCAGATGCCGGTTGGCTTCCGCGTTGAGCGCTTCGATGTGCGCCCGGTACTCGGTGAGCGCCTGCGTCATCGTCTGACGCTTGGTGGCGAGAATCTCGTTCTCCACCCGCTGGATGTTGGCGCTGCGCTCCTGATCCGTCGTCCCTTGGCGGCGAGCGGCCTCGATCCGGGCGCCGGACTCGTCATCGATCAGCTTCATCGCCTCGACCGAGGCTTGCCGGCGAAGCATCGTCTGCTGAGTGAGCGCCTCCGTGAGCAACTGCGTGGATCGGGTGATCAGCGCACTCTCGGAGCCATGCGCGGTTTCCAGCGCGCTCTGCTCCTGCTGATAGCGCGCCTTGACCGCGTCGACCTGCCGCTGCAGGTTGGCTTCTACGAGGGATGTGAGTCCCTTGTAGGCCTCCGCCATCTTGGCGGTGGTATCGGTGACGGTCTGATTGGCTTTGCCGATCGCCTGTTCGACTTCACCCAGCCGAGACTTGAGCTTCTCGATGGCCGCGTGCACGGCTTCGAGCCCGCGGCCAACGGCTTCTTGCGTTCCCTGACGGACCGCTTCGAGGCGTTTGGCGATCTCCTCGGCGGCTGTGGCGGCGGTGGTCATCGCTACCTTGGCGGCCTCCGTCCCTTTGCCGGCATCGGCATACATTTGGGCAAAGACCTGGTTCATTTCCGCGAGCCGCGCTTGGTGACGTTGCGTGGCTTGGGCGACGGTATCAGAGGTAAAGAGGGCTGCGAACATCTCCCAGCGATAGCGCAGTTCCTCGATCCCACGCATCAGCACTTCCACCATGGCGATGCCGGACTTCCTCACGATCTCGAACTTCTCCGAGCCACGTGCCGATCTCCCAGCCGGCCATGAAGGCGCCGAGCGCGGCAAAGGAGGTCTTCACCACACCAATGCTCGTAACGGCCGCGGACACCGACTGGTTTGCAGTCGCCCACGCGGCGGCTGTGGCGCTCGCCGCGGTCACGGCCGCCGCGCCGGCGGTTTGCCAGGCAATCGCGAGGGCGGGGAGAAACCGGTAGATCAGGACCGCAAGCCCTACGTCCTTGATGATGGTGAGCCACTTCATCACGGCGTCGAGATTCTGCGACAACCACGTCAAGGCGCCGGCTAGCTTCTGGGTAAAGCCCGTGGACTCATCCAGCTTGTGCACCCACTGACCGAACGCATTGCTCACGCGCTCCATGGCCTGTGTGACCGTGACTGGCATGGAGGCGTACTCGGCGGCGAGTTTGTCCTTCTGCGAGAGCAATGCCTGCACTACGACGTCCGCGGTGAGTCGCCCCTCTTCGGCGAATTTGCGAAGCCTCCCGATGGGAACATTCAAGCCCTCGGCAAGGGCCTGGGCCAGGCGGGGACTATTCTCGACCACCGAGTTGAACTCTTCGCCGCGCAATACGCCCGCAGCGAGCGCCTGGCCGAACTGCAGCAGAGCGGACTGAGCTTCGGTGGCCGAGGCGCCGGAGATGCGAAGCGCCTGCGAAATGCTCTCGGTAATGGTGAGCGCGTCCTTCTGCTCCATCCCGAGCATGCGTACCGATTGCTGCAGCCGCACATAGAGGATGGCGACTTCCTGCAGGGGAACGCCAATGCGCTGGGCAATATCGAAGAGCGAGGATTGGGCGGTTGCGAACTCCGTCGCACCGATGGTCGCGAGTTTCAGCCGCGCATTCATCTGGTTCCACGCGTCCGCGATTGCGATGACATCGCGTAGCTTCCCGGCGAACTCGAAGGCGGCGAGGAACCCGATCAACTGCGTCTTGGCGCGATTGAACTGCTCGGAGAACGCCGAGACGCCCGCCTTCACTTCCGCCATGCCGGCGGAGGCCTTTTCGCCTGCCGTCTTGGCATGGGTGGAAAGCTCCCCCAGGCTTCGCTCGGCCGAGGTGATGGCGCGCTTGAGCCCCTCGTCGGCACCGTCGAGGGCAACGAGAATGCTGATACGATTGTTGGCCATTAAGGAGCGATCATCTCTAGTTGCAATGACGAGTCATCACGCAATAAACCTCGAGGAAGTCGGAAAGCTCATCGTCAGGGCGAAGCAACTGGCGCGGGAGTACCGTGCCCTCACAGGGCGGCCGATTGGCATCACGGGCGAAGTCGCTGAATACGAAGCCGCGCGCATCTTGAGGCTCGAATTGGCCGAGGTCCGGCAGGCCGGCTTTGACGCCATCCGTCGCTCCGGCAAGACTGTCGAGCAATTGCAAATCAAGGGGCGCTGCATCCTCTCCAAGAATCCCGGACAGCGACTTGGGAAAATCGATCTCAAGCACAAGTGGGATGGCGTGCTGTTGGTCTTGCTGGACAGCGACTTCGAGCCCACTGCCATTTTCGAAGCGAGTCGAACCGCTATCGAGAGCGCACTAAAGGCGCCGGGATCGAAGGCGCGAAATGAGCGTGGGGCACTTAGCGTCAGCAAGTTCAAAGCAATCGGCCAAAAGATCTGGCCTGCAGGCAAGTAGCCTTATCTGATCTGCTGAATTTGCTTTTCGACGGCAATCGCCAGTTGCGGAATGCGACCCGCGATGAGCCGCGCGATGTCGAGTCGCTTCTTGAGCCGCACTTTCGGCACGAGGACTGCGATAGGAATGGCGGTGCCGCGCTTCAAGCGCTTGATCCCCTCGGCCTTGCGGTAGCGGCGCTTGAATCCCGCGAGGGGGCGTCCGTGTTCCTTGATGTTCTCAGCCATCAGAACCACATTTCCCTTGGCGTTCTTCACGAAATAGGCGTTGCCACCACGCATCAACTCCGCCACTTGGGCCTTGAAGCGTTTGCGTCCGACGCGCCCATGCAGCGGGATGAGCATCCGAGCACCGATCGCGCCACCGCTCTCGTGTATCCCCGACCAAGGAATGCGCGAGCCCACATAGAGCGCAGGCAGGCGCGTGGGATCTTTGGCGAGCACCTTGGCGGTGAAGCCCTTGAGGAAGGACTTCTTGACGACCTTCATCTCGCCGGCCACGTGGCTACGTACCTCTTCCCGGATCTCGCTTGCCTCCCCGGCGATGGCCCGTTCGACCGCCTGCCGGACGGTCGCGCGCACTTCACCCCCCCATCGGCGAAGCTGCGCCTGGGCGGCGGCGCTATCGATCCGAAAGGTGATCCTCATGATGGGTGGGCGCGGTCGGTCAGTCGATCGAGCGTTTGGTCGAGGCTCTTGGCGTCCCCGCGCGTGCCGATGGCAATGAGGGAGAGAAGACGAGCCTCGTGGGCTGCCTCCTGCCGAGCGGTTGCGTGGGTAAAGGCGCGGACCTGCGCCAAGGTGTAGTCGAGAATGTCCGGCAGGCGGTGGCCGTGATCGATCAGCCGCTGGATGGCGTCGAACCAGAGGCCGCTGCGGGAGCCGGATTCAGATGCTTGGCCTGCGTGAAGAGGCCGTCCAGCTTCGGGATCACCGTCCGGGTAAAAAAATCGGCATTCACCTCGATCACCTTGGCGGCGAGGAGAATCGCCTCGTCGCCCGCAAGATCGTCGACCCAGTCGCGAGGCTTGCCCACGGCGATGGCGATGGCCGAGAGGAGGTCGTCACCGCGCTCGCCAAAGAGGGCCAGCCAGTCGATGTCGGGTCGATTGAGACTCTGCATAACGGGGGTGACAGCGCGCAGAAACGCGGGCATCTGGCCCACCTTCAAGGGCTTGATGGCGATCGCCTCGCCGGCCACGATCAGCTTGATATTCGGCGGGACCAGGGTATCGAGATCACTCATGGGTCACCGGCTCACAGCTGCACGATGCGGCCGAACTGACCCAGCACCGTGTCGTAAGGCTTCGTCGTGTCCGCCAAGAGCGAGCCTTCCATCTCGAACTTGTTGTAATCGTCCGAGATGAAGGAGATCTCCTTCAGGGGGTCGAAGGCCACGCGGTAGAGCTCCACCAGCACCTTTGCATTGGCTTCGGCGGTATTGAGTCCCTCCAGGCGCAGGTAGCGCTCCGGCAGGGGTTGCGTAAAGATCCCGATCTCGGTCGCTACCCCGTAGGTATAGCTCGCCTTGAAGGGAGCGGTGAGTCCCGTCACGTCGAGAAACTGGATGGCGCCGAAATCGGTGTCCGCCGTGTAGTGCGTGCCGAGTGTCAGCGTTGCCGGCGTGGCGGCGGAATCCACGAGGATGAGAGACGACACCTTGTGGTGCGCCAGGAAGTAGCGGTCGCCGACGACGGGAGTGGCACCTCCCACCGTCTCGGTGGTCACGCTGCCGGTGGTGCCGGTGACGTGGTTCCCGTAGAGGGCAAGCGCCAGGTTTTCCTTCGTGAACTCTTCGATGGTCAAGTTCACGGTGGCGGACTTCTGCTTGACCATGCGGTGATCGAGCGTTCGCTGGCCGGTCTGGCTCTCGTAGTGCTCGACCACGTCGGTCTTGAGTGAGAGCTTCAAGTCGGCCACGTTGCCGGGGGAGCGCACTTCGATGGGAAGACCTGCGGCGTCGCGTTTTCCGAGAAAGACGCGGCCTTGAAAGGAGGCATAGGTGCTCATGGCTTGGGTTCCTTGCGATTGGAAGGTTTGAGTTCGGAGTCAGGCTTGGGAAGCGCGGGGTCGAGGGCTGCGATGCCGTGGCTCACCAGCCAATCGGCGGTAGCGGCATCGACCTCGAGCCGATCGCGTACCCCGTAGTGCTTTCCCGCATGGGTGTGCGGGCGGTTCAAGACGATTCGCGTCATGGATTTCATCCTTGGACTGAGCAATCGGTGGCAAGCGTTCGGTAGGTGATGCGGTAGCGCGCCGGGATGGCGGAGGCCACCGCATCGGCGTCTTCCACCTCCCACTCGCACTCCTGCTCTCGTATGCCGAGCGCAAGACCGCCGAGGTTCACGTCGGCCATCAAGGCGGCGTGGGCTGCCGTGAGAAGCTGGTCGGCCTGCGTTTCCGGCGCCACGGGAGGAACCGCGCGGGCGAGTGCCACGATGCGAACGGTGAGTTCGCGTGTGACCCGGTCATTCGCCCGCTCGGTGATGGTTTCGCTCTCCGGGAACACGACCAGCGCCGGGCAAAGATCGCGAGTGATGGCAACCGTTGGCGAGCGGTGCAGCGTCGCGCCGAGTGCAGTGGCCGATGGACGCAAAGCCTCTATCGCCGCGAGCAGGATCTGTTCGCGGATCGAGTTACCTGCCATGGGAGTTAGAGCCGGGTGAGTTTGGCGCGCATCTCCGAGCCGTCGCCCACTGCCCGGACTTCACGCACCTGAAACGCCACCCAATCGATCTCGACCACCTCGCGGGGAGCGAGGCCCGTAAAAATCGTGGCGGGGTAGGACATCACATACTCGGTGCTCGCGGTGAGCCCATCGAGGAGCATCTCGTCGGGGGCGGCGAAACCCACCGGGTGGGTCTGCCGGGCGCCCCCGGCCGAAGGCTGCCAAGTGCAGGGTTTCAGGAACCCCACATTGGCAGCCGCCTCGTAGATCCGCTCCACAAGCCCCATCGCCTACGCGACCGTGAGCTTTACCAGCACGCCGGGCCGGTGACACATCGGAAGGGGATTGGACTGCGTGTGCAGATCCGTCCCCCGATCGAACTTGCGCGGTTCCTGCTTCGCGTAGAGCGGCTGACCCAGGGTGTTGGCAGTCTCGTTGAAGTCTGCCGGCGCGAAGTACGTGCCGAAGGTGTCCACGGTCCCCACGGGGAAGGCGTGAGCCTCGCCGGCGGCGATGAAGCGGCGCGTGGTCCCATTGGCATCGGTTGCCTGACCGCGATACTCCTCGAAGGTCAGCCCGCCGAAGGTGAAGCCGGCGCGCATGTCGTTGATGAGCACCGCACCCTGCTGCCACATGGTGTAGGCATCCTTCACCTTTGGGTGATCGGTGAGCGCATCGAAGAATTCCGGCGAGCACAGGCAGTGAATACCGGTCATGAATTCGCCCTTGAGGTTGTCCTCGAGGTGGCGCAGGACATCGGCGCACTTCTTCTTCACGTTGGAAGTGGCATTCGCCAGTTCGAAGCTGACGGTTGCCGGTGTGATGCCGAACTCGCTGTAGAGGTCGTAGATCACGGAGCCATCGGCGTCCAGAATCACGCCCTTGAGCGCGCCCATGCGCAGGTGCTCCAGCGTGATGGCGTGCTTGTTGCGCATCGTCTCCAGGTGCCGCGCCATGACGCCGGCGACACTCTCCATCTCCGTTTCCGACCCGAAGGCACGAATGCCCTGAACTTCTTCGGGCAGCACCACGTCATCGTGCGGGATGTGGGGAATGACGAAGGAGCGGACGGTGCGCTTGCCGCGCGTACCCACCGTGCCGGGAGAGCCGGGCGGTAGGGAAGGCAGGAGGTTCAGCACTCCGTTTTGCTCTTCGACGATGACCTGCCGGGTGCGCACGGGCCGCACCGGAAAGAGGTTCAGCGCCTCCATTCGACCGTAGCGGTTGGGAATGATGTTGATGGCGGAGGTCAAAGCCGCCATCGAAAAGGCCGGAGTGTTGAACGGGTTGTTCATGGTGGGGTTCCCTTAGGCGGATTGGCGAATGAGGATGCCGCGAGCTTCGAGTTGAGCCGTGGCGGTGGCCTTTTGCTCGGAGGTGATCTCGAAGGGCCAGACCACGGCACTGGAGGCCACGATGGCGTGACGGGCGAGGAGCAAGCCGTCGTTGCGATCGGCGAGCCCCGCATCGATTGCGCCCAGCAGGACGCCGGCCGCGTGTTCGGTCCCGTCGGTGGCCGCGGGATTGAGGCGCCTTACCTTGCCGGTGGTGGTCACGCGACCGAGGACTGCGCCCAGTTCGAGCGTTTGCCCCGATTCCACGGTGACCAGGTCGCGGGAGTAGTTGAGGCAATCGTCTTCGTACTTGAGGAGATCGCCCAGATTGAGGGCTTCGTTCAGTGCGTTCATGGCTTAGTCCTTTCCGGTGAGTTTCTTGACGGCCTTCATGAGCGGGCTCTGCTCGGCAGAATCGGCCCGGGTGGCCGCGTCGGGGTAAATGACAGAGGTGATCTCGGTGCCCTCGGCACGCGAGGCGAGCAGCGTGCGTCGTACCTGGGAGAGGCTCGCTCCCTCGGTCAAGAATGCGGTCGTGCGCTGCGGTTGGCCGGCTAGTTGGCAGAGTTCGGCTACCGCAATGGCGTCCGCTCGCGTTGCCGCAATCGCCGCTTGCACAGCATCGTCTTCGCGAGCAATCGGTGCGTCGGGCACGGGCACCGGTTCAGCGGGCGCTGCCGGATCCTTGGTCACTGCAGGGGGATTGGGTTCTGTCATGGTTGTTGCCTCCGTAAGGGGGATGGGAGATACGCAGTGGGACGCGCGTGTGGCAGCGAGCGCGAGACTTCGCACTCGGGGAGTTGCGAGGAAGGTGCTGAAGTCCGCGATGGCCTCATCAAAGCTGCTCACCGCGTCGGCCAAGCCCGCCGTGACGGCTTCCGGACCGAAATAGAGCCCGGCCTGTGTCGAGCGCACGAATCGGGGTTCGAGCGTGCGCATCGAGGCGACGCGATCGACAAAGATGGCGTAGAGCCGGTCCACTTCGGCTTGCAGGCGGGCGGTGGCTTCCTTGTCGAGCGGCTGGTGGGAAGAGAAATCATCCTTCTGGTCCCCGGCCGTGATCGCCGTGTAGCGATAGCCTTCCTGGGCATCGCGTGCGGACTGATCGACGTGCATGGCGATGACGCCGATCGAGCCCACGCCGCCCGTCTGTGTCACGTAGACGCGGGAAGTCGCGGCTGCGATCGCGTAGGCCGCGGAGAACGCCGAATCGCAGGCGAGTGCCCAGATGGGCTTTACCGCAGCGAGCGAGCGGATCCGCTGGGCGAGTTCAAAGACGCCCCCGGCCTCCCCACCCGGTGAATCGACATCGAGCAAGATGCCGGTGACGGCGGGATCCGCGATCGCCGCATCCAGCATTGCGCCGATCTCGCCGTAGGACGTGAGGCCTGAAGCCGCGTCCAGACCGACCGCGCGGCGCACGAGCGTGCCGTGAATGGGAATGACGGCGATGCCGGGAGGCCGATCTACTTGCCCTCGCTGCGGCGCAATCGGTAGCGCCGACAACGGTTCGGGCCAGCCGATACGATCACCGAGCACGGCAAGGATGATGTCGAGCTTGGAACGGGCGAGCAGGAGCGGCGTCCCGTACAGACGGGACGCAAGGTGCGGCAGCTGCATATCAGTTTCCTTGAGTGTCTTGCGGCGGTTGGGCTGTCGACTGCCGGCCCGCAAGGGCCTCGTGACGCGGGTCGGAGTCGAAGACGAGACCCAAGGCATCGGCGCGGTCGTTGTCGGCGGCGATTTCGCGGTCCACATCCTCAGCGTCGTAGCCGTTGGCCGAGATCGCTTCCGACCGGGACATGAGCCCCGATCGAATAGCGGCTTTCATGGCGTCCGCCTCCTTCAGGGGATCGACCCATTGCCAGCCCTGAGGAATCCACTTCACGGCCAGGTACTCGCGACGTTTCGCCTGGCCGCCCCGGGCATAGCCGGGCAAGACCAGTGCACCTTCCAGAACGGCTTGGCTGAGCCATGCCTGCCAGATCGGGCGGCACAGTTGATGAACGATGACGCCGTGCTGAATGGCTTCGACGCGACGTCGAAACTCCAGGAGTCCCGCCCGGATCGAGGAGTAGTTGACCTGCGTGAGGTCGCCCGTCAGTTGTTCGTAGGTGACACCCATGGCGGCCGCCACCGCGCGAAACTGCATGCGCAGAAACTCCGAGTAGGTACCGCCCACGTCGGCCGGCTGGGAAAACTTGATGTCCTCACCAGGCTCCAGAATCTGCATGGTTCCCGGCTCCAGCCCCGCGAGTGCCACCGCGTTGGCGTCGGCAACCCCTTCGCCGAGCAGGTTGTCCTCGGGGGCAAGCCGCGTCACGAAGCCTGCGAACATCGCGGCGGTTTTCTTGCGCACGAGTTCCGCGTCGTCGTACTGATCGAGTTCGTTCAACTTCACCAGCGCGCGTGCAAGCCATGGCTCGCCACGAATCTGGCCAGGGCGAAGGGGCCGGAAGAGATGCATGATTTCGGCCGCGTCCACGCGCACGGTCGAAAGTCCGCCGGCACCCGACATCGGCGCTAGCATTCCGTCTTCGGGATGCGAGCGGTACAGGTGATAGGCCACGCGGCGCCCGAGCCGGTCGAATTCGATGCCGGCGCGTATCACGTTGCCGTTCTCGGCCGTGGTATTGAGCGTGATCGGTAAATGCTCGGCTTCCAGGACCTGAATCTGCAACGCCACCGGCAGTTGGTCCTCGGGACGGCGATAGCGCAGCCGAACCAGGGCTTCGCCGCCTTCGAGCATGGCGCGACAGGCGAGCGCCTGCAGCCCATAGAAATCCGTGAGTCCTGCCGCATCCGCCTCGATCGTCCAATCGCGCCAGAGCGCTTGGATGGATTCGCGCAAGCTCGCGTCCTCCACCATCGACTGCGGCTTGATGCCGGTCCCGATCGCATTGGCGACATAGGACTCGAGTGCGGAGTTGGCCCAGGCATTGCGGCGCACCAGGTCGCGGCTCTTGGCGCGCAGTTCGTTTTGGCTGAAGGCAAGGGCGGCCACCGCACCGGGATTTCCCACCTGCCAGGCGAAAGCGCGTCGTCCCCCGCCGATGCCGTCATAGGTCGGCGTCCGGCCACCGAAGAGGCTGCGCCGGAGTTTGATCAGCCAGCCCATCAGGTCCCCTTCGAGGAAGTGAGACGGATCTGGCGAGCGCGCGGCATGCCCGCGGTTCTGGCCAGCGCGGCTTCCACCGACCGGATCGCTGCCTGCAGCTCTTCGATCGATCGGTATTCGACCGTTTTGTCGCCAAAGCTCACGCGCCGCTCGCCGCTGGCGAGTGCACGTTTCAGGGCAGCAAGTTGGTCTTGGGTGTAGCTCATCCTGTCCTCAGCGGGTTAGCCAGCGGCTCTTGATCACGCGCCGGCCGGGATTTCGGGACCCAGAAGTAACAAGGCCACCGCTCTGGGTGGCCTCGTTGGAGTCGAGTGCATGAATCGGGGGCGGCGCCTCGTCGGGTGGCGCAACGCCGAGTTGTCTTTCCAGTTCGCGCCAGTGGCGCTCTTCAAATCGGTCCAGGCCCGCGGCACAGGCGGCGGCCCGGGCGTAGACATAGCAGTCGAGCGCTTCGTTTCGCTCGCGCATCTTTTGCCACTCGCGGTGCGCGAAGCCATTGCGATCGCGTCGGGTGACCAACTGCTCGGCGCAGAGTTGCTGGATGAATTCCGCATCCACCTGCGGCAGGTGCACGAAGGCCGCAGGGTAGCGAATCGTGACCCCGTCCTCTTGAACGTCCGCGACCTTCCGCAGGTTGTTGTAGAACTCAAGCTTGGCGATCCCCACCGCCACCGAGAACACCTTGATACCTCGGCGAAGGCGCTTGCCACCCTGCGAGACGTCCACGGCCAAGGGCGTGCCGATGAGGGCTGCGCCACGTGAAACGCCCTTGACTGCCATGAGGCGCGAATCTCGCGAGGCACGCACGAATGCGTAGGCCTCCTGCGTGGCAAACCCCGTATCCAACGCAAACCGGGCGAGCGGCATCGTTGCCCCCGAGGCATGCGTCCATTGCTCGGCGATCAATGCGCCGAGGTGCTTCCACACGGCCTCGCGTGCCGTGTCGCCCATGAGCACTCGGTGTTCGACGAGCCACGAAGCCTTGCCGCGCCCGAATGCCCAGATGGAGGCCTCAATCCGATCCTTCTGCACGTCCGCCCCGCCCACCAGAAGCAGACCGCCCGCGGGGACAGTGCCTGGCGGATAGTCCTCTCGGCGCTCGATCAACCGCTGCCAATCGGGGGCTTCGCCTTCCTCGACCCACGATTCGCCCAGTTCGGTGTTCTTGAAGGTCTTGATCGCCGCAGCCGATCCCGTTTCCTTGTTCACCGCGGCCTCCCAAGCGGTCGCGATCTCTCGCCAACTGCGCCAACCCACAGGGCTATAGAGCGACGACAGGTGAAAGCCCGCGGTCTTCGCCCCATTCTCCGGCACCATCGCGCGCCATTCGCCGTGCTCCAGCATCCACGTCTTGTGGTGCTCGGCGATCACCTCATCGCAGGATTCGCAGACGTAAGCGGCGGTCTCGGGCTTTCCCTTCTCCCATCGCAACTGTTCGAAGCGCAACCACTGCCGGTGCGAGCAGTGGGGGCAGGGCACGAAGTAGCGGCTCTGGTCGGACGCTTCAAATTCGCGCTCGATGGCGCTTGCCCCGGAAATCGTGGGTGTGGAGACGATGAAGATCTTCCGCCGCGCGAAGGTGCGCGTGCGCGCTTCCGCGAGCGAGATCGCATCCCCCTCGCCCTCCACATCCACCGGGTATCCATCGACCTCATCGAGGAAGAGATATCGGACCGGCATCGATCGCAGGCCCACGGCACTGTTAGCCCCGGTCATGACCAGCACCCCGCCTCGAAACTCCTTCGCGAGGATGGTGTTCCCTGAATCGCGGCTCCTGGCCGGCGCGATCAACTCCGCGAGCACCCCGGACTCCTCGATCAGCGGGTCAATCCGCTGCTTGGAGTTCCGTTTGGCCATTTCCACCGTGGGCCAGACCGCCATCATCGGACCCGGCGCGTGGTGGATCACGTAGCCGATCCAGTTCGACCCCATCTCCGTTGCACCCAACTGCGCGCCCTTCATGAACACCACGCGTTCCACGGGTGAGGTCGGCGAGAGGCAATCCATGATCGCCTTCAAGTACGGCGTGCGGCTTGTCCGCCAGCGCCCCGGCTCGGCCGAGGCCTTGCTGGAGAGCATCCGGTGCCGATCCGACCATTCGGAGACGGTGAGCAGCGGATCGGGGGTCATCCCCTCGCGCCACGCGCGCTCGATCTCGGCCGCCCCTTCGTAATCCACGTCCCCCATCAGTCCACTCGTGGGCGCAGATCGCCCAATTCCTGCAGGTGTTCACGCACGGCCGCTTCCAGCGCTACGTGCATCGCGTGGGCGTCGATTTCCAATCTGGCCGCCATCTGCGCTGAGATGCGTGCGGGCCAGTTGAGCCACGCATCGCGCTCGCTTCGCGCCAACCTGAACACGTGGGCGATGGCCTGCGGCCGATCGACCAGTTCGCCCTTGAGGCGGGCCAGGCGCACCTTGTTGGTCTGCGCTTTGACCACCTCGTTGACCGTGCGCGCCTGAAGAAGCGATGTGCCTCCGGCAGGGAGTGCGGGAGCAGCCTCACCTATGGGCTCTGGCGTTGCAACCTTGACCGTGGGCTTTCGTGTGCCGGACTTGGGAGCCTCCGAATTGCGCGCCCATTCGCGGTCGGCACGCTCGGGATCGATGGTGCCGTCAGCCTCCGGCGTGATACGACCGGCGCGAATGGCCTTGTGCACGGCGGTATCGGTGACTCCACGGTGCCGGCCGTAAGCGCGAATCGAGATCCCCATCAGCCTCTTCAATCATTTTGCAGATTCAGCTTGGCTTCCATCGGAAGTAGCGCGTTCATACGTTCGACTTCAATCACCCCCCGAGGACCAAGCACATGAGCCGAATCGAAACCCTCCTCACCCACATCGCCCAGAAGCACCTTGGGATCGAAACCTTGGCAGCCCGCAACTCGGACAGCCTCGACTTTCACGATGTCGCGGTGTGGAGCCTGCGCGACGCCCTGGAGGCTGCTTACAAAGCCGGCACAGAGCAGGGGGCGCCCACCCACATGGCAATCAAGTCGCCGTCCTGATGAAGCAGAAAGCGCTTGGCTTCCATCGGACGAAGCGCGTTCATCACATCACCCCATCAACCACCAGAAGGAGCCGCACATGAGCACGATGCAACTCAGCCCCGCCCAACACGCCATCCTCGCCTACGCCATTCAGAACACCGACGGCAGGATCGAGTGGTTCCCCGACAACATCAAAGGCGGCGCCAAGAAGAAAGTCCTCGACGGACTCTTCAACCGCGCCCTCATCACCACCGACGGTACCAACTGGTTCGTGGCTGCCGAGGGCTACGACGCCCTGGGCTGCGAGCGACCCGCGCCGGCCACTGTCACCGCCACCGCCGAAGAACACGCCCGGGAGACGCCTCCTGTGGCGGCACAGGCGGAAGAAGCCGTGACACCCCGTCCCCGCATCCGCGAAAACAGCAAGCAGGCCACCGTGATCGGGATGCTCCAGCGACCCGAGGGCGCGACGGTGCAGCAGATCTGCGAGGCTACTGGCTGGCAAGCACACACGGTGCGCGGCACCTTCGCCGGGGCCCTCAAGAAGAAGCTCGGATTCAACGTCGTCTCGGACAAGGCCCAAGGGGGCGAGCGCATTTACCGGATCGCTGCCTGACGATGCCGGCGATGCTGACTCCCGACGAACCCCTCATGCGTTACCCTGACAGCACGCCCACCGTCTTCACCGGCGCCAAGCAGTTCGTCGAAACGCAGGGCATGGCGGTGTGGCTGGAACTGTGCGATGCCGTGTTGCCTGGCGAGTGGTTCAACGTGACCGAGGTCGCGGGCAAGCTTGCGACCCTGCGCGATTACCGCAATCCCGAGAGATACCTGCGCGCGGTGCTGAAGGCCGCGCTTGCCGACTACCAGGAGCGCCCTGCGGAGTACGACGGGCGTATCCCGGTGCAGTTACGGGGCCGGAACCTGGACGTCGTGAGTATCTAATTCTTCGCCCCGAAAGAGCTTGGCTTCTCGATTGAACAGCGCGTTCATACAGCCATCGCAACGACCAAACGCATGGAGACCACGATGACGACCACCACGCAAATCCCCGCAACCCAAAACGAAGCCTGGGGCTTTTGGGGAACGATGGCGGGCGACGCCCCCGCGGCCTGGTCCAAGGCAATGACGACGATTGCGGATGCCACCGGCGAGTCCCTCGACGCGGTGCGGATCTTCCTCGACAGTCGGCACGGCCGCCACTTTGCCGACGACGTCCTGAACCAGATGCACGCGGGCCGCGTCCCCAAGGACGCGATCCACGCCGCCACCCAACAGTGGATGAGCTGGAAGATCGGGCGCCACACCAGCAAGCAGCACGGCATCCCGCGCGGGCTGCCCTACCTGACGGGGTTCGTGGCGCACTGCGATATCAGCGAAGATCTCGTCTGCTAACGTGCGCAAAAGCGTCAAACCTCGAAAGCTTTGCACAGTTTAAAGCGGTCGATTGGTTGCGGCTGCCAGATTGCGCGATCGGCCAACAATAGGCCTTCGAAGTCGAGCATTTCGCTACGTCACATTCCATGGATACCAGACGGCGCATACCGTATGCGTGTCATAAGAATGACATTCGGAACAGCGAACTGCCATTGACCCGTCGTCCTGCGGGGATGATCATGCCTGCATTACCGGACGATAATGCTTCAAGTACTAGGCAACCCAATACTGGTCAGGCGGAGGGAGAAGCAATGTTCATGACGCACTCACGATCTCCCAAACTTCTCGGTGATTTCGGAGAGGGACTTGCCACCTACGCACTGATCCGCAAAGGCTTTGAAGTGGCCAACGTTGACCATGTGGGTGCTGACCTAATCGCTGAAAAAAGCGGGAAAAGATTCGCGGTTTCGGTGAAGACCCGTCTCTTTAGGCCTGGCTCGAAAGAGAGTCTCAATTTCGTCGTAGAGAAAGGCCATATCGACAAACTCAACTATTTTGCCACGCAGTTTGACATGACTCCTCTCTTTGCTCTTGCCCTCTGTCTATCGGACGAGAAAACCATACATCTTCTTGTCATTCCAGCTGCCAATCTGACGGACTTGCCCAGGGCCAAACATGGAGTCGCTCTTCGTTTCTCCAGAAAGGCTCGCCAGAAATTGTTGCAGCAACCATATGTTGACTATAGTTGCTGGAAGGACGAATCCATCGGTACAAATGACTTCGCCCAACTCTAGGCCGAACGGACGGACGGAAGTGCTGTGCCACGTGCTCAATTCGTAGCGGCCCGCCGCTCGCCTAGACGGTTGACAGCATGAAGACGCTCGGTGACTTGAACGTCCTTCTCGACGACTTCCGAGAAGTGATTGCGCTTGCTGGAACGTCCTTGCCGTCCGCCGCACTTTCAATTGAGACATTTCCCGCACCACACAGACCTCCGTCTGCCCTACCGAATGGAAAGGCGGCCGTTTACGTATTTGTCTGGAATGGGATCTGCCTCAAGGTTGGAAAGGTCGGCCCCAAGAGTCAGGCCCGGTTCACAAGCCAACACTACAGCCCAGCCAGTTCAAACAGCAATCTGGCAAAGTCCCTTGTTGCAGGGCAAGGCAAACTAGGGCTGTCCGGCATTACCGACTCCAACGTCGGCGAATGGATCAAAAGCAACGTTGATCGCGCCAACTTTCTTCTGAGTGTGGAATGCGGTATTCCAGTGCTTTCTCTCTTGGAGTCTTTTCTTCAGTGCCGACTAAAGCCGATGTTCGAGGGGTTCGAAAGTCAGCGATGAAAGCATGTTGCCGAACCGATCATTCCGCCGGTCCCGCGCGAAAAACTGCGCAGGCCAACGACTTCAAACGGTGATGCCCATGTCCAATCAATCACGCAAGCATGCAATCGGTCTCGCCGGCGAATTCCTGGTCGCTGGCGAGTTGCTCCGCCGCGGCATTATGGCCGCTGTTACCTATGGCAACGCCAAGAAGGCCGATGTCATTGCGGTCAATGGGGCCAAAGCAGCGCCGATTGAGGTCAAGTCAACCTCTCAATCCAAGTGGGTTCTTGGCGGTGTTCTCCCCGCAGACAATTCAAATATCTGGGTTCTTGTATACCTGCCTCTGGACGAAAGCGCTTCGCCCGAGTACTTCGTTCTGACGAGCGCAGAGCTTCGCAAATTGGTGTTGCCCGGACACGAGGCGTACAACGCGAAGTATTTTGCGAAGTACGGAAAGAAGTATTCCGGCAAAGGTGTTGTCTCAATTGAGCGCAAACTCCTCGAAGCCAAAGACCAACCGGCGTGGTCCAAGATTTGTCGGGCAGTAGGCCTCCAGCTTTAGCGGTGCGGACGGACCGGAACCGCTTTGCCATTTGTCACCATCGTGAAGATTGGTCGTACAGCAACAAGACGTTAGGCTGAGCACGTCGAGGGCCACGGATGAAAAAGGGTGAGTTTCTTCAAGCGATCCAAAGTCGTGTCGCGCGCGTCGCGGTTGGAGCTTCTGCCGTGCGAGGTCGTGGCAATGCCGGGACGGTGAAAGCTGCTCGCACATACCTGCGACAGGTTCAGCTCGCAAAGTTTGGTGCCCGTCCCGCGGCATTCCGGATAGCCCTCGAAGAGGAAACGAATGGCTTACTCAAGTCCCTTCCTCGGAGTGCGCGCCACTGGGGCCTCGCGCGAAAGCTCCTGAACATATTCCTTCGAGATTGTTCGTATACGACCTATTTGGAGTCCGCCTTTCGATTGAGCCGGGCGCACGCCGAGTTCGAGTTGCCGCTTGATTTGATTACAGCAACACAACTGAAACGCGCGAGCGGACGCGGGACACTGCCGAAGTGGCCAGGCGTAAAGCACTTGACGCCATCCACAAGTGCGCAGTTCCAGGAGGCGGCACGAGTAATAGCGGGAAGGAAGAGTATTTCCAGGCTTCACCTCGATGCGATCTGGTGGTCGCAAAGCCGTGACGACGTGATCAGTCGGGGAGATAGGTAACAAGAAAGTCTGGGGACACTGGCCTCACGTCCCAATGGCGGCCGTGCGCGAAGAGCCGCTTCGGGTCGATTGTGACTGGTGGCCGTTTAGCTTTGCATGATCGCTTCCTCGCCGAAGGGCGCATTGTCCTGTTCCCGCTTTGCCGACTTTCCGGTCCAGTCCTGCCACCGGCGTACGATCACATCGACGTACTTCGGATCGAGTTCGATCAGCCGCGACGCCGTTGCGCCTTCTCCGCCGCAATGAGTGTGGTGCCGGATCCGCCGAAGGGATCGAGCACCAGCTGCCCGGGGCGGCTTGAATTCCGGACGGCGCGCTCCACCAGTTCGACCGGCTTCATGGTCGGGTGCAGGTCGTTTTTCTGCGGCTTCTTGATCTGCCAGACGTCGCCCTGGTCCCGGGCGCCGCACCAATGCCGCTGCGAGCCGTCCGGCCAGCCATAGAGGATCGGCTCGTACTGGCGCTGGTAGTCGGCCCGGCCCATGGTGAAGGTGTTCTTGGCCCAGATGATGAAGGTGGACCAATGGCCGCCGGCAGCGCGGAAGGCCGCCTGCAGGACGTCCAGTTCGCTGGAGGACATCGCGACGTACACGGCGCCCTGGCAGCGGGAGAGCATCGGCGTCAGTGCCGCCAGGATGAAGTCGTAGAAGCCATCCCCCAGGTTGTCGTTCAGGATCGCGCGATCCTTGCCGCGCATCTTGTCCTTCGCCGAGTTGGCGTAGTTCACGTTGTACGGTGGGTCCGTGAAGACCATGTCCACCGACCCGTCTCCGAGCAGCTTCTGGTACGACTCGGCCAATGTGGCATCGCCGCACAGCAGCCGGTGGTGGCCCATGACCCAGATGTCGCCGGGGCGGGAGATTGGAGTCTCCGTGACCTCGGGGACGGCATCGTCATCGGTCTCGCCACTTCCGGCACCGTTCTCATCTGCCAGGAGTTCGGCCAGCGCATCGGCATCGAAGCCGGTGAGCGCGAGATCGAAGTCCTCATCCTGCAGGGCAGCAAGTTCCGTCCGGAGCACGTCGTCGTCCCAGCCCGCGTTCTCCGCGATCCGGTTGTCGGCAATGACCAGCGCCCGGCGCTGCGTCGGCGTCAGGTGATCCAGCACGACCACCGGCACCGTCTCGAGGCCAAGCTTCTGCGCGGCGGCGAGCCTTCCGTGGCCGGCGACAATCACGCCATCGGCCCCGGCGAGGATCGGGTTCGTGAAGCCGAACTCCGCAATCGAGGCGGCGATCTGCGCGACTTGCTCGTCCGAGTGGGTCCGCGCATTCCGGGCGTAGGGAAGCAGTTTCGCGGTCGGCCACCGCTCGATCTTGTCGGCAAGCCAGGAGGAGGTCATGCCGCGGCCTCCGTGAGGTAGAGCCGCTCCCGGCGGACCTCCTCAAACGACTGTCCGGTGGCCGCCAGCGTTACCGGCAGGGCGGGGTAGTTCTGCTGAAAGCGCTTGATGGCGACGTCCACGTACTCGGGCGCGATCTCGACCGAACGGCAGGCGCGACCGGTCCGCTCGGCGGCCAGCATCGTGGTACCGCTTCCCCCGAAGGGTTCGAATACGATGTCGCCCTTGTCCGAGTAGGCCTCGATCACGAACTCGGGCAGCGCCACCGGGAAAACGGCCGGGTGGTCGATGTCCTGGCCGATCTTGCCTTTGTGGCGCATGACGCGGATCACCGAGTCCGGGATCCGGGTCTCCTGCGTGGGCTGGCCTGCGTGCGTCCAGCCGCCCACTTCGCCGGCCTTGCTCCGCATGGCGGTGGAGGATCCGTCTGCCCGCAGGTGCGAGTCCTGGCCGGCGTGCTTACAGGGGACGATCTTGTTGGGCTTGCGGCTCTGGCGATTGAAGTGGAAGACGAACTCGAAGCTCGGGGCGAAGCGTCCCGCCCAATCGCCCGGCATCCCGGGCCCCTGGTCCCAGACGTACCACGCGAAGCGCCGCCAGCCTTGGGTGCGCATCCACTCGAGCCAACCGTCCCAATAGGGGATGAATTCGTTGTCGCGGTGGATAAGACCCAAGTTCACGAGCACCTGGCCATCCTCGGCCATCGGGAGCCGAGCGCGAACACGCCACGCATCAGGCCATCCCAATCGGCGATGCCGCCGCTGGTGTAGTCGCGCTGGTTGCCGTAGGGCGGGGAGGTAAAGCACAGGCGGGCCTGCGAGCCCTCCATCAGCGCCGCAACCACAGTGTTGTCACTTGCATCCCCGCAGATCAGGCGATGGGTCCCCAGGAGCCATACGTCGCCCGGCCGCGTGACCGGAACGGCTGGCGCCTCGGGTACGTCATCGGCCGCGTCCGGTCCGTCGCCGTCGTTCTCTGGGTCGCCGCCTCGGTCGGCATCGTCCGCCAGCAGGGCCTCGATCTCGGACGCCTCGAACCCCGTCAGCGCGAGGTCGTAACCGGCCTCCGTCAGATCCGCCAACTCGAGCGCCAGCAGTTCGTCGTTCCAGCCGGCGTCGAGCGCCAGGCGGTTGTCCGCGATGATGTAGGCGCGCTTCTGCGCGGGCGAAAGGTGCGCGAGTTCAATCACCGGTACCTCGGCAAGGCCCAGCTTTCGCGCGGCAGCGAGGCGCCCGTGGCCTGCGATGATGCCGTTCGCGCCATCGACCAGGACGGGCGAGGTCCAGCCGTACTCGACGATGCTGGCCGCGATCTTCGCCACCTGCTCGTCGCTGTGGGTGCGCGGATTCCGGGCGTAGGGGATCAGCGTCTCGACCTTCCGGTACTCGACGTTGAGCATGTTCAGTTCTGGCATCCCAAAAGAAGCGGCCCGACCCAGGGAAGGAGTAGACCCCGGACCGGGCCGCAAGCGGCGCACACCGTTGGAAATGAAAAGCCCGCCGACGATTGGGTCGTGGGCGGGCTTGAGGAGGCGGGGGTGCAAACTGCAAACCAGCGCAAACCTAGGTTTGCACTCTGACGCTAGGCGAATGCCGCGCTCGCGCCTCCCGCATGGCTCTTCGGCCAGGAAGGACCCGTCTCATTCGCGGGTTCGCACTTCTGTCCAGAAGATAACT
Organism: Betaproteobacteria bacterium; assembly: GCA_016720855.1. Classification (NCBI taxonomy): domain Bacteria; kingdom Pseudomonadati; phylum Pseudomonadota; class Betaproteobacteria; species Betaproteobacteria bacterium. The sequence goes on along the minus strand of JADKJU010000003.1, from coordinate 769,606 downwards.
CGAATCCTACAGCGAATCGGCAATGTTGTTGCACGTGCAAAGTGCGCACATCGTCGCTCGCAATTGCTCATGCACGCGGATCATTGCCCAATTGCGCCAAATTGCTACCGCGTGACTAAGCGCTGGTTGAGGTGATCGGCCAACTGCTGCAGTGCGCGCTGCCAGTGCCGCCACGCGGTCGAGCGGTTGCAGGCAAAGCGGATGGAGATGTCTCGCCAGCCGTAGCGCTTCGCCCGCATCCACACGAGGTGACGCTGCTCCACCTCCAGCCACTGCATCCAGCGCGTGGTCTCGAGCATCCGATCAATGGCCTCTGGCGATGGCGGCATGGGCCGACGATCTGGTTCGTCTACCCCATAGGTCTCCCATTCCTCCCGGATGATCTCGGGCCATGCGTTGAAGTGGCCACGCACGCGTGCGGGCGGCAGTCGTCGTGCCGTGCGTACCGCCTCCACAAGCCTTGCGTCGACGGTTGCCTTGTCCCAGTCAGCCATGGCGGCCCTCCTTCGTTCCGTAGAGCCGTTCCCCAATTCGACGAACGAACTCACGCTCGACAAAGTCCAGGCGATCGTCCGCGTCGCTTACCACGAGGATGCGTTGGTCTCGCCAGCCCTCGCGCTTGATGGCCTCAGGGTCCATGCGGGCTTCACCCTGGAGTTGCCCCAGGGGGCAGCGGTAGCGTTGCTCCGGAATGCGCATCTCAGCCCTCCTGCGTCTCGATCGCCCAGTGAAGGAGGGCGAGGGCGTCGGCTTCGTTGTCGTCGATGGGCGCGTAGCCTCGGCGGGAGGCGGCGGCGAGCATTTCCTCCTTGGCGGCGTTGCCTTTGCCGGTGGCGTGCTTCTTGATCGTCCCGACCGGCACTCCCTGGTAGGGGATGTTGTGGTGCTCACACCACGCGGTGAGGTGGGCCATGAGCCCGCCGTAGACGTGGGCTGCGTCGACGCCGGCGTGTCGCCGGACTTCCTCGAAGTACACGGCGTTGAGGGCGCCGCTCGCCGCGAGGAGTTCGGTGAGCCAGCGCTTGAAGCGCAGGAACCGCATGCCGCCGCCCTCAAAGCGACCCGGCTTGAAGTGCTCGGTGCCGCTCGTGACGGTGCCGTCCCGGTGGTACAGCGCCCAACCGGTGTGGGTGCCCAGGTCGAGGGCGAGGATCGTTGTGTTCATGGTTGTGTGGTCCTTCCGTTCGGGTTGGGTGACCGAAGGTGGCCGGCGTGACGTATGAGTCTCTTTACGTGCGTGCGCGCGCAGGCGTAAGAAGTAATCCGCAGACAGGTCACCTTCGGTCACCACGGTCAGTCGTCGCGGTACGGCAGACGCGTGCCGTAGTCCTTGGGCTTGAGGGAGAGTCCAGCGAGCGCCTTCACGCCGGCATGCAGCCGAGTCCGCGTGAACCCCCGGTTGGCGAGCTGCTGGGCGAGCCAGCGGCTGGTGCCCACGTATTCGCCGCGTTTGCCGGCCCACTCTTGCCAGCGTTGGAAGACCTCGCCCACGGCCACGCGAGCCTGCTCATGGCGCTGGCCTTCCTCTTCCAGGAAGTCTCCGATGGCGTCCTCCTCGTCGAAGTACTCCTCGGTCGCGGACACCACGGACTCCGGGGGCTTGAGGCCCACCTGCTGCCACTGAAGGCAGCCTTCGACGGCCCAGGCGAGAATCCCGTCGCGTTCGGCGAGAAGCTTTTCGGTGAGGGCGCCGTCGCGCTTGTCGGGCGGGATGGTGACCGTGAACGGGATCAGGTGAAGCCGACGCTTCATGGCCTCGTCCACATTGCGGATCGAGGGCTTGTGATTGCCGGCGATCAGCAACTTGAACTGAGGCGGGTACTCGAAGAAGTCCTGGCGCATGAAGCGCGCCGAGATCTTGTCGCCTCCGGTGATGGCCTTGAGCTTGGACTCGTTCCAGCGCCGGCCCTGTTCGGTCTCAATCGAGGAGACGAAGCGGGCGCCCCGAAGTCCGGCCAGATCGGTGGGGTGCCGGTCGCCTCGGGCTTCCATGAACGTGTCCATGGGAGCGCTGGTGGCGTAGTCCCCGAGGATGGTGGACAGGGTGTTTACGAAGACCGACTTCCCGTTGGCCCCGGTGCCGTACAGGAAGAAGAGGGCGTGGGCAGTCGTGGCCCCGGTGAGGGTGTAGCCGACCACGCGCTGCAGATAGGCCTGCAGTTCTGTGTCTCCGCCGGTCACGTCGTTCAGGAACGCGTGCCACCGGGGGCACGAGCCCCGCGGTGTCGCCGTTGCGATTTTCGTCATGCGATCAGTCCTTTCGTGAGGGCGGAGTCGGCCGGTCTTGAGATTGACCACGCCGCCCGGGGTGTTGAGTGCAAAGAGATCGGCATCCCACTCCTCCGACGTGGAGGCGTGCCGCCGGTCGGTGCGGGCGAGGCGGTCGACGCCGCCCACCGTGCTGCTCGCGAGGAGCTTGGCGGCCAGTCGGTGCGAGTCGACCTTCACGGCGGCCTCCCGGCAGACCGACCGGATTAGGTGATGGACCAGGAGCGTTTCATCGGCCTTCCAGTGCGTCCCGGTCCAGACGAGCCACTTGCCCCAGGCGGCGCAGTAGCGCCAGTCCTCGGCGTAGCGCGCGGTGAAGGCAAGGGCCAAGGCATCGTCGGTCGCCCACACCGTTGCGTCCTGGGCGGGGAGTCCGGTGCTGGGCTTGATGCACATCCGGGGGCCGGCGCCGAGGAAGCCCGCGACATCGAATCCCTCGGCCAAGGCGTCAGCCGCATCCCACCCTTCGGGCTTGTCGTCCGGGGGGAGGAGGACGTCGCACGAAAGAGCACCTGCCGCGAGCGCCGCCTGCCCCGCCGCCATGGCGTACTCCCAGCCGGGTTTGTCGCGGTCCGGCCAGATGAGGACCGACTTTCCGGTAAGCGGCGACCAGTCGGTCTTCTCGACCGGGGCCTTGGCGCCATGCATGGCGGTGGTGGCGGCCACACCGTGAGCGATCAAGGACTCCAGCGCACTTCTCGCCTTCCACCAGCACGACGTTGCTCGCGGCCGCGATCCCGGGCTGGTTGTAGAGAGGCCGAGGCTCGGGTGGGGACATCTTGCGGCGCCGTGCGTCCCAGGGACGGAACTCCTTCTTCCCTCCGGGCGGGTCGTAGCGAGAGACGACGGCGATGAGGCTGCCATTCGCATCGAGGTAGTCCCACTTGGCGGTCGCCGGTCCGAGCTCATCAGTCGCCACTTTCGGCTTCGCCTTCTTGGGGGACGTCGAGAGCGCGCGGCCGAGGATAGAGGCGGCTTCCTCGAGCACCCGCTCGAAGTCGGTTGTCGCATTTACCGGTATCCGTAACGCGATGAGGTCGAAAATGTCGCCCCCCTGGCCGGTCGCGCGATCGGTCCAGAGCCCGGCCTTCTCGGCTTCGAGGACGACCTCGAGGCTATCGCCGGGGCTCCCGAGGACGTCTCCGATCAGGAACTTGCCCTTGCGCTTCTTGCCCGCGGGGAAGATCGTGAAAAGCACGGACTCGAGCCGCGAAAGCAACTCCGCGCGAATCTCGTCTCGCGTCGCCTCCTTCGAGGATTCGGGCGCATCGCGCACGTCGTTGAAGTCGATCATTTCGCCCCCGCTCTCTTCGGTCGTTGGCGAAAGCGCGTCGACCACACCTGAAGTTCGGAGAGCCGAAACCGAATCGTTCGGCCAATCCGGTAGTGCGGAATCTTGTGAAGCCTCCGACTGGCTGGCTTTAGGAAGTAGTGAAAGGGGAGGTTCAGCGCCCGGGCGGCATGGCGGGCGTCCACCATGGGCTCGACAGGGCCTGGTACGGAAAGGTGATGTTTCATGGTTGAGTTCTCCAGCAGCGGTCCTGCCAGGCGCACATCCGGCATTCGAAGTGGGTCTGGTCGGTGAAGCTGCGCGGCAGCAATTCCCCTGCCTCGGTCGCCGTGATCACCTTCGCTGCCCGGTCGGACATGCGTTGGGCGAGAGCGCCGTCAAAGGCGACGAGCTCGGTGTAGATCTCCATCGTGTCGGCGTTGATGGCGGTGAAGAACGCCGGGTTCTCGTGCAGTTCGAGGTACGCCTGATAGAGCGCCACCTGTGCGGCGTAGACCGGTTTTGCGACCGCGAGGCGATTCTTTTCGAGGTCGCGCCAGGACTTGGCGCCCAGGCACTTGTTCTCCCAAAGTGCGGGGTACGCAAAGCCCTCGGGGCCGCCGACGATCACACCGTCGACATGCCCCTGTAGGCGGCCATTGGCGGCGGTGAAGCCGAATTGCTCTCCGTTCGCCTTGCGGGTGCGAAGATCGAACCCTGCTCCCCGGAGCCACGTGACCATGCAGTCCTCCATCACGTGACCGCGCTCGAAGATGCGAAGCATCCGACCGGAAGTCTCGCGGCCGTAATCGACCGGCGCTTTTGCGTACTCGTACTGCAGCGCGCGTTCGCAAGCCGCACCCAGGCGCGATGCGCCGAGGTATTGCCGCACGGTTTCGCGAGCGCGAGCTTCTTGGAGACCCGCATCCACGAGGGCCATCACCTGCCCGGAGATGCTCGAGGAGGAGTTGAAGTCGATCATGGCTTCGTCTCCCACGGCAGATCGTCTTTGAGATCCGCAAATGGCCCGGTGAGGGGGTCCGGTGTGGCCGGCAGTCCCCGTACCGGCGGGAACTTGGTGGTCTCGTGGTGCTCGACCATCGCCTCCGTGTAGTGGGAGACGATGGCGTCGATCACTTGCAGAGCCTCGGCCTCGGTGTAGGCCCCCAGGGGCTTGTCGAAGCCGATTTCACTCGCGGCCTCGCCAAAGGACTTGAGGCAGGAGCGCATCGCGACGAGTTCGACATCAGAGGGATCAATCATCTCGACCCCCTTGATGTCGATGGCCGCGCTGTCCTTTGCCCGCACCCAGTTGCCGTACATCGCGTGAAAGGCGTTCTGGCACCGGGGCGAGCAAAACACCCAGTCGATCGGGTAGCGCCGAGGATCGGCCACACCGTGACGGGTGTCGGTGTGGCCAAGCCCCCGGGCTTCGCGTTGGCAGACCCAGCATTTCACGCAGCCTCCTTCAGCCGCACGCGGTCCTCCACGCGCCGGCGACCTTCGAGGAAGCCATCCTTGTCGAGATAGAACGATGTGCAGGGGTGCGCGCACCGGTGTTGAGCGATCATTTGCCGCTGATACGCGACGGTGCAGTCAGTGCAGTAGCGGCTGTCGCCAGGATTGCTGTCCCCTGCTCCTTCCTCCCAAACCTCGTACTGGCGCTTCGAGTTGAAACAAACGGGGTAGGACTTCTTCTTGGTCGCCATGGCTTACTGCGCCCACGCGGGTTTGTTGGTGGCGGGGGCCGGGCGAGGGGGCGCCTGGTGGCTGGCGGCCGCCGGGGCGGTGTACGGCGGCGGGGAGGCCGGTGCCTGCGCGGACACGCGGGGGGCGGACCCCATGAGGGCGGCGTAGTCCTTGTGGTCGGGCTCGATCGCGAGCTTCACGACGTTGCGATCCAGGCCCTTGGCATCCTTCTCGACATCGACGCGGGCGAGGAACTCGATGCCATCGAGTTCGTGAAAACCCTGGATGCGACGGGCAGTGGCGGCCGCGGGAGCGTTGTCCTGCGGATGGATGTTCCGCGCGGAGTTGAGGATTGCGCGGATCATGCTGCGGCCCATCTGCCCCCAGGTCGGGCCCTTGCGGGAGTGAAGGCCGATGTTCGACCACATCTTGCGTTTTGCGAACGGGCCCTCGAGGACCACAAACTCGCAGGCGAGGTACACCGCGCCCGTGTCGAAGCTCTCGGTCGCGTAGCCGCCCGTCCAACCTTGGGCGGGGTCATCGTGTCCGCCCGGCTTGATGGTCATGCGCACGCGCACGAGACTCCCCTTCGGGATCAGGTCAAAGCCCTGTTGCTGTTCGGCGTCGTTGAAGTCTTGCCATGCGTTGGTGTTCATCGTTTGCTCCTTGCTGTCTTGGATGTCGGGGTGGGGGTCGGGGCGCCGAGCAACTTCTTGAGCGACCGCGCTCGCTTCTCAAGGACGGTCAACTGCTCTGCCATCGCGGCGACCCGAGTCTTGAGTTGCAGAAGGCTGTGCCGTAGCCACGTGTTCTCAGCGGAAATCCGGCGCACCGTGGCGCGGGCGGATTTCTCGAAGGTGACGAACTCGTCCTCGGTCACGACGTCACCTCGCCCAGGCACTTGCGGATCAGCTTTCCGAGGTGGGGCTCCTCGATCGCATCGAGTCGGCCACTGCGGTCCTTGCTGGGGTAACCGAAGGCGTTGACAGCGCTCGTGACGAAGCCCCGGTAGGGCGTGCCGTCGTCGGCCTTCAAGACCGCGAGCGTGATGACTTCGTCCAGTACGCCGGGAAGCTCGAGAGCCGTCTTGCTGCCCTCCAACTGCAGCTGGTGGTAGCGGCGGTTGTAGTCGTCGGTCTTCTCTTCCAGGATCGCCACATAGATCACGTGCTTGTCGCGGACGTGCTGCAGGTGGGTCAGCGCGGTGATCATTTCCTGGGCGAGAAGTCCGTACGCTCCGCGGGTGTCGGGTTTGCCGTTCTTTTCCGAATAGGCCTGCGGCTGGGCCTTGCACCAGGCAAAGCACAGGCGCGAGAGGACGGTGAGCGAGTCCACGAAATAGAAGTCGTACTTCGCGAGCTGCGAGGGATCGCCGTAGGTATTGCAGACGTGCTGGTAGTGCGCCTCGGAGAACGCCTGGTCGGCGGTCGCAGTGGGCAGGGGCCCGGCCAGGAAAACCGCCAGATCGCGGAACTCCCCCCAGGTGCGGGGCCGCACCGTGTCGCCGGGCCAGTCCTTTACCGCGAGATCCCCCGCTTCGAGGTCGACGAAGAGAGTCTGTTCGGGCGGCAGAGTCTTGAGTTGCGAGGTCTTGCCGACCCCGGGAGGGCCCACGAGACCGATCTTGGCGCTGTGCTTCTCGCGCAGGCGCTCTTCAGCCGAAATGATAGGAAGCGCCATTACGCGTCCTCCTTATCAAGTTCGAGGACGAACTTCGCCTTCCCGGCCTTGACGGTGCGGGCTTGAGCGAACTGTTCCTTGAGGACCGGGGGCCAGCCGTTGAAGCGGGATTCCGAGACCGAGAGCTCGACGTCGATGTAATCCTCGACGCGCTCGCCGGACGCGGAGATGCGCTCGGCGATGTCAGACAGGCGCTTCTGGTCCCAGGTGACGCGCTTGGGCAGCTCATAGGAGATGCGAAGCGGGCCGTCAGCGAAGTGCGTGACGCCGAAGTCACGTCCCGACTCCACGAGGGCAGTGCGCGCCGTCTCGCCATAGCGCTGTTCGAGTGCGGTGGTCATGCGATCGCGGAACTGCTTGGTCCAGGCCGCGAGTGCGGTGAGGGAGTGGTCGAGTTCCTGGAGCTGTTCGTGCGGCAGCCGGGCAATCTGGGCGACCGACAGTTCGGGCAGGTCCGTAGGGATGATCAAGAGGTCGTTCATGGGCGCTCCTTCAGGCGTAGACCCGCTCGGAGGTCGAGCGGTAAAGGGTGCGTTGTTCCCAATCGAGGACGCCGCCTTCGCCGTCGAGCGGGTAGGTGACCTTCTTCGAATGTTTCGCGAAGTGCGGTCCCCAACCGATGCAGCGCCAGCGAGCGAGCGTCTTGGGGGAGAGGCCCCACCGGTCAGCGAGTTCGCGCTGGGTGAGGAAGCGCCTGTTGTCGATGTTCGACGGCGCGAGGGGTGTCTTGCAGGTCACCGGGATGTCCTTTCGGGTGGTTGATCGGTGACCCGAATACTGAAACCCACCTTCGGGAAATCCGGTGGGAAAAGCGGCGGGAAATCTGCAGATTGCGGCTGCGAACCCCTCAAACGACGATGCCCCGCACAGAGCGGGGCACCGGGGACATCGGAGGCGGGGGGCGACTAGAAGCGCTTCAAGGCGTAGAAGCCGTAGTCATCCCATTCGACCACCTTGCTGAAGGCCTCGAACTGGCGGGTGTTGTGCCGAAAGAGCTCAACTGGATTCTTCTGTGCGGAATCGACCTCGCCCATGATCGAGTCCTTGTGACACTTCCTGCCTTTGGCCGCGTAGAGGTAGCCGAAGATGGCTGCCTGCTTGGCGCTGAACTCGCACGCGTCGCCCTCGATCACGGCTACGCGAAAGTTCTCGTGGAATACGGGGCTCGCCTCGTGCGTGCGTAGGTGGGCGGGTTTGAGGCACCACTCCCAGCGGGCTTCATCGAGCTCGAGCTTGTTGCTTCGGAAATGGACGATCTCGGTGAGGTGCACGTAGGGTGACGAGATCCCGTCGATGCGGGCGGCGGATCGCGGCGTCGTCCCGATGATGACGGCGTTGTCCCGCTCGATGCTGTCCTTGAGAGCGGCCAGGGAGGATCTGTGGACCCCGGGTTCGGCAAGCTGGCGGGCAAGCACAATCCGTCGTGCACGCCGATTCTCTTTGTGGTCGCCAACCTTCCACAGGGTGCCCGGCACGAGTTCCGACGAGTCCTGTCTCGCGGCAATTCCGAACGCTTGGCGCAGCCGCGCGAGTAGCCAATCGGGGTCCGCGGCCCAGGCATGAAGTGCGGCGTTGGTGATCGGCACGAAGCCGCAATCCGGGCACAGGCCTTGAAGCGCCTTGCCGGCTTGTTGGGGGGCGATGTCTTGCTCCCCGCACCAGGGACACAGGACGACCGGGACGTCCTTGGCGGCGGTGAGCGCCCCACAGTCCTTCAGGACCCTGAACGCATCGTGGTGGGCGGGGTCCAGGAGATCCTCGATGACACTCCCACCCCCCTCGAAGGTATCGACGAGGAGGGTGAGTGCGCGGGGTGCCACCGGCGTCATTGCTGCACGGGCTCCGCGGGCGCGGGGCTTGCGACCTTAGGCGCGGGCACCAACCCCCACTCGACAAGGAGGGGCTCGATCAATTTGCGCTCACCTTCGGTGAACTTGTGCAGATTCGCCTGGCCCTTGCGGTTAAATCGCAGTCGCAGGGACTTCTTCTTGTCGCCTCCCTTGCTCGCCTCGGGGTAGAACGGCAACTCGATCGTGGCGCCCACGATCGGCCAGTTCCGATCGAGAGGCCTATCCGTGGGATAGGACGACTTGACGAGCGTCTCCACGGAGGCGCGGCTTTCGCGCCCCAGGATTTTGAATTCGCTACACAGGCCATCGTCCGGACGGTAGACGGAGATGGCCTTAAGACGCGGTTGCTCGATGCCGAGGGATTCGCGATCGAAGATATCCACGCCGTTTCGCAGCGAGTCGAGTTGGTAGCGCGCCGGGAAAATCTGCTTGGCCTGCTCCTTGATCTTGAGGCCGTGCTTGGCGAACGCGTCGACAAGGGTTTGCTGCGCGGCAGCGCCTCCAGGTGCCACCGTCTCTGTGCGGCCGGTAGCCAGCTGGTAATTGAGGACCAAGGTGCGGGACAGAATCAGTGGCCCGCGCCGCAGGTCTCCCTTTTCCCACCGCGCTCGGTTGCAGGCGTGATCCGACAGGTCGATGACCACGAGGATGCTCCCCTCGATGTGGCGAGTCACGACGTAGGGCTTGTGGTGGTGGCCGTAGCCAAACTTCTTGAGGTAATACGCAGCGACCGTACTCGAGACGGCCTTTTGGGCAGTCTCGTCTAACTGCAGGGCGGGGAAGGGCGGGAGGGTCCAGCGTTGGGAGGAGCCGCGCGTGAGCCCGTCATCGAAGAGGCGCGCCAGCACCGCCTCATTAAACTTGGCGGGGCTATTCACGTAGAGCCAGAGGGCCCGCTCCTCGGGCGACTCGAGCGTTTCGAAGGCGGCCGTGATCTTGGGGTCGGTGCTGCAGACAGTGAGCATCTGGCGGGTGCCGGCGCCGTCGGCCAATTGGGCCACCTGTTCGATGGCGGCAATGAGTTCGTCACGTACCGAGGTGTCGGGGTGGCTTTCGATGGCGTCTGCGAGGGCTTCCGCCAAGGTAGGCTCCTCAGCCGACCAATCCACGGCCTGGGTGTCAAACACGTGCTCGGAGAGGAATTCGCGCATCAAGTCCGTCGCCAGAGGAAGATTGCGCAGAAACGCCCGGTGGTTGTAAATCATCAGTGTGTGCCCCTGTTTCTGTGCCAGGTCGCACGCCCAAGTCCTGCCATGGGATCTTCCGGCGCGTGCCAAGCGGGTTGACCAGTTCATCGCTCACCCACACTCGGCAAATGCCGGTACAACGATAGTGAACTTGGCGCCTATTCTACCCGCGCAAGTTCGCAGGTCAACTACCGTGATCCCAAAAGTTCTCAGTTGTGCTATTTTCCACAGGATATCAACAGGTCCTTGTGGATAACCCATGGCACAACCAGCCAGCGCAGCATTCGGCAAACGACTTCGACGGTTCCGGCAGGAACGGAAAATGACGATGGAGCAGTTAGCCGACGAGGTTGGTGTCTCGAAGAGCTATATCTGGGCCCTGGAGAACAACCCTGAGCAACGCGAGCAGCGCACGTCGGCCGTTGTCATGAGCAATCTTGCAAAAGCGCTCGGTGTCACCCTGCAAGACCTGATGGGCGAGGAGATGTCCGAGGCCGCGGGTGCCAAGACCAAGCCCGAGGACGTCGCGTTCTTCCGGAACTACCTGGGAATGACGCCTGCTGACCGCGAGACCTTCCGGAAAATGATGGAGGTGTTCCACGGAAAGAAGGGCGAGTGACCCCTGGCGCCCCGAAATCGCCGGACACCACCGGCGCAAAGGCTGCCAACAAGATCTCCCGCTGGCTCGAGCCCTTGGGCGAGGGGCGCTTTCCCATTGATGTCGACCACCTGGCGCTCACCGCTCACACCATGTATCAGCGGGACGATCCGATTACCCGCATTCATGGTGCTGACTGGAAAGACATCGACGGCTGCCTGGCCCGTAATCCCGCCAACCCCCAGGAGTGGTGGCTAAGCTTTAAGGCGACGGCCTCCCCCGAACGGCAGCGCTTTACCAAGGCCCACGAGTTGGGTCACTACGTGCTGCACAGCCAGCGGCAGACGGAGTTTCGCTGCGGGTCTGCCGTGATCGTCGAGAAGGACACCGGGGAAGAGAACATCGAGGCGCAGGCGAACCAATTCGCGAGCTACCTCCTCATGCCCGCAAACCTCGTTCGCCAAGAGATCGAAAGCGGAGAGATCACCTTCGACCTCGTAAGCGAGATGGCCAAGTTCTACGGAGTGTCCTTCGAAGCCATGTGCATCCGCGTGGTGGAAATCACGGACCAACCCGCGGTCCTCGTCTACTGGGATAACGGCATGATGCGGCGGTGGTCCCGCAGCCGTCCGGCCAGGCTTCAGCGACTGAGGCTTGAAGCGCCCCCGGAATGGCCCCCTTGAACCCTTTCCCGATACCCTGGCAGCCAACAGTTCGGTGCGCCAATGCGCCGAGGGCGCGCTGGTGCCAGCCAACCGCTGGTTCAAGAACGCCCCACCGGGCGAGATGCTCCGGGAAATGAAGCACACGTCCGACGCTCTGGAACGAGTGCTCTCCCTCCTCATCGTTCCGAAGTTCGAGCCGCGCTGGGCGCGGGACGGCGAAGAGCCCATCTCCGACACGTACGATCGCTTCATCGAAAGCGGCCAGTACCCGACCCGCTGATTGCCGGCTTTCGCGGGGCCGCGCGATTCTTTGCTCTCGATCGCTGATCGACGCTAACGCGCGCTTTTCTGCCCTTGGGGCGGTCATATTCTTTGTGACGGTTTGAACAACCTCACGGATACCAATATGACCGTCAAACGTATTCCATCGGAGGCGATGACACCGCAGGCCAGGGCCCGCGAGGTCGCCTCGATCCTGGTGGATGTCATCGCGCGCCTGCACGCGACACTTCCCCGCGAGAGCGACATTTCGCTTGGCTTCTCGCCCCCCGAGCGCCTTCATACAACCCCGTCTCAAGAAAGGGTTCGATGATGAAGGTGCAATCGCAGGAGAAGTCGGTGGCCGCCCAGGTTGCGGCGCTGCCGAACCTCGACATGAAAGAACTGTGGGCGCTGTGGGATCAGTACTTCCCGCGTCGCCCGGGCCATCACAACCGGGACTACGTCGAAGCGCGGGTCGCCTACAAGATCCAGGAGGAGGCGTTCGGAGGCGTAAAGCCCGAGGTGCGTAAGCAGTACCTGCAAATCGGTGAGGCGAACTCGAAGATCAAGTTCCGCAGGCCCGCCGATATCCACATCGTGCCGGGCACCGTACTCCTGCGCGACTTCGGCGATCGCGAGCATCGCGTCCTCGCACTTGCCGACGGCCTCTACGAGTACGAGGGACGTCGATACAAGAGTCTCTCCGCCGTCGCCCGCCACATCACCGGAACGCCCTGGTCGGGTCCCCTGTTCTTTGGCCTTGGGAAGTATCAGAAGGGGGCCAAATGAACGCCGTCGTGATCAGGAAGCGCTGCGCCGTCTACACCCGCGTGTCCACCGACGAACGACTGGACCAGACCTTCAATTCGCTCGACGCCCAGCGTGAAGCGGGGCAAGCCTACATCGTGAGCCAGCGGACGGAGGGGTGGCTGCCGGTGAGTGATGACTATGACGATGGCGGCTACTCGGGCGGCAACATGGAGCGCCCAGCGCTCAAGCGCCTGATGGACGACATCATGGCCGACCAGATCGACATCGTGGTCGTCTACAAGATCGACCGCCTGACTCGAAGCCTCGCCGACTTTGCCCGGCTGATCGAGGTCTTCGAGCGGCACAAGGTGTCCTTTGTTTCCGTCACCCAGCAGTTCAACACGACATCCTCCATGGGGCGTCTCATGTTGAACATTCTCCTTTCCTTCGCCCAGTTCGAGCGCGAGGTCACGGGCGAGCGCATTCGCGACAAGATCGCGGCATCCAAGCGCAAGGGGATGTGGATGGGAGGTTTCCCCCCGCTCGGCTATGACGTGAAAGATCGGCACCTTGTGATCAACAAGGCGGAAGCGCCGACCGTTAGGCGAATGTTTGAGAGGTTTGTGGTAACTCGCTCCGCGACCGACCTATGTCGGGAACTCGCCTACGATGGCGTCACCACGAAATCCTGGGTATCGACGGAGGGTAGAGCCCACGTCGGGACTCCCATGGACAAGAAGTATCTTGGCAAGGCTCTAAGAAACCCGATCTACGTGGGGGAGATACGACATAAGGGCGTCGTCTACGCCGGCCAACACGAGCCCATCATCACGCGCGAACTGTGGGATCGCGTCCAGGCGATCCATGCGGAGGACTCCAAGGAAAGAGGTGGCAAAACAGCCATACGCGGACGAACGGGGGCGCTCCTCCGAGGGCTTCTCTACGGACCTGGCGGCGACAAATACCACGTCACGTTCACGACCAATGCCGCCGGCAAGAAGTACCGCTACTACGTTCCGAAGGAGGACAGGCGTTACGGGAACGGCGCCAGTGCGAGCGGGTTCATCCCGGCCGAGCAAATCGAAGAGGTCGTCGTAGCCCAGGTAATCGCTGCCTTGCAGTCGCCCGAGTCAGTTCAGTGCGTCTGGGAGCAGGTGAAGCACCTACACCCGAAGATAGGGGAGCCGACCGTCGTCCTTGCTATGCGACGCCTCGGGCTCGTGTGGAAGCAGATCTTCGAGGAGGAGCAAGAACGCCTTGTGAACCTCTTGATCGAGCGCGTAAACCTGCTCTCTGATGGCATCGATATTGTCTGGCGGGAGACCGGCTGGAAGGAGTTGGCAGGCGAGCTTTCACCCGATGCGATCGGTAGCGAAATGTTCGAGGTGGAGGCGCGATGATTGTCTACCGGAAGAAAGTGCTTCAGATCGGCGCGCCCCATGAACGCCGCCATCCTTTGGAAAACGGGGGGATCAAGATCACCACGTTTGTGCCCCTCCAATTCAAGCGACGCGGCGTCAGGAAGGTCGTAGTCGCGCCCGCAAACGTTGAAGATCCCGTTACGGATCGCAGCCAGAGCCCGTCACTGCCGCCCAGTTACGACACCACGCTCTTACGGGCGCTCGGCCGGGGAATCTACTGGCAACACCTCCTGGATACCGGCGTGGTCGCTGATACCGCCGAGATCGCGGGGCGCGAAGGACTCCACAAGACGTTCGTCAGCGACCACTTGAGGCTCGCGATACTGGCGCCGGACCTCGTGGAAACAGCCCTGCGGGGCGAGTTGCCGCGCAATGTGACGCTATTGGGGTTGCTGCGAGACGGCGTCCCGTCATGCTGGAACGCGCAACGAGGGCAAGTTCTTCGCTGAATAGCGTGCAAATATCTACCGAGCAGACTCGGAATTGCGACGCAGCCGCCGCGAACCCGCATTGAAGCTACAGCGCGGCCTCAACGAGGTCACGCAGAAGCGCTGCCCCCAACTGAACTCTGTCACTGGCATCGACAGATTTACCGTCGCGCTCGACTTGCGGAATTCGCAACAACGTCTTGTCGCCAATGCATTGAGCACCATGCTTCTCACAGATGCGCGTGAAGGCGTCGCTGGCGACAGTGCATTTCAGTTCGATTCCGGCCTCAACGCACCGCAGTTCAATGCCGGTCTTTACCAGTCGCATCCATCGGGGCTGTGTCTCGTAGCCGGTGAACCACGGGTCGTCGACAGCACCCTTTACGCCACTTTCACGATGGATCGCTTGTAGATAAGGATCACGGTACCAACTGTTCATCTGAATTTTGTCGAGCATGCAGACCAGGTATCCCAGCGCACCATTCCAGCCGATGTAGATCCCTGAACCTCCCTCGCGCATAGCGACGTACTTCACAAGGTAGTATCGCCAGTCAAAGGTTTGATTGTCCTCGCATGTCTTGAGCCAACGCTCTTGCATCCCACTGAGGCAGCCGTGCAGGTCACCACCGGCGTTCGCTACCTCATCGAGGAGTCGCCCAAGTACCTCACGTGTGAGCTTTAGGTCGGAGCGCTCGACGTTAGTCAACAGTCTGCGCCAGGGCACGAGGTTTGAAGATGACCCGAGCTGAAAGATGCGTGTGGTGACCTGCCGGGAATAGTCGCCCGTAGCAAGCAGTGCCCCCGTGAGCGACAACCAGCAGCCGGGGTCTGAGAAAAGCTGATGAAAGGCGCTCGCCCGCTGTGCAAAAGAGGTTGCATCGAGATCGAATGCCGCGAGGCAGCCGCGCAATATCGGGTGGTCCTCGAGCTGAAACAAGGCACCTGCAAGCTGTTGATTCGTCGCGAGCCATTCTGCCTTCAGGCGTTCATCGGCAACCTGCGTCTGGTTAAACGAGGTTACCCCTTCGAGCGCTCCCCCTACGACGATGCGTTCAACGTCTGCGACGAGCGCGGGCATTCTTTCCAAACGTAGCTCGTTGCTGGAAGCCTCCACTAGGTTGCGCAAAACACGCAGCCGCCGCGCGAATTCGGGAGTCTCGTGCAGGCGGTGCAGGATCACCGCGTAAAGCAACAAGGTATGCGCCAAGCTAAAGACACGGCTCTTGCCGCGCATCTCGCCGTAACTACGGCAACAAGCGGAGAAGAGGTTGATTTCGAGGCGACTACCTTCTTGGCCGTAAAGCACGGTCTTGGTGGGGTCACTCAATTCAGAGGAAGCCGGGGCGGCCACAAACAGACCTCCGAATACAGCAGCAGTGTCGGCCTCGACCCACGTGTCGAAGGCTTGAAATAGAAAGTCGAGGTGTTCCGCAGCCTTGGGATTAGTTGACCCGTACACGCGCTCGGCAAGAGGAGCAATCTCGCCGACGGCAAGGCGTCCTCTGCGCCACTCGCAAATCTCGGTCACAAAGTGGAAGTAGTGCAGAAACTCGTCGTCGACGATGAAATCATTGCCATGGAAGGGCCAGAGCATGTCCGACCAGGCGCCGTCTACCTTTAGGGCAAGCTCCTTAACGCGGTCGGGGCATGATTCCTCGAGCGTTTGTTCGAAGCGAGCCTTAAAGTTTTCGAATGGGGATAGGGGTTTCCCCCGCGAATTCATTTTGATGTAGAGATCGTCGCTAAGGCCCATCTCCTCCATCGGCAGCAGATGGAAGGAAATAGCTGGGCTCTTGGAATCGACAAGGCGCTCCCAGGCCGTGAGGCAATCATCGTTGCGAAAGCGTTGATGCATCGCGTCGAGCATCACAAGCATCGACTGTATCGTCGGGTCATGGCGCCAAGTGTACAAATACCATGGCTGGTCTTCGATCCACGACGAGAGTCGCTCGGTTCCGGCCGGCGGTTGGCGCTCCACGAGGCGTTCGCAGAATAGACGCGCGCTCGCGCGGGTCGCGTAAGAAAACTGCTTCCACCCCTGCTCCTGGTCCAGGCGATCTGCGCGATACGCGAGGTACCAATGCAACAGAAAAAGAGTGGTGAGCCGCTGTTGTCCGTCCAGTGGGTGCAGCGTACCTTCCTTAACCTCGCCATAGACGAAATCGAGCGTCACGTGCTCACCATGGGAGACCGCGCGCTGAAGGACGTTGAGGAAGTTGTCTCGGATGCGCTCGACCACTCCACCCTGACGGCCCTGCGCATAATCGCGCTGTATGAGGGGAATCTCGATCTTCTCAACAGTGGGTGCATCGGGCGAGTGATGCATGAAGAGACCGTTGTATGAGCTGAGGAAGCTCTTCATGGCTTACTTTCTTCCGGCTTCAGGTATTTGTAGATCACCCCCTTTGCCGGAGAGATCATTGCCTCGAGGTAGCTCTCCCGATCTTGAGAGCTCCAGAAGTGAATCTGCTGGGCCTCGGTGTTCGTGTAGTACTTGAGGAACACGTGACGTGTGCAGATCGGGATATAGGCACCCTTTCGGTCAAGTTCCAACATTCGCCGCCGCTTGACCTCGAACACGGCATTACCGAGGGCGCTGTTATCACCGCTCGAAAGGAGGGCAAGATTAGTAATCGAATGCACGGAGTGCAGGGGCGTAGCACTCGCGCTATCTGCGAGCGTAAACATGTCGGCTACGTCTCTTGCCAGAACGTGAAAGGCTGGACGGTCAATATCGTCCCGCACATCGTCAATCCTGGCGATAAGCGCGTCGCGCCGCTGTTCATCGGTCGCTGGGAGGGTGACGAGCGCCTCCCGGTGTAGCCGCAACCACTCCTTCCACTGCTCCACTTTGGTCAGGCTCTCCGCATGCTGAGCGTGAATGTGCTCAAGTGACCACTCCTTCGCGCCGCGCATCCGAAAGGAGTAGCGCTCTGTGGAATGCTCCATACGACGCACAGTCTCGACGTTCATCAGCAGCAGGAGGCGCGCGCATTTGTCGTAGCCGGCGTCGGTGTCGTACGTAAGCTCTCTGACACCAGACGCGCTGAGATCAATGCTATTGCGCACGCGCTCGTCTAGCAGAGCCTCAAACGTGCTCTTAGCGCACTGATCAGCGAGCATTACGAGGTCCTCGAAGCGATGGCCGACCGCAACGAGGTAGCCGATCTTGTGGTAGATGTCGCGGTTCGCAAACCAGCCTAGTACTAGCGCGTGAAGATCGACCACCTCGTTCCACACCGCTTGTGGCGAGCGCTCTTCGATTTGTTGCCGCAGCATATCGAAGGTGTGAAAGCGCGGCCGATCGCGCCCTCTGGGACCGCCAGCAAGAGTGTCGAGAAGAAGCGTGATACGGGTGGGGCTGTCATCAGCCTTCGCGTCCGTCACGAAAGCCCATACATCGGGGTCGCGCAGGTCTCGCTCAATGCTGTCCCACTGTGCAGCGAGCTCGTGGGCACGGTCTGTCCGTTCGGCTGCACCACGACTGCGCGAAAGCAGGAGCGCTTTGACGAGCTCGGCGTCGGTGAGGGGAATGCGACCAACATTAAGACGGGTGAAGAGGGTTGTGGAGTCCAGTTCAACCGGCGCTTCGTACCAGATGACCCGCACGCTCTTGAATAGGAATCCGTAAAACTCGTTGGCCACGAACTGCAGTCGGTGGCCTTTGCTTTCAAACCATTGCCGGATGCAGTCATAAGCCGCGTAAAGGTGAAAGAAGTCGATGTTGGTGCCGCTGAGGGCGGCATCCGGTTCCTTCAAATAGGTCTCACTGCCTGGCCGGGTTTCATACGTGATGGAGAAGGTTGGGCCAGTCTTTTGGAGCCCCTCTCGCTGCATGTAGAGGAAGATAAGGTAGAGCGTAGTGAGGCGCTGTTGACCGTCAACGAGTTCCCACTCGCCTTCGGTACGACACTTCACGACGACCGGCTGCAGACTGTACGGATTTCCCTTACTACTTAGGATATCGTCGAGTAGACACTTGACCTCCAGCTTGCCCCAGCGATAACCGCGCTGGTACCTGGCAACAAAGAATTGGCCAGTGATGTCCCCAACCAACTTGGACTCGAGAATGGCGCCAACGGCGGGGTCGGTTGAAGTGCGTAGCACAGAGGTAGGGCACATTGAAAGGCGGGTAGCTCAAAGGTCAATCGGCCAGTATCGCCAGCCATGGCACCCCGGTCAATCCGCAGTGATCTTCGCGAGACAAAAGTCGGTTACGGACCGCTGAAGTTGCCGATGCTACGATTTGTCCGACCTGAAGCGCGCCAATCCCACGGCGCCACCGGCTTCGGATCCATCCAAAGCCCGGCCCTCTGCTTCCTGGCCTCAATTTCCGCGTCGGCATATGTTGCTCGGTCAGCGGCCGTCTGCTCACGCGCGTATGTTTTGTAGTGCCATGCGAGACCCCGTGTGAGTTGTGCGTATCCGATGTCGAGAGTGAGTTGGCAGGCTGGGCAATCTGGAGGCTGCACCCACACGATGCAGACCTGACGGCCGTAGCGGTCCTTTTTGTGACAGTCCGCGCGAGCGGGCTTGCCGAAGGTTAGCCGGGACATATTCTCTTTGGCCCGCTGCCCGTATGGCTGTCCCTTCTCCGGAGCATCAATGCCCTGTAGCCGTATACGGTGCTGCGTCTTGGAGTCGTCGAGCAGGGTCAGCGTGTCGCCGTCAGCAACTGCAACCACCTTGCCCTCAAGCGTGGCAGCAGATGCGCGCAGCCCAAATGCGACCAGGACGATGCCCAGTGACACACCAAAGGTAGCGCAGTGCATCGGGCTAAGCATTACCGCCCACGGAAATCGAATAGCCAGCCCGCGAAAACAAGCGGTGGATCTCTGCCATGACCTGTTGTGACTCCGTGGCTGTCAGCAATCGGTCACGTGTTCCCCGGCATTCCACAAAGCTGAGGCTATCTTCGTTCCAGACCGCAAGGACGGTCGCCCGCGGAGTTCCGACCCATCGAAAAAAATATGCGACTCCGGCTTCCACGCTATCAAGCCAACAGGACTCGAACATTACGCCCGTGGCCAGTGTCTCCTGATACATCTCCGCCCACGAGGTAATCGGAAGCAGGGTGGGTGTGGCGGGAATTGGCGACGGAGGCCAGCTCGTGTCCTCAGCCAAGCTCATCATGGACCTGAATAAATGTGGTTAGGAATGCGGTTGTACGGGAGCTAACGGGACATCGAGAGTGCGAATGAGAGGTACGATTGCCTGCCCATTCACATGCCAGGCATGCTCCCAACACTCGCGTGGCACGATGCCTCCGCCATGAGACGTTACCAGCACCGACCATTGCTCGTGCGATTCGAGCGGGAGACCTTTGTCCATCATGTCGTCGGCACCCAGGAATCCGAGATAGACAAGCACAACGGGAATACCGGAGGCCGCGAGCTTCCATGACCAGGCGAAGCGGTTCGACATTTGATAACAGGCGTCCCTCGAAATCCCGAATGGGAGCCCCGTGTCCGTAGCAAGACCGGCCCGGGCCTCGTCGATCGCCCTGCCAATCGTCACGTGGCTGGCGGATCTTGCCGATTGCAATTCGCGCGAGTCCTTTATCTGCAGTCGTCTTCCGGCCGCTTCGCGAATCAACTCCATGTCGTATGCCTTTGCTTCAACAAGGAGGAGCCCGGGTCGCTCTCCGATGGTACAAGTAGCGGCGATATCAAAGTGTGGCGACCGGTCTCTCAATTGATCCCTTGGCAACCACCAGGCCGCCAATGTCTCGCATAGATCGGAGTCGAGAACTGGTGAGGGCCGATGGAGTTCGCACTCCTGGGTATTCTCAAACCCCCTCGGCATCCAATGATCGGAGGCCGAAACCTTCCCGAATGGGGCGAGCAGCCCTGAGAGCCTCTCTGCGACCTCGTTGTCCGGGCCATGAGTTAGGAGATGGCAGCGGGGCTTACTTCCGCGCTGCTCATGTCTCTTCAGATCTGGGAATCGTAAGTTGCGTACTGTCGTCATATGGTGATCTGTCTCTTGAAGTCGATAATGCTAGGATCGAGCGGGCTCATGACGTGAGCTACAGGGAGGTCGGTCATGGAACGATTGGAGCGCTTTTATCGCATCGATCAGATGATTCAGGAGCGCACCGTGGTGCCCATTCAGTCCTTTCTCGACGAGTTGGAGATATCACGCGCCACGTTCAAGCGGGACTTGGACTACATGAAGGACCGCTTCAATGCGCCCATTGAGTACGACCGCGACAACAACGGCTACCGGTTCTCGAAGCAAACGCCATCCGGCCCTCGATACGAGCTGCCAGGTCTTTGGTTCAATGCCTCCGAGGTTCATGCGCTCCTGACGATGCAGGAGCTGCTTAGGGGGTTGGATCCAGGCATTCTGTCTCCGCATGTAGAGCCGCTGCGGGCTCGTCTTGATGCGCTGCGCGAGAGCCGTGACGGAACGGCTGCGGAAATTTCGAAGCGTATCCGCATTGTGCGCATGGCCGCGCGCGGGATGAAGTTGGAATTCTTTGAACTCGCGGCCACCGCTACCCTCAAGCGCTATCGTTTAGCGATCACCTTCTGGAGCCGACACAGCGACGAAACCACGGAACGAACGGTTTCACCGCAGCGTTTGGTTTTCTATCGTGGTAACTGGTATCTGGACGCTTGGTGCCACCTGCGCGATGGCATCAGAAGTTTCGCGCTGGATGGCATCCGCGCTGCCAAGGTTCTCTCCGAAAGAGCAAAGAACGTCTCGGAAGCTGACCTCGACGACTTCCTGGCCTCAAGCTACGGCATATTCGCTGGACGGCCCAAGGGATGGGCCAAGCTTCGGTTCAGCCCCACCGCCTCCCGTTGGGTGGCTTACGAGAAGTGGCACTCCAAGCAGCGTGGGCGTTTTGAGGCTGATGGGGGCTACGTCCTCGAAGTGCCTTTCGGGGACGACCGCGAACTCGTCATGGACATCCTCAAGTACGGCCCCGAGTGCCGGGTCGAGGAACCGCCCGAACTCCGGACGCACGTCGCCGACTTGGCACGAAAGACTGCCGCACTCTACGTAACAAAGGGCAAGTAAGCTCACGAGGTGAGCCTCGGCGCAGCGATTCTGACCTCGTAACCCGGCGTTTCCGGGACGAGGAGTTCGAATGAATGATCATGTGGCCGCAGCCCTCCGGGAGCCCGAGGGTGCGGAATGGATTCCCGCCGGTTTCCGGCAACCTGTTTCACGCTGGTTTCGCGGTCGATTCGACGAGGTGGCGGCGGTGTTGCCGCAGTTCGATCGGAAGCCATTTTCGCTCCAAGGTGCTGCGATGCCGGACTCTAATGCGAACGAGCTCTACGACCTCATCGTGCGCCGGGAGCAGGCTGAGGGCGCCTGGACACCCTGCCCGACCGGCGTCGTCTCCAAGACGTACCGCCTGATCGAGCACCGGGACGCGGCCGCTGTCCTTGCCCACGCCTTCGGCAAAGTCGGCATTGACCCGTACGGCCTGGATACGCACGCAACGCTTTTGCGATACGGGGCCACGATGAGCCTCGAAGTGAATCTGCCTCCCAACTGGATGTTCGATCCTGGTGACGGGCACCCATTACTGCTACAGCTGCGATGCCAGAATTCCGTCGATGGCACCTCGCAACTTCGGGTCGCCCTCGTCTGGTATCGGCTTGTTTGCACCAATGGCCTCATCGTGGGGACGGCCCGTGAACAGCGCGGGTTCGTGCATCGGGAGGCAACGCACGTCGAAGACGTGATCGACTTTCTTACAGCGGGGCTTGTGATCGCGCGTCGGGAGCGCCTAGAGATGGCCCGGACGCTCCATCTGCCGGTGGACCCCGCGAAACTGCCCTCCTTTGTAGACACGACGCTCAAGACACGATGGGGCTCGGTAGACGCGGCGCGCTTCCTCAATATCGCCCGTACCGGCCACGATGCGGAACTGGTAGACCGCTTCCAGCCTGGCTTTCCGAGCGAGAAGCACATGAAGTCGACCCTGCCAGTGCCCGGAAGCCCGGAGAAGGCGACCAGCGCCTGGCATGTCGCCCAAGCGCTGTCCTGGATTGCGAGAAGTCGCAAGGACCCCTCGGCACAACTTGACCGGCTGCAGCAGATTCCGGAAATGCTCTCCGGGCTCTTGGAGCGCTGATGACAGACGAAATTGCACTGGCAACGCCACAGAATCTCCCCCGAAAGCCAGGGCCCGACAAGGCATCCCTCGCCTCCCGGTATCGTGGCTGTCTGCTGGGCGGCGCGGTCGGGGACGCCCTTGGCGCTCCGGTGGAGTTCATGACTGGCCGGGAGATTCGCGCCCGCTACGGCAAGGAGGGGATCCGCGACTTCGACCGCGCTTTCGGCCGCGTGGGCGCCATCACTGACGACACGCAAATGACGCTCTTCACCGCCGAAGGCCTCTTGCGCGGATTGGTCCGTTTCAACCACCGCGGGATCGGGCCGGCCTTTGAGTCGGTTACCGCCAACGCCTATCTGCGTTGGCTGCGCACGCAAGGCGGACATACGAGAAACCGTGACGTGGAGTGCCGGGGTGAAGATATGGGGGACGGGTGGCTCATCGGGCATCGCGAACTCCATGAGCGCCGGGTTCCCGGCAACACCTGTCTTTCCGCGCTGGAGGCGATGGAAAGTCTTGGTGATCTCGCGCAAAACAACAGCAAGGGCTGCGGGGGCCTCATGCGCATCGCACCTGTCGCTCTCTTCATGCACGTCGCTTGGTCAGGTGACGAAGCCGAGAGCTTTGGTTACTGCTTCGATCTGGGGTGTTCGCTGGCCGGCATTACCCACGGGCATCCCTCGGGACGGCTGCCCGCGGGCGTGCTTTCCCTGATCCTGTTGAAGCTCCTGAAAGGATCAGAACTCCCAGGCGCCATTCGTGACGCCAAGGAAGTGCTCCGCGACCGCCCGGACAGCCGGGAAACCCTGGAAGCGATAGATGGCGCGGAGCGTGCCGCGCAGTTTGAGTTGTCCACCCACCGCGGCATCGCGAAGCTTGGCCAAGGGTGGATTGCCGAAGAGGCCTTGGCGATCGCTCTCTACTGCGGTTTGACCGCCCAAACCTTCGAGGAGGGCGTATTGGCCGCCGTGAACCACGACGGCGACAGTGATTCGACGGGCGCCATTGCCGGAAATCTGCTCGGTTTAATGTGGGGAGTTGGCGCGATACCGGAGCGCTGGCTCAAGCCACTGGAATTGCACGAAGTCATCCAGGAGGTGGCCGAAGACCTGTTGATGTGCAACGAATGGCAGGTTGGGGAGTACGAGGATTCCGAAGAGGACCGGTTCTACTGGAATCGGTATCCGGGATTCTAAGGTCGACGAGGAACGCCTCAGGGCAGGCGTGCGTTTCGCTCTGCAACATCGCGCTTCCTTTACAGGTTCATCCCCTGAGCCTGCCATGCCGGATCATGAACGGCATGCCATCGACGAACTCCAGCCCGCTCAAGTCACGATCGCCCAACGCTTGCGTTCCGGTGTTTTACACCGAGCGGCAGGTTGCAGAACCCCAGCGCGCTTCCCCTTCTGCGAGCAAGCCGCGCCGTGTGATGCAGCGCTGGCGGGAAAAGCACTTTCCGATTGACGTCCGCGAGCCTCAGCCCGCCACCGTCGAGGATCTCGCCCGCGCCCACGATAGGAAGTATGTAGGGGACATTCTCGCGTGCCGGGAAAGCAATGGCTTCTTCAACAAAAGCGCATCCGTTGCCCAATCGCTTCCCTGGACCAACGGATCGATGCTCTCGGCAGCCCGCCACGTGGTGGGGTCTCGAGGAATCGCCTGCGCCCCCTGTTCCGGCTTCCACCATGCGCACTGGGACACACCGGGCGGCTTCTGCACGTTTAATGGTCTCATGGTGACCGCGCTTGCGCTTCGGGCCGAAGGCCTCGCGACCCAAGTGGGAATCCTCGACTGCGACCAGCATTTCGGGGACGGCACGGTGGAGATCATGGAGCGCGTGAACGCGCGCGGTTGGATCCGCCACTTAACCGCCGGTCGCGACTACCCGCGCGTCGCCACACGGTTCCTGGGCGCCCTACCAGGACTCGTGAAGTCATTCGCCGGCTGTGATGTCCTCTTGTACCAGGCGGGTGCGGATCCTCATATCGAGGATCCGCTTGGCGGGTTTCTCGACGATGAGCAACTCGCCCAGCGCGACGCGATCGTGTTCACGACAGCGCGGGAACTCGGAATACCCGTGGCGTGGAACTTGGCGGGCGGCTATCAGGAACCCCTGGACAAGGTGCTGAATATCCATGACCGGACGATGGAGGCTTGCGTCGCAGACAGCCTTCACCGTACCGATTTGTAGATGCAGAAGCTCATCCCCTGAGCTTGCCATTTTCTACACTCTAATCGTGGGTTCAGGACCGTGCCGTTGAGGTTCCAGCGGCGCTAGAAAGAGAGGATTCCGATGACCGCAAAGACCATGAAACCGCGGAACAAGCCGGCACCGAAAGGCCGGGAGGAGGACTGCTCGCCGATCCACGCTGCCCCGAAGCAGGATTCCGCCCGGGAGGCCTGGAGCCACTTCGCCGACCGTTTGGTCCATACCCTGATCGCTCTCGAGGAAGACGAATACCTGATCCTCTCCGTAAAGGGCACCGACCGCTACGTCCAGTTCATGGATCAAGGGGCCTACGGCATGCGAATGGAGGCCGTATCGGACTACTACCTGCCGGAGGACGAACACCTGACCGAGGAGGACTACGCGACCCTGATGAAGCTGGGCTGGAGCGCTCCGACCAACTTGCCCGACCAATTCGGGCGCAAGGCGGACGGCTCGCCCAACTACTTCGTTGACCTTGCTCGTCCGATTCCTTATGCGGACGTGGCGGTGCTCGCGGTCTTCACCCTTTCGAATGTCCACGGAGCGACACATCCGGGGCAGCTCGAGTACGACGCTAAGTCCACTGGCGGCACATCAATCCGATTCCCGTACCTGCCAATCCGTCGACGCTCTGCGGAGGTTGCCGAGTGACTGCGTTTGATAGCGAGTTCTACAATCGATACGAAGAGCTATCACGAGTTCGCTTATCGCCAAACTTCCTGTTGCGAGATTTTCTGTTCTCTGTGGAAGCCGCGGTCGCGGGTCACAGTAACTTTCCTACTGATGACTCAGAGCATGTGATCAAGTCTGGCCGGCTGCTTTGTGAAAAGCTTCTTGAGCCCCTGCTTGATCACTTTGGGCGCTTTGCCATTACGTTCGGGTACCAAAACCGGGAAACGATTGAGCGACGGTGGACTCCGGAGGAGCGGCTCGCAAAGGGGCATTCGAGCTCGCCCCACCAGTGGGACAGAGGGGGCCCTTTCCCCGGTGAGGTATACGCGCGGGTCGACATTTTGCCCTTCTGCGTCGAAGACGGCCTTGTGAGCAAGCTCGAGTTTGGCCAGTGGATTATGTTCAATCTCGATATTGATCTGCTCATGCAGTGGCAGCGAAGCAACGTTTGCTGCATGACCATCGGTCCATTGCCTCGGCGCGTCTGGGTGGAGTGGGTGCCGGCAGGCGAGGGTCCTGCTGGAGGTAACAAAATCGAGCATATGGGGGAGACATTCTGGAATGAACGCTTCCCCTCCATGCCTGAGGCAGAGCGCCCGAAGTGCTATCCCTCCGCGACGGACGGCAGCATGCGATTTGGAAAGTATTTCCTCGAACGCGACTCCTAAGCGGAGCGCTTCCGTGAGCATGCTGCCTCTGTAACGGGCACTCAAGATTCTGTTGCTCGTCGGCTGCGCACGTCGCAAGTCCGTCAGGCCCGGCAAGCCCGCATGCAAGCTCATTCCCTGAGCCAGCCGCCTGCGATGATGTGCGGGTGACAGAAATTCTGACTCGCCGCGCAAGGAAACATGCTCAATGAAGATCGCCGCCTGGAACCTGAACCACCGTACCCGCATGAAGGACCTTTCTCAAGGCATTCTCGAAGTGATTGGCGAGATTGCCCCCGATGTCCTGGTGCTCACTGAATATGTCGACGGCGACTCGCGCGCTGCATTCAAGGAGGCCCTGAAAGTGCAGGGGCTCTTGCACATCTCCGTCTCAAAGAAAATCGAAGGTCACAATCAGGTTCTGATTGCGTCAAGGCATGGGCATACGCAGGGTTCTGTCGTAGCTCCTTTGAGTGACAGCCATGCTGAAACAAACTTTGGGTGCATTCGTCTTCTGGACTCATGTCTTGAAGTAGTGGGCATCCGCGCACCCGCTTATAAGACGGAGACAGGGGTTGAAGCCTATTGGGCGGCGCTGGAGCACCGTCTCCAAGGAGTGACCGATCGAAGCGTTCTCCTTATTGGCGATATGAATGGCGATCCCGCCAATCCGCATTCCGTGGGCGGAAAGCATCTAGGCCAGCTGCGAGAGCGTGGCTGGACGATTCCAAATCCAATAGGCGAGTGGAGCTACAGCTTCGGCACCGGATCGACTGGCAGCCGCATTGACCATGTGCTTGCAACGGCAAGCATCGGTGCCATCACAGCGTCGTACATCACAAGGGTCGGGGGGCATGTTGTGGCTGGCGCCAACGACCAGGCGCCTCTTTCCGATCACGCCATCTTGGTGGTGGAGCTCAAGGCAAATGGAGAGGCCGCCATTAGTGAATTCACAGCCTCGCGCGCCGAACTCATCGTGCACGTTGCAGCCGAGGGAGGGGGATTGGATCTCGTAGGGTGCCGAAAGGGTGGTGGGTGGGTGTTTCGACGAAGTGTCCGTGACTGGACGCCAGAACTACTGGACGAAGAGTGGATCGAGCACGAATCCCAGACTGTTGACACCTGGGACGCGGCACTAGATCTGCTTGATCGGTACCCTTGGCACCGTCTCACGCCGATAAAGGTTCATCCTGAATTTCGAAAAGCACTGTTCGACGCGGTGGTCAGCAGATATGGCTCGAATGCCAGGGGCGCCTACTCCACGTTTGAGAAGTGGGAGACGTTATGTCGCAGCTAGGGAGGATACGGCAGGGTGTAGTGGATCGCGCGAATGACAGCGGTTGGTACAACGGCTACAAATGGAGCGAGCGCGAGGAAAAGCTAAAGGAACTGATGCGCCAGATTGCATTGGGCAATGTGCAGCCGGCAACCGGTCCGTGTCGACTTTGCAATGATCCCGATGGGCCCGTCGAATACCACGACGAGGATTACAGCAAGCCGTATGAATGGGGTCCTACAGTCCTGTTCGCGTTATGCAAAGAGTGTCACCGGAATAAGCTCCACGCGAGATTCTCGCGACCTTTCGCTTGGAAAGCATTTGTTGCACACGTGCGAAGGGGTGGCTACTCTCGCGACTTGAAGGATGACACCATCAAACGGGAAGTTGCGACCTGCCAGGAGGCAATTGAAAGAGGTGACAACATGCCCCTCCGGAGCCTTCGTACTTACGTTCACGTCATAGAGCAGGAATGGTTTGCGAACCTTCGGCTCGACCGGGAAAGCCGTACCGATCCTAAAGCACGGCCGCGACCGTAAAGGCAACTCAGGACGAATGGCAAGAAGACGACAGAGCGTAATAGAAGACGTTTTGGATGCCGCGGCAAAGCTGCCGTGGTGGCTCGGCGTACTGCTTGCAATCGGGACGTACTTCGTCTTTCGCTGGCTTGCCGTGCCCGAACCTGCGACCCCTGGATCAGTTCGCCCGCCGAGTGCGGTCGTGGGATCATCCATTGCGCGAGCGCTAGCTTTGGCAGGCCAGTTCCTGATGCCGCTAGTCTTTCTCGGCGGGGCCGCAATTTCTGCATTTCAGGGCGCCAAGCGCAAACGTGTTGTCGACCTGATGAAGCGCGAGCCGGAATGGGACGGGGAAAGCCCGCAACCCGCTGCTTCCGAGCAGACTCTGAACCCAGGTTTGGATCTCTACTCCGAATGGAAAGAAGCCGGGCTGGGGGGATATGAGCCCGAGGCTGTCGACACAAGTAGGTGGAGCCTCGAACTACTCAAGGCCTTGGAGTGGAAGCGCTTCGAGTACGTTTGCGCAGGGTACTTTGAGGAGTTGGGCTTTCGTGCCAAGACAGT
This sequence comes from Betaproteobacteria bacterium, assembly GCA_016720855.1. Taxonomy (NCBI): domain Bacteria; kingdom Pseudomonadati; phylum Pseudomonadota; class Betaproteobacteria; species Betaproteobacteria bacterium. The sequence continues at coordinate 741,573 of JADKJU010000003.1, read as the reverse complement.
TCGCGCCGGACCAGATGGGGGCGTCGACATCCATCTCTACACAGAGGGAGCTGAGCACCCGGGAATCATCGTCCAGTGCAAGGCGTGGAAATCTCGGAAAGTTGGGGTGAATCTGATTCGGGAGCTTTTCGGCGTCATGTCCGCCGACAAGGTCCAAGAAGGGATATTCGCCACGACAGGTACATATTCGAGCGACGCAACGCAGTTCGCGATAGGAAAGAATATCCATCTCATCAATGGCGAAGATATTCTGACGAAACTCCAGGCACTGCCGCCACATCGTCAGCAGTCACTGCTTAAGTTCGCCACTGAAGGCGACTTCATGACACCGACGTGCCCTTCGTGTGGAATCAAAATGGCTTTCCGAGCGCCGAAGGCAGGCGGTAATCCGTTTTGGGGGTGTCGGAACTATCCGAGGTGCAAAACCATCTTGCAGGTATCGAAGGGGCAGTAGAAGGACCATGCGGACACGTCATGTCCTCGTATGATCGTGATACGACCGAGTCTGTTTCTTAGCTTAACTTGATGCGTGCACAACAGTGGAAGTAATGAACATCGACCAAGCTGCTGAAGTGCTGGACGCGCACCCCGACTTTAGGGTGCTGCGTCGACTACGCATTTCGGATGGACATGTCTTTGCCGAAAATGTCAGCGGAGAGCCTTGCGGGCGGCTAGCGGTCATCGATACTGAGACCACCGGCCTTAAGGCAGAGCTTGGTGATCGGATTATTGATCTTGCAATTGCGACCTGCGAATACGGGCGCGAGTCTGGACGGCTTTACCGCGTAGTTGATCGGTACGAGAGCCTGGAAGACCCAGAAATGCCCATATCGCCGGAAATTACGCGCCTGACTGGCATAAGCGACGAGATGGTCCGCGGGCAGCGAATAGATGAGGCCGGCGTCGCGAGAGTCATGGACGGGGTCGGTTTAGTGATCTGCCACAACGCCCGCTTCGATCGCGCTTTTCTTGAGGCGCGCTACCCGGACTTCGCAAACAAACACTTCGCATGCTCGCTAGAAGAGGTTCCCTGGGATCAATGGAACATGAAGAGCAGCAAGCTCGATTACATCGGCTTTCGCTTCGGGCTCTTTCATGAGGGACATAGGGCAAGGGCGGACGTCGATCTGTTGCTTGCTCTCCTCGCCCAAAAGGTGCCGGCTGGTGGGCAAGACGTCTTGTCCTTGCTCCTGGACTCGGCTCGTGCACCTTCCTGGCGTGTGCACGCTATTGGACTTCCGATCGAAAACAAGGATTACGCGTCGGCCAGAGGCTACCGATGGAACGACGGAAAGTTCAACACGCTGCGCGCATGGTGGATTGAATCGAGGGACGAGAAGGCCGAGCGGGAGTTTCTTGCAGGAATCGGGTGCAAGAGTCCAAAAGTCATCAGGCAGACGGCACTCGATCGCTATCGGTCCTTGGCGGCCCGAACGGAAGGTGAAGCCGACAAGGCGGCGGCCGAAAAGCATGCTGATGCTCTCTAAATCACAATAAGCACGGTTTACTATGTGCCAATGACCGACGAGGACACCAAGTGAAATAAGCGACGTGCTCCGCGCATTGGCGGACGCCGCTTTGCACAACCGGTAGAAATAACATGACACCTGAAGAAAGCGACGATCAGAAGCGCGTTGAATTCTATGCGGCAAGTGTCACCGCTTGGTTCAGCACTTCGTTGGAGCATGACAAGAGCCTTCTGGCGTTATCGGCCGGTGGAATTGGGCTTCTTCTCACATTGCTGACTACCGTCGGTCTGACCTCTGCTGAGGCTCTAATTCTGTACGTTTGCGCTATCGTGAGTTTCGTCGTGGCAATTGTCACGATCTTGGTTGTCTTCCGCCGTAACCGCAACTACCTCGAAGACATTCTGTCTGGCAAGTCCACATCCAATGATCCACTGCTAAAAAGGCTCGACATCACAGCGTCGTGGGCATTCGGTATCGGTGCGCTGTTCACTGCAGTCATCGGCATAGCGGCTGCTGTCAATTCATACTCGATAAAGGTGAAAGGCATGGCAAACGAAGCTCCAAAGAAAACTGAGACCGTCCCATTGCGCGAGAGCTTTAACGGTGCAGGTAAGCTTCAGCCAACCGTAGAGGCGACGAAGAGCTTCGACGGCGTAGTAAATCTTCAACCTAAGCCCGCTGCCGCGCCTGCAACCCCAGCAGTCCCCACGGCTGGCTGCAGGCACCCCTGCTCCCGCGCCATCGACCACAACGGGAACGCAAAAGAGCGGCAGTGGCAAATAGCTTCTAACGCTGTTTGCAAGTTAGTCGATAGCTGTAAACGCGACGGCAGCGCCGACGCTGGACTGACTGGCGTTACGTCGTTAGACCGCGGAGTACTTCTATAAGTTTGTCCATGTCGGTGGCGGGAATGCTGGCGCCGGTTTGAGCCAGGACCTTCCTCAGTTGGGTGACGTTCGAGAGTGCGCGTTCCATGCCCTGCTCGCCGCCGACGCGAACAAAAATTCGTGGATCGTTCTTTTCGTAGTCTGGCAAGTGAGCCTGAAGTTCGGGCAGCACGTCCGCAAAGCTGGCGAATGGTTGGTCGCAGTAGCGGAAATGCAGCAGTAGCCAAAATTCGAAACATGGATCGCAGACAACGGGCTCAATTCGGATTTCCGGCAGCCCCTTCTTTTTGCTTTCCCGCTGCACTGGCAATTCGCAGAGTTTGAGCGCCTTCAGCAGGTCGTCCTGTTCGGCATCTATTAGTACGAACACACGATCTCGCGGCACCTGCTCAAAGCGATTCCGGGCATGGGTGACCACGCACCTGTGGCCGGGTCAAACTCCCGCACCCTGAGCACCCGTAAGGGCGCCTGATCCCGGGCGCCGGACGGCGCGACGTACGCTCCTCCCCGACCAATTCGGGGAGAGGGAGAAGTGAACGTCTTGAAATCGCATTTGCGCATGAGCGTCCTGGCGCTGCTCGAGAGCGGCGTGGGGCAGCGGGAGATTGAGCGGCGCCTGGGGTGTCTCCGAAGACCGTCCGGCGTTATCAGAGGCTGGCAAATTCCCCGGGGTGGCCACCGGCTCTGGTGCTGCGGATGGGCAAACTCCCGCACCCCGGCCACCGGCTCCGGGGCCCGGAGGGCCAAACTCCCGCACCCCGGCCACCGGCTCCGGCCAACGAGTCGACGACCTCGGCGTGCGAGCCGCACCGGGAGTGGATCAAGTCGCAGGTGTTGCTGGGCAGGAACGCCGTGGCCATCTACCAGGACCTGGTGGAGGGCCACGGCTTCGCACACGGCTACAACTCGGTGAAGCGCTTCGTGGCGCGGCTCAAGGCGCGCGCGCCCGAGCGCTTCGACGTACTGGAATTCGCCCCCGGCGAGGAAGCGCAGGTCGACTACGGCGAAGGGGCGCCCACGCTGGATAGCCGCGGCAAGTACCGTAAGCCGGCGCTCTTCGTGATGACGCTCAAGTACTCGGGCAAGAGCTTCAGGAAAGCGGTGTGGAAGGCCGACCAGGAGAGTTGGGCGCGGGCGCACGAGGAGGCCTTCCGTGCCCTCGGCGGCTGTCCTCGGTACGTCGTGCTCGACAACCTGAAGCAGGGCGTGATCAAGCCCGATCTGTACGAGCCCGAGTTGAATCCCGTCTACGCGGCCATGCTCGCGCACTACGGTGTCGTCGCCGATCCGTGCCGTGTCGCCGACCCCAACCGCAAGGGAACCGTCGAGAACGCGATTCAGCACACGCAGTCGACCGCGCTCAAGGGGGAGCGCTGGGCGGCTCCGCGCATCCACGGGCGCAAGAAGCGTCAGGTGCTCGAGATGTTCCGCGAGGAGCAAGCGCACTTGAAGCAGTTGCCTGCCGAGGGCTGCAGGTACTTCCGCCAGGTCACGCGCACGGTCGATGACGCGGGCCTCGTGCAGGTCGAGGGCTCGTATTACGCCGCTCTTCCAGCCGCGCCTCACAGCGAAGTCACGGTGCGCGTGTACGAGCGCGAGATCGAGATCCTCGAGCGCGTTGGCACCGTGCTGCGCCGGCACGAGAAGTCGCTTCGCAAGGGCGCCTTCGTGATGCAGGGAGAGGACCGCGTCTTCAACCCGTCGCGTGAAACGGTGCGCCTGCTCGTGCGCCTGGAGACCATCGGCCCGGCAACTGCCCAGGCCGGCCGCGAGCTCTTCGCCAAGCTTGGCCGCCCCGGCCAACGAGCGATCTACGGCCTCGCAAACCTCGTGCGCAAGCACGCGCGCGCCGACATCGAGGCGGTGTGCGCGCGCCTCACGCAAGCCAACTGCTTGTCCTACGCCGCCGTCAGGCGCGCGCTCGAGCGCCAGGCGCCCCCTGCGGCCGACCCGCCGCTCACGCAGGCGCATCCGGCGATTCGCGACATCACCGAGTACCAAACGCTCTGGGAGGCGCTCTCCCAGGTCCACCACGAGGATCCCGATGGCAATGTCTATCACTGAAGCTGGAGCGCGCGCTACGCAGCCTGCGCCTGTCCGGCATGACCGCAACACTGCAGGCTCGCGCGCTCCAGGTTGGCGCGCATGAAATGGACTTCGTCGAAGCCTTCTCCTGGCTCGTCCAGGACGAGCTCGACCGGCGCCGCTCGCGCCTGCTCGAGCGACGCTACGCGCTCTCGGGGCTGCCCGAGCGATGCGACCTGAAGAGCTTCGACTGGAGCTACAACCCGCGGCTTCCCCGGCGCGACGTGCTGGAGCTCGCCACGCTCAAGTTCATCGACGCGAAGGAGGACGCGCTGCTCATCGGCCCGCCCGGAACGGGTAAGAGCCATGTGGCGAAGGCGCTTGCCGCGCTCGCAGTCGCCCACGGCCGGCGCGTGCACTACCGCGAGGCCCACCAGCTCATCGAGGACATCGGCGAAGCTCGCGAACTCGGTGAACTGCGCAAGCTGCGCGCCCAGCTCAAGGCCGCCGAGCTGCTCGTCATTGACGACCTCTTCCTGCGCAAGCTCCCCCGCCCACGCCGGCGACGAAGCCGCCGACGTGCTCATGAGCCGCTACGAGAAAGCCTCGACGATCGTCACCTCCAACCGCCCGCTCGAGGACTGGGGGCGGCTCCTCGGCGATGTCGTCGTAGTCACCCCGCTCCTCGATCGCCTCATGCACCACGGCTACCTGCTGCGCTTCGAAGGCAAGGCTGGCGCCTGAAAAGAGGCCGCGGCGCGTGTTGCCAAGAGGGGATCAACCGGGTAACTTCGCCGCGTCCCGCCGCCTGCTCAGGTGCGGGAGTTTGACCCGGCCACAGGTGCGGGAGTTTGGGGTGGCCATCGGGGATTGCAGTAATCCTTGCAGGTAAAACGGCTCGGTGCATTTGCCTTCGCACACCAAGAGGGCAGTGCCATTTTCCCGGCGCAGCGCAATCTTTCGTTCACTTTTGCTTCGTTCCTTGGCAAGTTGCCGGTGTTTAGGCTGGTTTTCCTTCACTTGCCCTCCCTCTAGAACAGAAATTCACTGAGGAAGGGAATGGCACCATAACGACCCTGCAAGTAACCGCGCTCCAGCGCTTCCGTCTTGCGCGGGCTAAATTCGGTTAAGGAGTAGAGATCAGAAGTCTGCTCCTTGTTCTTCTCGACGAACCAAATCTGATCACGACGTAGAAACTCTGGGTCTAGCAAAGACGTGTCGTGTGTGGTCATCCACAACTGCGCACCATTCTGCGAAAGATGTGGCTTGTGCAGCATTTGCAGCACGTAGCGAGTGAGCAGCGGGTGCAAGCTCGTGTCGAACTCATCGACGACGATGAACTTGCCGTTCTCGATGGCATCCAGCAGCGGCCCTGCATAACCTAGCAGGCGCTGCGTACCGTAGGACTCATAACGGCGGTCAAACCATTGCTGACCACCATCCGCCGTCGCATGGCAGAACTCGATATCGGGTAGTTCCCCTTCGACCGTGCGCAGTTCAGGCGGCTTGCCAGGCTCCAGTTTGAATTCCAGTTGCTGACCCTTGCGCTTTTCGACTTTGATGTCGCTGATGTGGATGTCTGCGGCGTTCATCAGGCGTAGCACCCACTCCTTGTACTTCGGGTCTTCGAGCCGTATCAGCGTGGGCAGCAGGTTGAACGCTGCGCCGGCCGGCAAAACGATCAGATCGTTGACGAACCAGTCAAACAACGCCTTCAGTTGCTGGCTGTTCGATTGCGAAGCTTGGGTCAGGAAAAGCGAGTGTGCTGAGGTATTAGCCTTCCAGAGCTCTCTTTGTCCCTTTTTCTCGCCCTTGAAATGGACCGAGAACGGTTCCCATTCGTTCAGCTTGGTCTCGGGGTTGTAATGGTATTCGAACCAGCGCTGCGCTTTGCTAGCCCTATATACCAGCAACCACTCACCATGTATGCGCTCAGCGTCGTACTCGAAACCGTACTGATACCGCACGCCGTCCAGCATTACGGTGATCTCAAATTGTGTCGGCCTCTGGCGCGAGTCGGCATCGAGCAAGAAGGGCGTGTACTGCTCGCTAAACTGAGGCTCCAGCAGCCGTGTGGAGTTGAGCACCAACCGCTGCATGGTCATCAGCGCAAAGATCAGATTGCTCTTGCCGCTAGCATTGGGCCCGTAGGTGACCACCGAGCGCAGCAGCTTTGGCACGGTGCTCTTGCCGGTGGTAATGCAGTGCGTGTCTTCTAGCCACTTGTCTGTGGTGGCAACAAAGCTGAGGCACTGCTCTTCGCGGATCGAGCGGAAGTTCGAGATCCTGAATTCAACCAGCATTTATGCCTCCTACCAACAAAACAACGCTATTTTTGTATTTTCTATTCCATAAGTCAATTTATTTTTGCGTTAATATCGCCAATGCGCGAATGCTTGGCTCATGGAGCCTGCGATGACTCTCAAGCTCACCCGCAAAGAACTGTACGACCTCATTTGGGACAAGCCGCGGACCGAAATTGCAAAGTATCTCGAGATCTCGGACGTCCGGTTAGGCAAGTTGTGCCGCGAAATGAACGTCCCCGCCCCGCCTCGAGGCTACTGGGCCAATTTGGCTGGCATCCGCAGAAAGAGGAAGTTCGTCAAACCGCCACTCGACTACACCCTGGCGGAACGCATTGAAGAGGACCATGACGCTGTTTGGTTATCTTTCCCGAAGTTCGATCCGAAAGACTTCGATCAGCCGGTACCACCGCCCCCTGTCTTTCCCTACAGCATTGAGGAGACCCTCGAGCGCTACAGGCTACTGGTGGACAAAGTTCCAATGCCGAAGGCGACCCGCGGCTTGCATCCGATCACGCAGAAGTTCATCGCTGAAGATGAGCGTCTTGCAAAGGTCGCCAAGTCATACAGCTGGGATAAGCCAAAATATCAGTCCCCCGAGGGCCAGGAACTCCTGCAGGGGATGAGTCAGCTGTTATGGATGTGGGCGGATCTCGGATTCAAGCCGAGCTCGAGCGGGCATCGCCACATAAGACTGTGGGTCGGTCATAAGGGATGGGGTAGGTCTTTTGAGGTAACCCGGACCGAAGCTACGCCGGCCCCCAGTCATAGAGTTGCCAAAGGCAAGCCAGCCGGCTTCGAATTCAGATTCGGCACCGAGACCTGGGAGCGTCAGTCCAAAAAGCCCGACCTGATCTTTCCTGCATTTACTCGAACAGTGCTTCGGAACATCGCCCTTCTCGCGATCGAACAATGGGAGAAAGGATTTCGAGATGCGGTGAAGCGGAATTACGACTGGCGATTGCACGACCGCAAGCAAGCGATTGAAGAATACGAAAAGGCCTGCGAAAGCGAGCGCAAGAGAAAGGCCTCCGAACTTCAGGCGCTCCTAGACTCTCGCCAGAAGCTGCTGAATGACGCGATTAGCAACGTAGCCCGATCTGACCAGATCCGAGCCCTTATCGGGGCACTGGACGAGCGAATCGGGTCGCAGTCGAACGAAGTTCCCGCGTTCGAGCATTGGCGAAGTTGGGCACTTTCTCAGGCGGAGGCCATTGATCCTCGGGCGCGATCTCTCACTCACCTGAACGAGTGGTTCGAGAAGTTCCGGTTGAACCGTTGAGCGGCCGAATGCACTGAATTCGGGCGCTAGAGTGTGCCTTCGAGCTACGTTTATTGCGTCTGCCAGGCAATCGGCTCATCCAATCCTAAATCGCTGATTATTAACCTGATGCTCATGAACTCGGATGGTCGATTATCGGGGCATTCCCGCGTCAAGGTGCGTCGCCACCCCGCCACCATCATTCAAGGGCCAGATCTCGATCTGGCCTTTTTTTCTGTCCGCCATTTCCCCGATATTCACGGCATTTCCGGGTTGGTGCGTTGCCCGCCGGGTCTGAGGCTCGCGCGAAATTAGCCGATTGCCGCGCCGAGACCGTCTCTATCACCGCTTCCCGGGGCACGACCCGGGAGCGACCGCTTTGCGGTGAATGGCACCCTTAATAGCCGCATAAGATGCGGGGATTAACTTGTCATTGCGGGGAATGGGCGTCATAATCGCCGCATGAATAGCGGAGATTATCGTTATATCTGGCAGCGCCCCGATTGGCCGAGATGGCGCTTCGACCTCGCCGCATTGGCTGGCTCGCTGGCGGATGTCAGTCGTGCCCAGGGAGTTCTCCTGGGGCGTCTCGCCGATGTTGGCCTGGCTCTGCGCGAGCAGGCCAGCCTCACCACGCTCACGGAGGACGTCCTCAAGACCTGCGAAATCGAGGGCGAAAAGCTTGATGCCGATTCCGTGCGCTCGTCCATCGCCCGGCGCCTGGGCGTCGACATCGGGGCGCTGGCGCCAGTGGATCGGCACGTTGATGGTGTCGTCGAGATGGTCCTCGATGCCACCGGCCGCTGCAACGACCCACTGACCTCGGAGCGGCTGTTCGGCTGGCATGCAGCTTTGTTCCCGACCGGCCATGGTGGGCTGAAGCGCATTCGTGTCGGCGCGTTGCGTGACGACGCCAACGGCCCGATGCAAGTCGTGTCGGGCCCCATCCACCGTCAGCGTGTGCATTTCGAAGCACCACCGGCCGATCGGTTGGATGCCGAGCTCGTGCGATTCCTCGAATGGGTGAATGCGACCACGACGGAGCCCCCACTGCTGAAGGCCGGGCTTGCGCACTTGTGGTTCGTAACGCTGCACCCGTTCGACGACGGCAATGGTCGTATCGGCCGGGCCGCAGGCGACTTGCTGCTGGCCCGCGCTGATGGCAGCCCACAGCGTTTCTACAGCCTGTCGGCTCAGATCCAGCGAGAGCGCAAGGACTACTACGACATCCTGGAGCAAACCCAGAAGGGCACGCTCGAGGTGACCGATTGGCTGTCGTGGTTCCTCGGCACGCTCAACCGCGCCGCGGGCAACGCGCAGCACACGCTGGATACCGTGCTCGTCAAGGCGCGCTTCTGGCAACGTTGGGCAACCACGCCGCTGAATGAGCGGCAAGTAAAACTGCTCAACCGCGTGCTGGATGGTTTCGAGGGCAAGCTCACCAGCAGCAAATGGGCGGCCATCGCCAAGTGCTCCCCCGACACGGCACTGCGCGACATCAACGAGCTGCTCGCCCTCGGGGTGCTGCGCAAGACGGCGGGTGGTGGCCGCAGCACGGCATACGAACTCAATGGGTGAACCTGGAGTGCAGGGACAGGCCTTCGAAGTCAAGGTCACGCTGTCCTTTGAAGATCCGCAGCGCATGTTCACGGGCCTGTCTGAGGCGCGCCGGCGGCTGATGCTTGAAGTGATGAATGAGCCCAGGACGATCAACGAGTTGTCTACCAGGTTTCATCGCAATCGTTCAGCAATCACCAAGGACGCCGGCCTGCTCGAAAAGGCAGTCGCGGGTGCGGTTGCGGGCTTGGGTTCCGACACGGCCGACGGGTAAACTCCTCGGGAAGCCACCCCCCGGAAGAAAGCCCGCCGTGACCCAAGCCGACACTGCCACCCGCCTCGCTCCCGTCGATGCGCTCGAGGTCCTCGTTCTCGTCGACAACGTCACCGACGCGCTCTCCACCGTTCCGAAGGGCGTGGTGAACGAGACCGCCACGCTGCTCAAGGCGGGCATGACGAAGATGTCGGGCGAGGCCAAGTGCTGCGCGCACCACGGGCTTTCCCTGGTGCTCGCGGCAAGGGTGGGCGGGCGAACGCGCTTCATGCTTTTCGATGCCGGGCCCGAGGCCTACACGGTTACCCGCAACGGCGGCCGGCTGGGTGTGCCCTTCGGCAGCATCGAAGCGGTGGCGCTCTCCCACGGCCACTGGGACCACGGCGGCGGGCTGGTGGAGGCCGTGCGGCTCATCCACGCGGCCAACGGCGGCCGGCGCGTGCCCGTTCACCTGAACGAGGGAATGCTGGTGAGCCGTGCCAATACGCTGGCCGATGGCGGGTATCTCCCGTACCAGGATGTCCCGAAGCCGGCCGAGCTCGAGCAGGCGGGGGCCCAGGTCGTGCTCTCGCCGGATGCGCGTCTCCTGCTCGACGACCACTTCTACCTCGGTGGCGAGATCCCGCGCGTGACACCGTACGAGCAGGGCTACCCCGGCCACATGAGGCGATCCGCGGATGGACAGTCGTGGGAGCCCGACCCCTGGCTCATGGACGAGCGCTACCTCGCGGTGAACGTGCGGGGCAAGGGCCTCGTCGTGTTCTCGATGTGCTCGCACGCGGGCGTGGTGAACGTCCTCACGGATGCGCGTACCACCTTCGCCGGAACGCCGCTGCATGCCGTCGTGGGCGGCTTCCACCTCTCCGGGCCCACGGTCGAGAAGGCGATCCCCGAGACGATCCGCGACCTCATGGGTTTCGGGCTCGCGCGCATCATCCCCGCGCACTGCACGGGCTGGCGCGCCTTCACCGCGCTTTCCCGCGTCTGCGACGAAAGCGTGCTCCTGCCCTCGGCCGTGGGGCGGACCTTCATCTTCTGAGGGCCGCGCCGCCTCGCTAGTGCACGGTGGGCCTGCGGATCACGCGGCCCGGAAGCGCGCCCGTGTGGGCCCCGCTGTCGACCACGACTTCGCCGTTCACGATCACGGTCGAGACGCCCGTCGCGTACTGGTGAGGCTGGTCGTAGGTGGAGCGGTCAGAGATGTGCGCGGCATCGAACACCGTGATGTCCGCCCAGTGGCCCGGCCGCAGCCAGCCGCGGTCGGTCCAGCCCAGCGCCGTGGCGCTGCCGCCGGTCATCTTGTGCACCGCCTGCTCGAGGGTGAGCAGGCCCAGGTCGCGCACGCAGGGCCCCAGCACGCGCGTGTGCGTGCCGTAGAAGCGCGGGTGCGGCTTGCCCTGGCTCGTGACGCCCTCCACGGCGAGCGAGTTGCCGTCGGAGCCCACGAGGATCCACGGCGTGCCGGTGATCGCGCGCACGTCTTCCTCGGCCATCGAGGTGACGAGGATGCGGGTGTGGCCGCGGTCGGCGAGGATGCACTCGCAGACCTGGTCGAAGGGGTCGAGGCGGTGCTCGCGCGCGATGTCGTCGAGCGTCCTGCCGGCGAGTTGCGGCTGGCTCGCGGAGAGCGCCACGCGCACGGCGTCCCAGCCCGGGATGCGGCCGAAGTTGTTGAGGCCGTCGCGCGCGATGTCGGATCGCAGGCGCTCGCGCACGGCCTGCTCCTTCAGGCGCTCGAGCATGGCGCCGATCCCGCCTTCCTGCACCCAGGTGGGCAGGAGATTGCGCAGCGGGTTGGTGCCGGTGTCGTAGGGATACTGGTCGCAGTCGACGGGCACGCCCTCGCGCCGTGCGGCGTCGATCTCGGCCAGGAGCCTGGCCGCGCCGCCCCAGTTGTCCATCCCCGAGAGCTTGAGATGCGCGATCTGCGTGTGCACGCCCGTCTCGCGCGCCACGGCGATCGCCTCGCGAACGGCTTCGAATACCCGGTTGCCCTCGTCGCGCACATGCGTGGAGTAGCGCGCGCCGTGGCGGGCGAGGACGCGGGCGAGCGCGTGGACCTCCTCCGGGCCCGCGTTGATGCCGGGCGCCGTGAAGAGGCCCGACGACAGGCCCAGCGCGCCCGCCGCGAGCGCCTCCTCCAGGAGCGCGACCATGGCCTGCATCTCCTCGGGGGTGGCCGCGCGGCGCTCCATGCCCACGGTCATCAACCGCAGCGTGTTGTGGCCCACCTGGTGGACGACGTTCACCGAGGTGGCGGGGTAGGTGTCCACGTAGTCGGCGAAGCTCACGTCGCGGAAGGGCAGCCACGGCGCGCTCGCGGAAAGGTACTCCTTCAGCATGGCCGAGGTGCCGGGCAGCGCCGGCGCCGCGGAGAAACCGCAGTTGCCCACGACTTCCGTGGTCACGCCCTGGCGGATCTTCGACTCGGCCCGCGGGTTGATGGGGAGCGTGAAATCCGAGTGCGTGTGGATGTCGATGAAGCCCGGCGCCACGACCTGGCCGCGGGCGTCGATCTCGCGCCGCGCCTTCCGGTCCGAGCCCGGGGCGACCTCGGTGATGCGGCCCGCAGCCAGGGACACGTCGGCCTCACGGCCCGGCGCGCCCGTGCCATCGAGCACCATGCCTCCGCGGATGATCAGGTCGTCCACGGCGCTACTCCCGCTTCAGGCCGGCATCCTTGATGGTCTTGCGCCACTTGGCGAGATCGCGCGCCAGATTGACCGCGAGCGTCTCCGGCGTGCCGTCCGAAGGCTCGCTGGACATCTTGAGCAGGCGCTCTCGCACCTCGGGCTTCGCGAGCATCTTGCGCGCCTCGGCCGAGAGAAAGGCGGCGGTGTCCTTCGGCAGGTTGGCCGGGCCGAAGAGGCCCAGCCAGGTGATGGCGGTGTAGCCCGGCAGACCGGATTCCTCGACGGTGGGCATGTCGGGCAACTGCGCCTTGCGCTTGTCGTCGGTGATCGCGAGCATCCGCAGCTTGCCCGACTGGACCGGCGGCAGCGACACGGACAGCGTGTGGAACATGACCTGCGTGTGCCCGCCGATCATCGCGTTGAGGGCAGGCCCGGACCCCTGGAAGGGCACGTGCGTCATATCGACGCCCGCCATCGTCTTGAAGAGCTCGCCCGCGAGGTGGGAGATGGAGCCATTGCCGAAGGAGGCCATGTTGAGCGAGCCGGGCTTTTCCTTGGCGAGCGCGATCAGCTCCTGCACGGATTTCGCCTGGACCGACGGGTGGATGATCAGGGACATCGACTCCGTCGTGAGCGCCGCCACCGGCGTGAAGTCGCGGATCGGATCCCACTTCGGTTCGTTGTAAGCCACGTTACCGGCCATCGTGCTCGCCGTGCCGACGATGAGCGTGTAGCCGTCGGGCGCGGCGCGCGCGACGTGCTCGTGGCCGATCGAGCCCGAAGCCCCCGGGATGTTGGAGACCACGAAGGTCTGCCGGGTCGTTTCCGAGAGGTGCTGCGCCAGCAGGCGCGCGATGACGTCGGTCGCGCCGCCAGGCGGGAAGGGCACGACGATCGTGACGGACTTCGTGGGGTAGGCCTGTGCGAACGAGGTGGCTGGCAGCCACGCCGCGAGGGCAAAGCTTGCGGTGGCGAGAAGGGTCCTGAGGCGGACTCGGTTCACGGAAGGTGCGCGCATGGGGATCTCTCCGTCGAAAGGGGGGTATAGGTCGCGGGAATGTTCGCATGGAATGACCGCCCCGGAAAGTGCGCCGGACCCGACCGGGAAGCGTAACGCGCATTGCCGTCAAATTCAGCGAGTGCGGTAATCGGTCCCCTCGCCGAAGCGCGCCGTCCAATGCGCCAGGTATTGCCGGGCAAGCACTGGATCATCACGGATGACCATGACGTTCTCGCTGTTGAGGTTTGCGGAGACCGCGTAGTTATAGCTGCCGGTCTGCACGTGGCGCGCATCGATGATCATGTACTTGTCGTGGTGAAGTCGATAGCTGGAATTGGTTCTCGCGACAGCACCAGCCGCGACCAGCGCGTCCAGTGCCTTGCGGCCGATACCCTTCCGGTCTTCCCCGACATTGTGCTTGTAATCGACAACCAGTCGCACGTCGACGCCTCGCTCGCGTGCTGCTTTCAGCGCATCGACGATCGCCGGTGATGAAAACGCATACGCCGCGACATTGATCGAAGTTCCGGCTGACGCGATGCTACGGAGAATCAAACCCTCCGCGGCAGCCCCCTCGGGTCCAAAGGCAACTTCGATAACTCCTGGCGAGTTGAGCCGGCTCTCATCGGCGAGAGCCGGCATTGCCTGCAACAGGCACCAGGCGAACACCGCAAGCCGGCGATTCAGAATGCTCATTGCGCTCGACACTTGCGCCCAGTGAATCCGGGGTGTGATGCCCTGATCGACAATTTCAGTCATGGCGATGGTCGTGCGGTTCGTGCTCATGACCGGTGTCATCCAGTTCGGGGTGCGTGTGGTCGTGCGACGAGAGTTTGCGCTCATGGGGATGATCCGCGTCGACCTCGACATGAGACTCCGGATGCGCGTGGCTGTGGACGTGTTCGTGCTCGTGCGCGTGGCTGTGCGAATGGCTGTGAATCAGGTCGCCGTGTCTATGCAGATGCTCGTGGCTGTGCTCATGCGCGTGATCATGGGCATGATCGTGTCCGTCAGGAACTTTCGGCGTGTTCGACATGATCATCTCCCCTGTTCTCTCGTGGCGCCGCATGGCCGGCGGTGGACACAACCTACCCCGAACTCTACCAGCCGTACAGGACGCCCAGGCAAACCGCGCGGCTCTCCATGGGATGGAAGTGCACGCCGTCGAATCCGGCCGCTTCCTGCCGAGCCGCAAACGAAGGCTCGGGACCCGCCTTGGTCCGTTCAGGACCGCGGGATCAGGTGCTGGTGGCCGTGGTGGTGATGCGTCTCGAGCTCCGCGTGCCGGTCGCCGGTCTCGACGCTGATCACGTTGATCGCCGTGTGCCGCACGCCCCGCTCCGCCTGGATCCGGTCGGCGAAGCCCCGGACAGCGTTCGTCGCCCCCTTGAGGATCTCGATCTCGAGGCAGTGGTCGTGGTCCAGGTGCACGTGCATGGTCGCGACGACCAGATCGTGATGTTCGTGCTGCGATTCGATCAACCGTTCGGCCAGGTCCCGAACGTGATGGTCGTAGACGTAGGAGAGGCTGGCCACGCAATGGCCGCGGCCATCCCTGTTCGCGCGATCGGCCTCCACCTCCCGGCGCAGGAGGTCGCGCATCGCCTCGGAGCGGTTGCCGTAGCCGCGTCGGGCGATCATCGCGTCGAACTCCTTCGCCAGCGATTCGTCGATCGACATCGTGATTCGTTCCATCTCCAACTCCTCATAGGTAGCCGGGGATTCTCCGAAAGGGTAAGCCCCCGGAAGCCGCATGGGCAATGGCCATCCGAGGCCACTCGACGCACAGCTCGAACCACGAACCGTGCCCCGCCGGGCAGGCCCTGCGCGGATGGAATTGAAATAGTTTAGGAAAAGAACAACCTCCTCTTTTCCCCGGCCCCGATCCTGCCCTATGATCGGCCGCCATGGGCTTCCTAACCGCAACGCGTCGCCTCACGGCCGGCATCGCCATGTTCGCGATGCTGCTCGCCGGGCTTGCGCCGGCGATCACCAGCGCGCTGTCTGCCGCCAATGGCCAGCACACGCGCTGGGTGGCGGTGTGCACGGCCGACGGCGCGAGGCTGGTGTCGGTGCCCACCGATGCCGACGGCGTTCCCGTCGCGCCCAAGACCCACGCGATCGACCACTGCCCGTTCTGCTCCCCGGGCGCGGCAGCTCCGATGTTGCCGCCGACCGCTGCGGTTGCCGTTCCGCTCACCGCCGGGTCCGATCCGGTTCCCCCGCTCCTTCTCCTCCTGGCTCCGCGCCCGCTTTTCACCTGGGCCGCGGTGCAGCCACGCGCACCTCCTCGCGCTTCCTGAAGTACTGCTGATCGTGTCGGGCGCCCACCGGCGCCTGCACAACCGCGACGGTTGACTGCCGGTGCCGTGGCACCGGCGTCGTTCGCCCGCGCTGAATCAACATGCCGTATGCGAGGAAACCCATGTCTCCCAGAATTCGTCCTTTGGCTGCCGCCGTGGCAGTCGCCTGTTGTACTGCCGTGCCCGCTCATGCCGATACGCAAGCCCTGCCTTCGGTCATCGTGACCGCCCCACGCGATATCCCGCTCCCCGTCAATGCCGGAACATTGAGCGCCGGTGAGATTGCCGCCCGGCGATCCTTCGTGAGCGATACGGCGCAGTTGTTCGGGGACATCCCGGGCTTCAGTTTCTATTCGTCCGGCGGGGTGTCCGGTATTCCGGTCATCCGGGGGCTGAATGACGATCGCATCGGCATCTCGATCGACGGCATGAGTCTCACGTCGGCCTGCGCCAATCACATGAATCCGCCGCTCTCGTACATCGATCCGGCCAATGTCGGCCGTGCGGCCGTCGTGGCAGGCATTTCGCCGGTCAGCCTCGGCGGCGACAGCATTGCCGGCACGATCGTCATCGATTCAACTCCCCCCGTTTTCTCGAGAGCCGGCGAAGAAAACCTGCTGGCCGGGAGTCTCTCCGGCTTCTATCGCTCCAATGGCGGCGCCGTCGGCGTATCCGCAACGGCGAATGTGGCCGGCGAGTCCGTGAGCCTTTCCTATACCGGGGCCGGCTCGCGCAGCGGCAACTACGAGGCAGGCGACGGCTCGGAAGTGAAATCCACGCGCTACGAGTCGCAGAATCACGCGATCTCCCTGGCCGCGCGGGGCAAGGACCAACTGGTCGTGGCCAGCATCGGCGTGCAGCGCATTCCCTACCAGGCTTATCCGAACGCCTGGATGGACATGGTTGGAAACGATGCGGCGTTCGGGAACATCCGCTACGAGGGCCTGTTCGGATGGGGCAGGCTGGAGGCGAAGGCCTTCTATGAGCACACGCGGCACGAGATGAATTTCCTGGCCGACAAGCAGCCCGGCGACATGCCGATGAATACCGACGGCAAGAACATGGGCTACCTGCTGAAGGCCGATGTCGAGCTTTCCGGGCGCGATTCGCTGCGTATCGGCACCGACTTCCAGCGGTTCCTGCTGGACGACTGGTGGCCGCCCGTCGCGGGCAGCCCGATGATGGGCCCGGGCACCTTCGAAAACATCAACGGCGGACGGCGCGACCGCTTCGGCGCGTTTGCCGAGTGGGAAGCGCGCTGGAGCGGCCAGTGGACGAGCCTCCTGGGCGCCCGCTACGACCGGGTCGGCATGGACACGGGAGACGTCCAGCCCTACTCGTGGACGGGAATGATGCAGGCGGTCGACATCGCCGCCGCCAACGCCTTCAATGCCAGCGATCACCAGCGCAGCGACAACCATTTCGATGTCACCGCGCTCGCTCGCTACACGCGCGATTCGACCAGCACCTTCGAGGCAGGCTATGCCCGCAAGACCCGCTCGCCCAATCTGTATGAACGCTTCGCCTGGGGACGCGGCCGCATGGCGATGAGAATGAACGGCTGGTTTGGCGACGGCAACGGCTACGTCGGCGATCTGGACCTTCGGCCGGAAGTGGCGGACACGATTTCCGCCACCGCGAGCTGGCACGACGCAGCGAAGAGCGCCTGGTCGATCACCGTCACGCCTTACACCACACGCGTCAAGGATTTCATCGACGTGAACCGGTGCAGCGCCGGAACGATGGGGGGCTGCCCGTTGACCGGCGGCATGCCGCAGACGGCCAGCACCGGCTTCGTCTACCTGCAGTTCGCCAATCACGATGCCCGCCTGTACGGCATCGATGTCTCCGGCAAGGCGCTTCTGGCCGAAACCCCGGCAGGCAAGTTCTCCGGTCGCGGCGTGCTCGGCTACGTCCGGGGTGAAAACCTCGATACCCACGACAACCTGTACCACATGATGCCGCTCAACGCGAAGCTGGCACTCGACCATCAGTGGAACCGGTGGAGCAGCACGCTCGAGGCGCAGCTCGTCGCCGCAAAGGACGACGTCCAGGCCGCACGCAACGAAACCACGACGGCCGGTTACGCACTTCTCAACCTGCGCACCAGCTACGACTGGGGGCGGGTCCGCCTCGATGCAGGAATCGAGAATCTCCTGGACAGGAACTACGACATGCCGCTGGGTGGCGCCTACATCGGCGAACGCGGCACGCAGGCGTGGGGCAACCGTGTGGCCGGCATCGGGCGCTCCCTGTACGTCGGCGTCGGCGTCAAGTTCTGAGGCCCCGCCACGTCGCCCTCACTGCAATCGATCCAATGGAAGGAGTTGAAAATGAAGGCAACCAGCGTGTCCCTCATCCTCGCCGTTGCGATGGCCGCGTCGGCAGCCCGCGCGGAAGTATCCGCCACCGAAGCATGGGTTCGTGGCACCGTGCCCTCGCAGAAGGCCGCGGGCGTGTTCATGAAGATCAAGAGCCGCGAGGAGGCGAAGCTCGTCGGCGTCGCTTCCCCCGCAGCGAAGATCGTCGAGCTCCACGAGATGACCATGAAGGGCGGCGTGATGGAAATGCGCGCGGTCGAGGCGCTGCCCCTGCCCGCCGGCAAGACCGTCGAGCTCGAGCCGGGTGGCTACCACGTGATGCTCTTCGATCTCGCGAAGCCGCTATCGAAGGGAGACGAGGTCCCCGTCACCCTCACGCTTCAAGCCAGGGACGGCAGGAAAAGCACGACCGAGGTGACGGCCGAGGTGCGCGCACCGGACGGCAGCAGGTAGCGCCAGGCGATCGTCGCAGCCCGCGTGCGCGGCAGCGAGCTGCGATTGGCGATGACTCGCGCGCGTTGACGCTGATCGCCTGCGATGCCAGCCGAAGGAGTGGTTGGGCGGTCACCTTCGCACCGAGTCTGATGATCTCGATGGATTGATGGCTTCAGTTGAAGCTGAATCCTGATCGAGATCCAGGGTTCGCACCCTTGCTCTCCGCTGCCATCGCAAGGCCCGGGCCCGCACCCTGCCTATTTTCTCATCCCGACTACTTCGGCGCGATGTAGATCTCGGGAGCGGAATTGCGCCTGATTTCGTCGTCGCTGATCGAGACCACCGGCTGGGAGCCCGTTGTCTTGCGAGGAATGCGGCTGCCGGTCAGCATTTCCTCGCTCTTCGCGGCCTTGGGCGCCGCGCTGGCCTGGGAATTGGCCGCGGCCTTGGCCTGCGGCTCGGTCGTGGCACAACCGGCAGCGCCCAGCGCGCCGGCAAGAATGGCGACAGCAAGAATGCTTTTCATCGGAGTCCTGACAGGTAGTTGATCGATCCCTGCCGGCCAGCGGGTTGCTGTCGGGAGGGCGTAAGAAGGGGATTTTGCCACGACTTGGCGCCTGCGGGCCGTTGACGCGAGCCAAGCCGCCAATCCCGGCAGGACGCGGGATGGCGGCAGGAGCGGTCCCGCATTCCTGGATAGCCGCGCCAATTCCCTCTTCTTCCTCACCAGCCTCGCCCTCGAACCTGATGCTCGCCCAGCGGGCCCGCGCTATTTCATCGCGTACAGCCGGATCAGGTCGGCGCGTGAGACAACGCCGCGCACTGTCCGCTCGCCGTCGGTCACGATGAGCCGCTTGATGCGGTTGGTGTCCATGAGCGTGACCGCGGTGCGCAGCGTGTCGTCCTCGCGGATCGTGATGGGCGAGGTGGTCATGATGTCGTCCACGATCGTGCCCATGTCCTTGCGGGCGCGGCGCTTGCGCACCACCGTCTCGAGCGCGTCGGTGACGGCGCTCTGGTCGAGGTTCATCGAGGAAAGGAAGTCCGCCTCGGTGAGCACGCCCACGAGGCGCTCGCGCTCGTCGAGCACCGGCACGCCGCTCACCTTCTTCTGGACCATCAGCGTCGCGGCCGCGGTGAGGGCGCTTCCCTTGTGCACGCTCACCACGTCCTTCGTCATCACGTCGCGCACCTTCATCTCGCGGGCGTGGCGCGCATGTGGCGTGGTCTCGAGGTCCTTGCCGACGAAGTTCATGTGCGAGGGCAGCAGCGGCACGTTGGGCAGCCGCCCCTTGAGCAGCAGGTTCCAGTACACCCACTGGAAGGCGAGCTTGCCCATGTGGTTCATGTAGCTTTCCTCGAGCAGCGAGAACGGCCCCACGTGCGCCATCGGGAACGAGCCCTCGAGCGGCTCGATGTCGTAGTTGAAGTCGAGCAGCATCGCCTTGTGGTAACCGGTCTCGATGAAGCAGTTGGCGTGGCCGTCGAAGGTCGGCAGCGCGGGCTTGCCCTCGATTTCGCGCAGCAGGTTTTCCACGATCGTCTCGGCCTCGAAGTGCGCGACCGAGCCCGCCTTGGAGGTGGACACGTTGGTGTTGTCGCCGAGGAAGTAGATGAAGTCGGCCTTCCTGCTCTTGAGCGTGCGCGGGTCGGTCAGCGCGTAGCCCGTGCCGTCGCCCAGTTCGGAATCGTCCACGACCTGCGGGCCCAGATTGGGCGGGATGGCGCACAGCAGGTCGTAGTCGAGCGTGCGCCCGTCGAAGGACTTGAGCGTCTTCGCTGCGGCGTCCACGGACTGCGCCGCGAAGTCCGCCACGACGTTCACGCCCTTCCGCTTCGCCACCTCGGTGAGGACGCGGTTGGCGTTCGGCTTGGTGAAGGCGCCCGCGTAGGGCGTGACCAGGGTGATGTCGATGGCGTCGCGAACGCCCTTCTTCGTGAAGTAGTAGTCGGCCAGGAACGCGAACTCGATGGGCGCCACCGGGCACTTGATCGGCATGTCGCACACGTCGATCACGAGCCGCCCCTGCGTCATCCTCTCGAGCGCGCCGCGCATCGCGACGGCCCCCTCGAGCGTGTAGAAGGTGTGCACGCCATCCTTGCCCATGGGCTCGGCGAGGCCATCGACCTCCTCGGGCGCCACCCGGCAGCCCAGGGCGCAGACGAGGAAGTCGTAATGCAGCGTCGTGATGCTCGTCTCGACGGTCTTCTTGCCCGCGTCGATGCGCAGGATATCCGCGGCGAGGAAGTTCACGTTTCGAGGGAGCGGATCGCCGATGGGGCGGGTGATGTCCTGGCGGGACTCGTGCCCGTAGAGGCCGAAGGGCAGGAAGAGCAGGCCCGGCTGGTAGACGTGGGTGTCGGACCGGTCGACGACGGTGATGACCCACTCGCGCAGCTTGAGCTTCTGGCTCAGCACGTTGGCGATGAGCGCGCCGCCGGTTCCGGCGCCGAGGATGACGACCTGCTTCATGGTGGAACCTCGCTCGAAAGACCCAACCAATTTTCCGCGCTGCCGCCACTCCCGGATTGTGGGAGGTCAATAACCTCCCGCAAATATGCCCCCAAAGGTCGATGCAGCCGGCTCAGCCCTCGAGGCGCTGCTGGAAGACGAGGCCCGCGTGCTCGCGCAGCGCGTGGAACTCGATCTTCGGCCACAGCTCCTGCGTGACCGCGAGTTCCGCGTTGGCGGAGGCGAGGAAAGTGGGCGCGTCGACGGCGTCGTAGGCGACCCGGTGGCCGTTGGCCTCGATGAAGCGGGAGAGCTCCTTCGGGTCGGCGGCGGTCACCCAGCGCGCGAGGCGGAACTTCGACGGCGCCATGCGCGCGGGCACGCCGTACTCGTGCTGCAGGCGGTGCGCGACGACCTCGAACTGCAGTTGCCCCACGGCGCCCAGCAGCAGCGTGCCGCCGTGATGCGGGCGGAATACCTGGATCGCGCCTTCCTCGCCGAGCTGCGCGAGACCGAGCTTGAGCTGCTTGCTGCGCATCGGGTCGGCAATCTCCACGCCCTGGAAGATCTCCGGCGCGAAGAAAGGCAGCCCCGTGAACTGGAGCGCCTCGCCCTCGGTGAGCGTGTCGCCCAGCTGCAGCGTGCCGTGGTTGGGAATGCCGATGATGTCGCCGGGGAAGGCGAATTCCAGCAGCTCGCGGCGCTGCGAGAGGAAGGACACGACGCTGCCCGGGCGGATGACCTTGCCATTTCGCGCGACGGTGAGCCGCATGCCGCGCTCGAACTGCCCGGAGCACACGCGCACGAACGCGATCCTGTCGCGGTGCGCGGGGTCCATGTTGGCCTGGATCTTGAATACGACGCCGCTGAACTTGCCTTCGGACGGCGACACCACGCGCTGGATGGCGGCGCGCGAACCGGGCGGAGGCGCGAGATCGACCAGGGCGTCCAGCACCTCGTGCACGCCGAAGTTGTTGATGGCGGAACCGAAGAAAACCGGCGTCTGCCGTCCGGCGAGAAAGGCCGCGTGGTCGAACTCGTGGGAAGCGCCCTGGACCAACTCGATTTCCTGCTTCGCGTGGTCGAGCTCGGCGCCGAAGCGATCGACGATCGCCGGGTCCGTGATGTCGGCGACGATCTCGTCGCCTTCGTGGCCCAGGCGGTCCGCGCCGGGCCGGAAGACGCGCATGCGCGCGTTGCGCAGGTCGTAGACGCCGTGGAAGGACTTGCCCATGCCGACGGGCCAGGTGAAGGGGACGGCGGCCATGCCCAGCGCGCTCTCGATCTCGTCGATCAGGTCGACGGCGTCGCGCACCTCCCGGTCCATCTTGTTGATGAAGGTGATGATCGGCGTGTTGCGCGCGCGGCAGACATGCAGCAGGCGCAGCGTCTGGGCCTCCACGCCGTTGGCAGCGTCGATGACCATGAGCGCCGCGTCCACCGCCGTGAGCACCCGGTAGGTGTCCTCGGAAAAGTCCTGGTGGCCGGGGGTGTCCAGCAGGTTCACCACGCAGTCGCGGTATTCGATCTGCATGACGGAGCTGGCCACGGAGATGCCGCGCTGCTTTTCTATTTCCATCCAGTCGGAGGTGGCATGACGCGAGGCCTTGCGGGCCTTCACGCTCCCGGCGATCTGGATGGCGCCCGCGAAGAGAAGGAGCTTCTCCGTGAGAGTGGTCTTGCCGGCGTCGGGGTGCGAGATGATCGCGAAGGTGCGGCGGCGGGCGACTTCCTGGGCGATCGTCATGGCGTGCGGGGATGCGCGGGGCTTCGGGGAGGGTGGCGCGGAACCGGCGGCAAGGCGTATTTCGCGGGGAGCGGCATTTTCGCACACTCGCGGGCCGTGACCGCGACGCGGGCGAACCTTACGCTGCGGCGAATCTCAGCGTGGCCTCCAGCCCGCGCCCGCCCGGGCCGGCCCCCAGCGCGAGCGACGTGCCGTGAAGCTGCGCGACGCGCGCCACGATCGACAGGCCCAGCCCGCTGCCCTCCTCGCCGGCGGCGCCCTCGAGCCGCGTGAAGCGCCGCTGCGCCGCCTCGCGGTCCGCGGCGGGAATGCCGGGCCCCTGGTCGCGCACGCTCAGGCCGTAGCCCCGGGAATCGCTCGCGATCGAGACGGTGACGGCGGTGTCGCGCTGGCTGTAGCGGATCGCATTGTCCAGCAGGTTGCCCAGGGCGATGGCGGCCAGTCCTTCGAATCCGTGCACGAGCGCCGGCGCCTCGGCCTCGAGCGAAAGGGTGATGTTGCGTGCGATCGCCGCTTCGGCGCGTTCGCCGATCACGGCCGCGGCCATCGCGCGCAGGTCGAAGGCAGCCGCCGCGGCCTGCCAGGCGCCGTGCTCGAGGCGCGCGAGCGTGAGGAGCTGCTCGACCAGGTGCGTCGCGCGCTCGACGGCTCGCAACGCCTGGTCGATGGCGTGCGTTCGTCCGGCCCCGTCCGTGACGCCCTGCGCGACCTGCAGCTGCGCGCGCAAGGCGGCGAGCGGCGTGCGCAGCTCGTGCGCGGCGTCGCTCGTGAAGCGGCGCTCGCCATCGAGCGAGGATTGCACGCGCGCAAGCAGGGCATTCAGGCGAGCGACGAGCGGGGCTATCTCGGCGGGCGCCTCGCCCTCGAGCGGCGCGAGATAGGCGGGATCGCGGCGCGATATCTCGTCGCTCAGGCGCGCCAGGGGCCGCAGCGCCCGCCCGACGGCGAACCAGACGAGCAGCGCGAAGAACGGCAGCGCGATCGCAAGCGGCTTCGCCATGGCCGCCACGATGTCGACGATGACGCTGCGCCGCTTGCGCAGCGCGTCGCGCACCTGCACCAGGTGCTCGCGCTTCGCGTCCCACAGGCTGAAGACGCGCCAGTCGCGCCCGTCGAGGGTCACGGTCGAAAAGCCCTTGTCGCTGGCGGAGAACCGGCTGCCGGGGGCGTCCGCGGAGTGCAGCAGGAGCGTGCGGCCGTGCTTCCACACCTGGAACGAAAGCGGCTTCGCGTACTTGTGCAGGACGGGCGCGTGCTCGGTGTCCACCTCGTCGGCCTCGTCGCCGATGCGCAGCGCGAGGAGCGCGGCGCTCTGCACGAGGTGCGCATCGAACACCTCCTCGATCTCGTGGTCGGCCTTGTAGACCGTGGCGGCCATGGCTGCCAGCCACACGAGGGCGAGCCCGGCGAAGAGGATCGCCAGAAGCCGCCGGCGAACGCTGCCGCGCGCCGCGCTCACGCGAGGTCCTTCGGCATCACGTAGCCCACGCCCCGCAGGGTCTGCACCACGCCCGGAACGATCTTGCGGCGCAGGTGGTGAAGGTGCACGTCCATCGCGTTCGACTCGATCTCCTCGCCCCAGCCGTAGAGCTTTTCCTCGAGCTGCTCGCGGGTGAGGACGCGGCCGGCGTTCAGCATGAAGGCGTGCAGCAGCGAGAACTCCTTGCGCGAAAGCGCCTTCGCCTCGCCCCGCCACGTGACCTCCCTCGTGGCCGGGTCGAGCGAAAGGGCGCCCACGGCGAGAGCGGCCGAGGCCGTTCCCCCCGAGCGGCGGGTGAGGGCGCGCAGTCGCGCGGCAAGTTCGCCCAGGTCGAAGGGCTTCACGAGGTAGTCGTCGGCGCCGGCATCGAGGCCGCCGATGCGGTCCTCGACGGTGTCGCGCGCGGTGAGGATGAGGACCGGCACCGGATTCTTCGCCGCGCGCAGCCGCGCGAGCACCTCGAGCCCGGAGCGGCGTGGAAGCCCGATGTCGAGCACCACGGCGGCATGCGTGTCCTGCTCGAGGGCGAGGTCCGCTGCGGCGCCGTCGCGCACCCAGTCGGCGACGAAGCCCTGCTGGCGCAGGCCAGCCTGGATCGCATCGCCCAGCAGCGCATCATCTTCGACAACCAGCACCCTCAACGCCCGTTCCTCCCGTCACGACGCCAGTCTAGGGCGTTTCGTCCGGCGCGTTCTTGCGCCCGGTCAGCATGGCGAGGGCGAGGTTCTCCCGGTGCAGCCAGCTCGCCACCACCACCCCCGCCAGGTGGACGCCGACGACCGCAAGCATGGCGCCCGCAAGGAACTCGTGCGACTCCTCCATCCATTTTCCGCCCGCGTCGTTGTAGACGGCCCAGCCGGAAAAGCCGGCAAGCGCGACCAGGGCGAGCAGCAGCACGATGACGATGGCCCCGGCCGGATTGTGGCCGACGTGGTGCTCGGGTTCTCCCGCGAGGAGCGACTTCAGGTAGCGAAGGACCGCCGCCGGGCCGCGCACGAAGCTGGCGAAGCGCGCGTGCCTCGGGCCCACGAGGCCCCAGAGGATGCGGAAGACGACCAGGCCGAGCATCGTGTAGCCGAGCGCCACGTGGACGTCGCGCCAGCGCTCGCTCTCGGCGGTGAGCCAGGCGCCGGCGAAGCAGGCGGCGAAGGACCAGTGGAAGGCGCGCAGGAGGATGTCCCAGACCTTCACGGTCGTGGGCCGCGGGGCGCGGGTCGCCCGGTCGTGGAGGATCGAGCTCATCGCGCTCGCCCCCCCGGGACCTGCAGTCCCCGCTTCGAATAATCGCCCTGCTCGGCGCCGGCATGGCACGCGCCGCAGTTCGCGATCGACTTCACGTCCGCCCGCTTCGCGGTTCCGGCGGCGATCTCCTTGCGGTGTTCCCGGGTGAACCAGGGCGACTCGGAAATGCGCAGCAGGGGCTTGCCGTTGGCCGAGGTATCCCTGCCGCCGGCATTCTTCTCGAGGAAGGCGAGGACTTGCGTCCGCGCGGCGGGCTCCAGGCTCGCGTCGGTTCCGAAGTGCCTGTCCAGGCCTCCCATCACGGCGCTCCACGAGGGGGCGGCGAGGAGGGCGGGGGGATAGGGCACGTGGCACGACCCGCACTCCTGCCGATAGGTGGCATTGTCGACGCGGTAGGCGTGCTTGTCCGCACGGGCGGACAGCGCAAGCGAGGTGCAGGCCGCGGCGATGAAGTACATCGAGGCGAGGCGCAGGGCGTTTCTCATCGGGCTCATGGGGTTCTCCTATTTGACTGCGAGGAGCCAGGCGAGGATGTCGCCCTTCTCCTGCGCGGTGCAGGCGCGGCCTGCGACATCGGTGCAGTTGCGCCTGAACCATTTGTCCGCCTTGGCCGCGTCGGTGAATCGCTCCGGGTTGGCGGAGGGCGCGAGCGGCGCGATGGCCTTTCCCGTGACCGTGTGGCGGCCCGGGGCGCCCGGGTTCGCGGTGTGGCAGGTGGAGCAGCTCCAATCCTTGCCGTGCGTGGCGGCGAAGAAGGCGCGGCCCCGATCGGCCGAGAAGGCGGTGAAACCGGAGTCCTCCCGCTTCGCTTCGGTCGCGTACGCGGACTGGATCGAGGCGATGGATTCTGCCGCATCGGCGGTGGCTGCCATCCCGATGGCCAGGAGGGCGAAGAGGGCGTGTCGCATGAAGATCCCCTTGATTCGTTGAAGAGGGAGGAATGGTGAAGGGCCTGCGTTAACGGGGGATTAAGGGTTGCGCCGGCTGGAAGTTTGTCGAAGGTCAATCCGGTCCCCGGCACCGCGGAGTATGAAGAGCAGGTAGATTCGTCATACGAGCCCGGAGCCCGACGATGCACATGGCCGATGCCCTGCTGTCCCCTGCCGTGGGAGCCACGATGTGGCTGGCCACGGGGGTCACGCTGGCCGCCTGTGCCCGCGGCGTGCGCCGGCAGCGGGACGACCGGGTGATTCCGCTCATGGGCGTGCTGGGCGCGTTCGTCTTCGCCGCCCAGATGGTCAACTTCGCGATTCCCGGCACCGGATCCAGCGGGCACCTGGGCGGGGGGCTGCTGCTGGCTATCCTCCTCGGGCCGCAGGCGGCGTTCATCGCGATCGCCTCGGTCCTCACCGTGCAGGCGCTGTTCTTCGCCGACGGCGGGCTGCTGGCGCTGGGGGCCAACGTCTTCAACCTCGGTTTCTTTCCGTGCTTCGTCGCGTACCCGCTCGCCTACCGGCTCATCGCGCGGCCGGGCGCATCGGGAGCGCGAATCGCGACGGCCTCGGTCGTTGCGGCCGTGGCCAGCCTGCAGCTCGGGGCGCTGGGCGTCGTGATCGAGACGGTGGCATCCGGCGTGTCGAGCCTGACGCTTTCGACATTCCTGTGGCTGATGCTTCCGATCCATCTCGCGATCGGTTTCGTGGAAGGACTCGCCACGGCGGCGCTCGTGCTCTTCATTCGCCGCGCGCGGCCCGACCTCGTGGACCGCGAACACAGTCCGGCGCCGGCGGGGTCGCGACTGAAGCCCGTTGCCGCGGGGTTCGCCCTCGCGGCGGCGCTCACCGGCGGCGTTTTCTCGTGGTTCGCCTCCGCGCAGCCCGACGGGCTCGAATGGTCCCTCGAGCGCGCGTCCGGCGTCGCGGAGCTTGAGGCACCCGAGGGCACCGTTCACCAGCGGCTAGCGGAGTTGCAGGCGCGCCTCTCGGTGATGCCCGACTACGACCTGCCGTCGCACGACAAGGCGAAGGGGGAAGCCGCGCCCGCCTGGCCCGAGGTGAGCCCCGGCAAGTCGCTGGCGGGCCTCGTCGGCGGCATGGTGACGCTCCTCGTGGTCCTCGTCGCCGCGACGCTGCTCAGGCGCCGCGTCTGAACTTCATGGCAGCGCGCACGCGGGTGCGGGTCGCGCCATGAGCCCCATCGAAGCCGCCCTGCGCGACCTGCGCAGCCTCGACACGCTGGCCGTGCGCGACACGCCGCTTTCGCACGTGGACGCGCGCGCGAAGATCGTGACGACGCTCGCCTTCATCGTGGCGGTGGTGTCCTTCGACCGCTACACCATCGCGGCATTGCTTCCCTTCGCGCTCTATCCGGCCGTGCTCGCCGCCCTGGGCGACGTTCCCGCGCGCTGGCTCCTTCGCAAGCTGGCGATCGCCGCGCCCTTCGCCGTGGCCGTGGGTCTCTTCAACCCGCTGCTCGACCGCGAGCCCGTCATGGCCCTCGGTGCGACGGCGATCGCGGGCGGATGGGTTTCCTTCGGCTCGATCCTGCTGCGCTTCGCGCTCACCGTGACCGCGGCGCTGGCCGTGGTGGCGGGCACGGGGATGCACACCCTGTGCGCGGCGCTGGGGCGGATCGGCGCGCCTCGGATCTTCGTGGCGCAATTGCTGTTCCTGTATCGCTATGCCTTCGTGCTCGGCGGCGAGGCCTCGCGCATGGGGACGGCGCGGATGCTGCGCGGCGGCACCGGGTCGCCGGCGCTCGCGGTGTACGGCTCGCTCGCCGGGCACCTTCTCCTGCGCGCCTTCGGCCGCGCCGAGCGCATCCACCAGGCGATGCTTGCGCGCGGCTTCGACGGCGAGGTTCGCGCGATGCGCGTGCTCGAATGGAAGGCGGCGGATACGCACTTCGTCGCCGGGTGGTGCGCGTGGTTCGCGCTCGCGCGCGCCGTCGACCTGCCGCAGCTCCTCGGGCACGCATTGACCGGGGCGCTCGCATGAGCCACCACCTCGTCGAGGCGCGCGGGCTTTCCTACGCCTATCCCGACGGCACGCCTGCCCTGCGGGACGTGAGCTTCCGCATCACGCACGGCGAATCGGTGGCGGTCGTGGGCGCCAACGGCGCGGGAAAATCCACGCTGCTCCTGCTCCTCAACGGGCTCCTGGCGCCCACCGCCGGCGAGGCGCGAATCGGAGAGATGCCCGTCACTGCGGCGACGCGCGCGCAGGTTCATCGCACGGTGGGTTTCGTGTTCCAGGATGCAGACGACCAACTCTTCATGCCGACGGTTCGGGAGGACGTGGCTTTCGGCCCTCTCAACCTCGGCCTGCCGCCCGGCGAAGTGGAAGCCCGCGTGAAGAATGCCCTGGAGACGGTGGGCGCCGGGCACCTGGAGCGGCGAGCCCCATACCGGCTCTCCGGCGGCGAAAAGCGCGCGGTGGCGATCGCGGGAGTCCTCGCGATGCTGCCCTCGGTGCTGCTCCTCGACGAACCCTCGTCCGGACTCGACCCTGCCGCGCGGCGGCGCCTGATCGGGCTGCTCGCATCGTTCACGCACACGAAGGTGATCGCCACGCACGACCTCGACCTGGTGCTCGACGTGTGCGCGCGGGTGCTCGTGATGCGCGAGGGTCGCGTCGAGGCCGATGGTTCGCCCGGGGCGATCTTCGGCGACGCGGCGCTGCTGGCGGCTTGCCACCTGGAGCCGCCCCTATCCTGGAAGACGCGGTAGAAAAAGGGGACAGACCCCGTTTCCGGGAAAGGGGTCTGTCCCCTTTTTCTACTTCTTCGCGGCCGGCTTTTTCGCCTTGGGTTTCTTCACCGCGGGCTTCTTCTTCGAGGGCGCCTTGCCCTTCGCCTGCCCCGACCGCTCCGCGAGCCAGCGCTCGAACTCGGCGGCGGGCACCGGCTTGAGGGCGAGGAAGCCCTGGAAGGAAGCGCACCCCTGCTCGCGCAGGAAGGCGAGCTGCGATTCCCGTTCTACTCCCTCGGCCACCACATCCAGGCCCAGGCCACGAGCCAGGCCGGTGACGGCCGCGACGATGGCCGCGCCTCCGCTCTCCGACGCCCGCCGCGAGCCGCCGTTGATATCCGCCACGAAGGACTTGTCGATCTTGAGTGTGTCCACCGGCAGGTGGCGCAGGTGCGACAAGCTCGAGAAGCCCGTGCCGAAGTCGTCGATCGCGATGCGAAACCCCATGCGCCGGAGCTTGCGCAGGGTGAGGCTCACGCCCTCCACGTCCTTCACCATGCTCGTTTCCGTGATCTCCAGCGTGAGCCACGTGGGCGCGCACCCCGTCTTCGCGAGGATGGCCTCGAGCTCCGCGATGATGGTCGAGTCGCGCAGCTGGCTGGCCGACAGGTTCACGCTCACGGTGAGGGGACCGGTGCCCGAGGAATTCCACGCTGCCGCCTGCCGGGCGGCGGCCTCGAAGACCCAGTGGCCGAGGTCGCGCATGAGGCCGGCCTCCTCCGCGACCGGGATGAAGGTGGGCGGGAGCACGAGGCCCCGCGCCGGATCGTGCCAGCGCACCAGCGCCTCCGCGTGCGCGACGTGGCCCGTCACGACGTCGAGGATCGGCTGGTAGTAGAGCTCGAACTCGCCCTGCCTGATCGCGCGCTTGAGGGCGACCTCGAGGCCCAGGCGCTGGTCGCGGCGCTGGGCGAGCGAGCGGGAGAACGCGCGGTAGCTGTTCCTGCCCATCTCCTTCGCGTGGTACATGGCCGCATCCGCGTTCTTGAGCAGCGTCTCCGGGTCGTTCCCGTCGTCGGGGTAGACGGCGTAGCCCAGGCTCGCGCTCACCTGCACCTCCTGGCCCTCGATCGTGAACGGGCGCAGCACGTCGTCCAGGATCTTCTGCGCCACGCGGTCGGTGCCGCCGTCGCCCTCGAGATCCTCGAGCACGATGACGAACTCGTCGCCCGAGAGGCGCACCAGGAGATCGCTCTGGCGCAGGGTGCCGCGCACGCGGCGGGCGAGGCTCTTCAGCAGCTCGTCGCCCACGCGGTGGCCGAAGGTGTCGTTCACGTCCTTGAAGTGGTCGAGGTCCAGGAAAAGCACCGCGACCCCGTGGCTGAAGCGCTGCGCGCGCGAGATGGCGGAGCTCAGCCGGTCAGGCAGCAGGAGGCGGTTGGGCAGCCCCGTGAGGCCGTCGTGGGTGGCCATGAACTGCAGGCGCTCCTCCGACTGGATTCGGGACGAGACATCCTGAGCGAGGGACAGGATCGACATGAGAGTCCCGTCGGAATCGCGCAGCACCGAGTTGTGCCACTCGGTCCAGATCACCGAGCCGTCCTTGCGGTAGTTCCGGTTGAGGGTCGTGCCCTGCGAGGTGGTGCCGTCCACCAGCCGCTGAACCGCGGCGCTCACGGCCGGGGCGTCCTCCTCGTACACGAGGCGCAAGTCCTGAAGCGGGCGGCCGAGCACTTCGTCGGCGCTCCAGCCGAAAATGGACTCCGCGCTTCCCGACCAACGGGTCACCTTCATGTCGGGATTCCACTCGACCACCGCCAGCGGCGTGTTGTCGAAGTGGGCGGAGAGGATCGAGTTGGCGCGGCGAAGTTCCTCCTCCACCGCCTTCTGCTCGTGGATGTCGCTCGTCGTGGCGTAGTAGCCCAGGACACGCCCGGCGCCGTCGTGGCGCGGCGTGTAGCGGATGCTCATCCAGCGGCCTCGCCCGTCGGGGTAGATGATGGGGCGCGTCACGTTCACGGTCTCGCCGTCGAGAACGCGTCGCAGGACGGGCTGCAGCGCTTCATGGCGCTCTGCTCCCAGCACCTCGAGCACCGTGCGCCCGACGACCTCGCCGGCCCGCCTGCCGGCGAAGAAGAGGAATGCGTCGTTCGCGTAGCGGTAGCGCTGCTGCGCGTCCACGTACACCATCGGCGTCGGGATCGAGTCGATCACCTGGCGAAGCTCCCGCTCCTTTTCCTGGAGGGAGGTCTTCGCCGTCATCAGGTCGTGCACGTCGCTGGATACCACGTAGTAGCCCAGCACCCGGCCCGCGTCGTTCTTGCGCGGCGTGAGTTTTACCCGCACCCACCGCTCCTCGTCCTTGCCGCTGATGCGCATGCGCCGCTCGTAGCTCACGCTCTCTCCGCGCTCGACCCTCTCGAGGTGGGGCTTGAGCGCCTGCACCAGGTCCGGCGGGTACACGTCCCGGGGGAACTTGCCCAGCGCGTGCTCGCGCGTGATCCCGCGCGAAGCGAGAAAGACGTTGTTCACGAAAGTGCAGCCGCGCTCGAGATCGATGTAGACGATGGCCTCGGGGATGTTCTCCGCGAAGAAGCGCAGCTCCTCCTCGCGGGCGCGAAGCTGCGCTTCCTGCTCCTCGAGGCGCTCGCGGGCGAGCTTCAGGTCGTGGATGTCCGCGCCGACGATGTAGAAGCCGGCGAAGGCGCCGTCGTCCGCCATGTGCGGCTCGAGGCGGATCTGGAACCAGCGCTTCCCGGACTCCTGCGGGCCCGCAAGGCGCTCGAAGGTGCAGGCCTCGCCGCGCTTCAGGCGCTCGATGTAGGGCGAGAAGTACTTCGTGAAGTCCTCCTCGCCCAGGACATCGGGCACGGAACGCCCGACGATGTCGCCGGCGGACGCGCCGCGAATGCGCTCGAAGACCTTGTTCACGAACTGGTAGCGCAGGTCCGCGTCGACGAAGGCGATGGCCTCGGGGATGTTCTCCGCGTAGAAGCGCAGTTGCCGCTCCTGGCGCTCCAGGGCCTCGCGAAGGCGTTTGTCGTCGTCGATGTCGATCATCACGGAGAAGGCGCCGTGGATCTCCTCGCCCACCCGGTCGGGGATGAGGTTCACGCGCATCCAGCGGCGCGAGCCGTCGGGCGCCTTGCCCAGGCGTTCGTACATCACGCGTTCGCCGGCCATCGCCCGTCCAAGGCGGTCGCCCACGGACTCGAGGATCGAGGGCGGGTAAACCTCGTCGATGGTTTTGCCGACGATGTTGTCGACGGTGATTCCGGGCAGCCAGTCCATGCCCTGGGTGTTCGCGAAGCGGTAGCGCCGGTCGGCCCCGATGTAGGCCATCGGGACGCCCACGTTCTCGGTGACGAGCTGGAGCTCGCGGGTGCGGGCGAGGAGCGACTCCTGGAGGCGATGGTCCTCCTCGATGTCCATCAGCACCACGATCGCCCCGCGCACGGTGCCGGACTCGTCCTTGTCGGGGATCATGTGGCCGCGGACGCGACGGGTCTCGCGCCCGGGCCAGAGGGCCTCGCGCTCGTAGGTGACCGACTCGCCGCCGAGCGCGCGGTCGAGCAGCGGCTGGCTCTTCGCGACGACCTCCGGCGGGGCGAGCGTGGCGTAGGGCGTGCCGATCATGTCCATCGGCGTGAGCCCGGCCCACGCGGCGCTCTGCGCGTTGGCGAAGCGCACGATGCAGTCCTTGTCGATGTAGGTGACTGGAAAGCCGATGGTGTCGGTGATGAGGGAAAGCTGGCGCTCGCGCGCGGCGATGGCGGACTGCGCGTCCTTCAGGTGCTGGATGTCCGTCAGGACGACGGTGACCCCGACCACCGCGCCGTTCGAGCGGATCGGCATGTAGTGCAGGCGGATCCAGCGCCCGGCGTTGGGGCCGTGCCTCGCATCCCGGTCGAAGGTGAGCGTCTCCCCCGTCAGGGCCCTGACCAGCGCCGTGCGCCGGTCGTCGGCGGGCGCGGGTCCGAACACTTCCTCCACCGTGTGCCCGATCATGTCCGCGGCCCGTCGCCCGAAAAAGTCCTCGTAGGCGGCGTTGAGGATCCGGTAGCGCTGCCCGGTATCCACGACGTAGGCCGGCATGCCCAGCATCTCCAGTCCGGGGCGCAGCGCCTCCAGGGCGGGGTCGGGCACGGGTGGGCCGGGATTCGGGTTCGATGCCATGACCATTCTTTTTTGGTTTTCCGGTGAGTTTAGGGCAATGCGCGCATTGTCCCAAGGTGCGGCGGTAAACTGCTAGGTGCTGATTCACACGCGAGCCAGCAGGCGCCCCGACGGACGGTTATTTCCCCCCTACGAACGGCTTGCCGGCTGCGCAGTGCTTCACCTGTAACGCTGCACCCCCTTCATACGCTGACCTGCCATGAACCTCCATCGACTTCTGCAAGAACGCGAGGCTGCCTCGCGCCCCGTCGGCGTCGTGCTCATCGGCGCCGGAAAATTCGGATCCATGTACCTGTCGCAGGCGCGCCGAACGCCCGGCATCCACCTGCTGGCAGTGGCGGACCTGGCGCCGGACCGCGCGAAGGCGTCGCTCCTGCGCGTGGGATGGGAGGCGGCAAGGCTCGGCGCGAAATCCTTCGACGAGGCGCTGAAGGCCGGGAGCACCTTCATCACCGACGATGCCGACGCGGCCATCGCTCACCCGGCGACGGAGGTGGTCATCGACGCGACGGGAAGCCCGTCGGCCGGCATCCATCACGTGCTCGCCTGCTGCGCGGCGGCCAAGCACATCGTGATGGTGAACGTGGAGGCCGATGCCCTCGCCGGCCCGATCCTCGCGCGCCTGGCGAGGCAGGCGGGCATCGTGTATTCGCTCGCCTACGGCGACCAGCCCGCGCTTATCTGCGAGCAGGTCGATTGGGCGCGGGCTGCGGGCTTCGAAGTCATCGCCGCCGGCAAGGGCACGAAGTACCTGCCCGCCTACCACGCCTCCACGCCGGAGACGGTGTGGGGCCACTACGGGTTCGCTCCGGAGACCGTGGCCAAGGGCGATTTCAACGCGCAGATGTTCAATTCCTTCCTCGACGGCACCAAGAGCGCCATCGAGATGGCGGCGGTGGCCAACGCGACGGGGCTGCGCGCCGCCCCCGGCGGGCTCGAGTTCCCGCCCTGCGGCGTGGACGACCTGGCGCGCGTGCTTCGCCCGCAGGCCGACGGCGGGCACCTGCACCATCGCGGCCAGGTGGAGGTGATCTCCAGCGTCGAGCGCGACGGGCGCCCGGTGTTCCGGGACCTGCGCTGGGGCGTGTTCGTCACCTTCGCCGCCGGACACGAGTACGTGCGCCGCTGCTTCCAGGAATACGGCATCGTGACCGACCCCTCGGGCGAGTACGCCTCGATGTACAAGCCCAGCCACCTCATCGGGCTGGAGCTGGGCATCAGCGTGGCGAGCGTGGGCGTGCGCCGCGAGGCCACCGGCGCGGCGACCGGATTCCGCGGCGATTGCGTCGCCACCGCCAAGCGCGACCTGAAGGCGGGCGAGATGCTCGACGGCGAGGGCGGCTACACGGTGTACGGCAAGCTGATGCCGGCCTCCGATTCGCTCAAGGCGGGGGGCCTGCCCATCGGCCTGGCGCACAAGGTGAAGCTCTTGAAGGACGTCGCCGCGGGCAAGCCCGTCTCGTGGGCGGACGTGGCCATCGACGAGGGCGCCGAGGCGGTGAAGATCCGCCGCGAGATGGAACGCGAAGGTGCCGACGCATGAAGAAGACGACGAAGCTCATCCACGGCGGGCGCACGGCGGCGCATCCGCCCGCCACCGTCAATCTTCCGGTCACGCGCGCCTCCACCGTGCTCTTCGAGAGCCTGGAAAGCCTCGCGCAGACGCAGAAGCTCTTCGAGGCGGGCGAGCCGATCGCCACCTACGGCATCGTGAACATGCCGCCGCGAAACGCCTTCGAGGATCTCATCTGCGCCCTCGAGGGCGGCCATCGCGCGGTGACGGTTCCTTCCGGCCTGGCGGCGGTCGCGGTGGCGATCATGGCGGTGGTGAAGACCGGAGACCACGTGCTCATGGTCGATTCCGTCTACGGGCCCTCGCGCCACTTCTGCGACCACACGCTCGCGAAATTCGGCGTGCAGACGAGCTATTACGACCCGCTCGCCGGCGGCGAGCAGGTGGCGGCGCTCATGAAGCCCAACACCACGGTGGTGTACGCGGAGAGCCCGGGCTCGCTCACCTTCGAGATCCAGGACATCCCGGCCATCGCGAAAGCGGTGCACGCGAAGGGCGCGTTCCTGATCGCCGACAACGCCTGGGGCACCGGCCTCTACTACCCGGTGATGGACTACGGGGTGGACCTCGTGGTGCAGCCGGCGACCAAGTACCTCGGTGGGCACTCCGACGTGATCCTCGGGGCAGTCGTCGCCAACGCGCGCGCGTGGCCCATGCTGCACGCGGTTTCCCGTGACCTCGGGCAGACCACCAGCCCCGACGACATCTTCCTCATGGTGCGCGGCATGCGCACGCTCGCCATCCGGCTGGAAAAGCAGGGCCACGCGGCGCTCGAGATCGCGCGCTGGCTCCAGAAGCGGGCCGAGGTGAAGCGCGTGCTGCATCCGGCGCTCGAGAGCGACCCGGGGCATGCGCTGTGGAAGCGCGACTTCAAGGGCTCCTCGGGGCTCTTCGGCGTGGAACTGCAGCCCTCATCGCGCGAGCAGGTGGCCGCGCTCATGGACCACTGCGAGCACTTCGGCATCGGCTACAGCTGGGGCGGCTTCGAGAGCCTCATCGTCCCCGCCAACCTGCGCCACGGCCGCGAAGTGCGCCCCTGGGACGGCGGCCCGCTCATCCGCCTGCACATCGGCCTGGAGGATCCGGCGGACCTCATGGCCGACCTCGACGTCGCGTTCGCGCGCTGGCGGGCCGCAGCGTAGCGGCATGACCCCGGAACTGCGAGCCGCGGTCGAACGCGCCGTGATGGACGCGACGAGCGCGGACTGGACGCTCGGCACGGCAAAGGCCGTGACCGGCGGATGCATCCACGAGGCACTGTGCCTCGAAGGCGAGGATGCCGGCGGGAAAGCCAGGTACTTCGCGAAGCTCGCCGACCTGGAGCGCGAGCCGCTACTCGTGGCGGAGGCCGAGGGCCTCGCCGCGCTTGGCGAAGCGGGCGCCGTGCGCGTGCCCGCGGTGATCGCGCGCGGCGACGATGGCGAGACGGCGTGGCTGATCCTCGAATGGCTCGACCTCGCGCCGCTCACCTCGGCCTCCGGCGCGCTGCTCGGCGCGGCGCTCGCCGCCCAGCACCGCCTGCCGCAGGAGAAGTTCGGCTGGGGCAGGGACAATTTCATCGGCGCCTCGCCACAGAGTAACGGCTGGAGCGAAGACTGGCTTGCGTTCTGGCGCGACAAGCGCGTGCACGCGCAACTGCGCATGGCGATGGCGAACCGCTACCCCTCGAAGATGATCGACCGCGGCGAACGGCTGCTGACGGATGGCGAGGCGTTCTTCCGCACGCACCGGCCCGTGCCCTCGCTGCTGCACGGAGATCTCTGGGGCGGCAATGCCTCGGCGCTGGCCGATGGCACGCCCGTCGTCTTCGACCCCGCGGTGTATTGCGGCGATCGCGAAGCGGACATTGCCATGACGGAACTCTTCGGCGGATTCCCGAAGGACTTCCATTCGGCCTACCGCAACGCCTGGCCGCTGGATGACGGCTACCCCGTGCGGCGCGATTTCTACAACCTCTATCACGTGCTCAACCATGCCAACCTCTTCTCCGGCGGATACGTGGAGCAGGGCGAGCGTCTGATCGAGCGGCTGCTCGCCGAAATCCGCTAGCGATGAAGCTTGCGATCGCCAAGTGGGTGCTGGGCCCGCTGCTGCTCGTCCAGGGAACGCGCGTGCGGCGCCACACCCCGGTGCTGCCGGAGCCCCCGGGGCCGCGCGAGGGTATCCGCGGGGAAGGCCCGGTCCTGCGGCTTCTCGTGCTGGGCGACTCGGCCGGCGCCGGCGTGGGCGCGTCCACGCAGGACGAAGCACTTGCGGGGCGCATCGTCGCCCGGCTGGGGAAGCGCCATCGAGTCGAGTGGCGGGTCATCGCGCGCACGGGTGCGACGACGGCCTCCACGATCCGGCACCTGGAGCGCGTCGAGCGGTTCGATACGGACGTCGTGGTGACCTCGCTCGGCGTGAACGACGTGACGGGCGACGTGCGCCCGACGACGTTCCTCGGGCGCAGCGCGAAGCTGCGCGAACTGCTGCGCGACAAGTTCGGCGCGAAGCTGATCCTCGTCTCGGGCCTGCCGCCCGTGCACCGCTTCCCCGCATTGCCGCAGCCGCTGCGCTGGTACCTGGGCGAACGCGCGAAGGAGCTGGATCGCGCGCTGGCAAGGGCGCTTCCCGACGGGAGGGGCGCGGAGCACCTGCCATTCGAGCGTGAACTGGACGGGATGCACATGGCTTCCGACGGCTTTCATCCGGGGCCGGCGGTCTATGACGCGTGGGGCGAGACGGCTGCGAAGCGCATCGCCGTCTTTGCGGGCTAGCGGAACACCGGGTCGATATCTGGTGCTAGCAGTCCCCAACCCTTTTGCCCGATACGCGGTTCTGGAATTCCGTGGCCTGACCGTTCAAGGTGACCGTTGCCGTGATGTTGCCGTCAAAGCTGACGGCGCCGAAGGTCACGCTGCCCCGGGACTTGAGGCCGTAGGAGCCGGAGCATTCCACGGCAAAACGAAAGGTGCTGCCCGAATAGCTTCGCTCCGTGTAGCTGCAACCCGTGGCCCCCGG
The DNA here is from genome assembly GCA_016720855.1 of Betaproteobacteria bacterium. Lineage (NCBI taxonomy): Bacteria > Pseudomonadati > Pseudomonadota > Betaproteobacteria > Betaproteobacteria bacterium. The sequence goes on along the minus strand of JADKJU010000003.1, from coordinate 703,807 downwards.
CGTCGACATCGAGCCGACCAGACTCGAGGGATCCCTTGCATCGCTGGCGGTGAGGCATTGGGTGACGCCGAGCGGCGCGGGCGCCCAGCCCGTGTCGACCGGCACCCTGGAATCCATCGTGATCTCCCATAGGCCGGGAGAAGGATCTTCCGCGAATGCCGCGGTCATCGCCATTGCAGCCAGCAAGTAGCCGGCGAACCGGGTCCTCTTCATCTCGACCTTCCAGGCGGGTTTCGTCCGCATTCGCGTCTTGCCCCTGCGGTCCGGGCGGGTGCCAGGGCCGTCGTGCCCATGATGCCAGCGATCACTTGCCCGGACCACCGCGGTTCGGACGACATGCCATCGGGCGTTTGTCCTGGCCAGCCGAATTGGATGCAGCGGGCGTTCCCTGCGACTGCCCGGCGTCCCTGGGCGGCGGTGAAAAGCAGGTTCCGGTCAGTTGCTTGTTTTGACGGCCGATGAAGCTGCACGCCGCGCCGCTGGCCTTGCCGTTGCAGGCATCAATTGCCTCCGGCGGCGGACCATGGTGATGGCCGCCACCGCCCTGGCCACCGGAGCCCGTGCCTTGGTTACCCTGCTTGGCGCCGGGCTGCCCTTCGCCCATGCCGCCTCCCTGCACCTGCGCAAATGCGGAAATGGCGGACAGGCAGCACAAGGCTATGGCAACAATCGACTGGCGAAGCATGAGAGCTCCTGAATGAAGAGTTGATCGGCGCACCTGGCGAAACTTCACGGCGTCGGCATCGCCCTTGCCGTGCCCGCACAAGTTATCGCCCTGATGCCGACAAAGCCCATGGGAAAAACGGGAGAAAGGATGGAGAAGCCTTGAAATATCATGACTTGGCCACGCATGGGAATTTCACCGGTAACGGAATCGAGGAAGCTCAACGGCAGGACGGCCACGATCGCCCCGAATGACGAAGTGCTGCCGCCGCCGATACGTGATCGCCGCGACGGGACGCCCGTCATGGTAGTCGAGCCGCGCGCCGGTGAGCGAGAAACCGGCGGAGACGTGATCCTCCGCTTCGCGCTGCCGGCCGGCAAATTGCAGCCCAAGCGAGACCCCATCGAGTGGGATCCCGCCCAACCGTATCGCGGGCTGGATTCCGCGAGGTGGCGACTGAGGATGGCGGCGCCCGGCTCGGACGCGGCAGTGTGGGCGCTCGCGCCCCGCATCGTCCCCGTGGTGACGTGCAAGTTCGCTTTCATCTCCTCGAAGACCGGGGTGCGGAAGGACTGGCCCGTGACGCTGGAATTCACATCGCCCGAGGTGGCAATGGGCTTCAGTGCTCCTGAATTCAAGGTGCGCACCGACATCATTCCCGTACAGGTGGCCAGGCTCACATTCACTCCGGACAAAACCGGCACCTTCGTCTTCCTCTGCGACGTGTTCTGCGGTGAAGGGCGCGAGGGGATGTCGGGAGAACTCGTCGTGGCCTGAACGGGAATGCCCCGCTTAAGCGCGTAAAATCCGAGGAAGGAGCCTTCCTCGCGGGAAGGCACCGATCCGCAATCACCGGGGCAGCGCTTGCCGGGCTACAAGGTCGAGACGAACACGCATCGCATCGGGACACGCAGCTTCGAGATGCGAGCCCTGGCGGACCGACGGCAGTTTTCCGACCCCGATGGCGCTGCCGAGCGCGCCGGAGTAACCCCCGCCTCCTGGCCGATGTTCGGCGTGATCTGGCCCGCAGGCATCGCGCTGGCCGAGGCGATGAGCGTGATCCCGATCGCGGGGCTGCGCATCCTCGAGGTGGGCTGCGGCCTGGGCCTGGCAAGCCTGGTGCTCAAGCACCGCGGCGCCGACATCACCGCGAGCGACCACCACCCGCTGGCCGAAGCCTTCATGCGCCACAACACCGACCTCAACGGGCTGGAACCCATCGCGTTCTGCCGGGCGCCGTGGGGCGGCCCCGACCCGGGCATCGGCAGGTTCGACCTCGTGATCGGGGCGGACGTGCTCTACGAGCACGACCACCCGAGGCTGCTGGCCGGGTTCCTTGCGCTGCACGCGAACCCCACCGTGCAGTTCGTGATGACCGACGCCGGGCGCGGGCACTGCGGGCGCTTCACGAAGCACATGCAGGCGCAGGGCTACACGCACGTCGAGAAGCGGGTGCAGTTCAACGGCGGCTGGCCGCCGGGGGCGGGCGGGCGAATCCTTACCTACGATCGCGTCGCGGCGAACCAGGCTGCGTCCTGTACCTGATTTGCAAGATCGCGACCCGATGTGGCCGGCGGCAAGGCCTTGCCATCCTTGCAGTGCAGGGTCATGGCTTCCCCCACGGACCGCTCGACGATCTTCGCTTGCCTGTCGCTGTCCTTCATTCCCGGGACTCCCCGATTGCCGCCGCGATCCGCGAACCCCGCGTGCTCGAGCGTGGCGATCGGTGCTCGCACCTCCGGGGGCACGCAGGATCCCTCAGCGATCGAGCGGGCTCACCACGCCGCGACCGCCGCGGTTGAGGACGTGCGTGTAGATCATCGTGGTGCTCACGTCCTTGTGCCCCAGCAGCTCCTGCACGGTACGGATGTCGTAGCCCGCCTCCATCAAGTGAGTGGCGAAGCTGTGCCTCAGCACGTGGGCGGTCACGGGCTTGGCGAGATCGGCCTGTTTCGCGGCCCGGGATAGCGCCCTGGAAAAAGTCTGGTCGTAGACGTGGTGGCGGCGCCGAATGCCGGAGCGCGGGTCTGCGGAAAGCGAGCGCTGCGGGAAGACCCAATGCCAGCCCCAGAGCGCCCCGGCAGCGGCGTTCTTGCGACCGTATGCGCCGGGAAGCTCCACGCCGGGCAGGCCGGCCTTGCGATCGGCGAGGTAGAGCGTGCGCACACGGACGAGGTGATCCTCGATTGGGGCCACGAGCGTGGAGGGCAGGACGGTGACGCGGTCGCGCGCGCCCTTGCCCTCGCGGATCACGATCTCACGGCGGGCGAGATCGATGTCCTTCACGCGCAGCCGCAGGCATTCCATGAGCCGCATGCCCGTCCCGTAGAGAAGCCTCGCCATGAGCGCATGCGTGCCATCCATTCGGGCGAGGAGCGCACGCGCTTCCTCGCGAGTGAGTACGACGGGCAGGCGCCTGGGGCGCTTGGCCTTCCTGATTCCATCCAGCCACGGCAGTTCCAGCCCGATGACCTCCTTGTAGAGGAAGAGGAGGGCGGAGAGGGCCTGGTTCTGCGTGCTGGCGGCGACCTTGCCCGGGTCGGCGAGCCAGGACAGGAACGCCTTGAGATGCTCCGCGCCCATCTCGCGCGGGTGCCGGTGGTTGTGGAAGCGAAGGTAGCGGCGAGCCCAGTAGACGTACGCCTCTTCCGTGCGCAGGCTGTAGTGGCGCACTCGAATCTGGGCCTTGAGCTGGCCGAGGAGGGTGCGGGGATCGGGGTATGCAGGGTTTGCCATTTCCGTTAATGGGAGGAGTACGGAAATGACAACGAGGATCAGGGACTTGCGGTTGACCGCCCGTTCTTACACGGACAGAATGGCCACAATATTTGTTAATTCCGAAACCTACTTATCGTTAGCCCGATGAGAGGAGTCATCGCGAATGGCAAATTTCTTCGCCCGCCAAGGCGCGGCGTACGCCAACGAAATGAAGCGCTCGTTTGGCGCGCTCGTTGGCATTGCACAGGGCCTGCTTGGCGATAGGCAACTAAGCGACCAGGAGATTGGCTTCTTGAACGAATGGCTACAAGCCAACGATGCGATCGCAACTGCCTGGCCGGGCGATGTCGTTCATACCCGCATCAAGGCGGTACTGGCTGACGGCGTTGTAACCGAAGAGGAGCGGTCTCATCTTGTCGAAACGCTGTCAAAGCTCGTTGGCGGATCGCTCGAGCAACTTGCTCAATCTGAGCATGTCACCGGTCTGGCGTTTGATGACGTGTCCAGTGTTTCATTTTCCGGATCGAGGTTTTGTCTCACAGGTGAATTCGTCTACGCGCCAAGAGAGGTGTGTTCCGCAGCCATTGAATCGCGCGGTGGAACTGTTGGTGGAGTAACCAAGAAGCTCAGTTACCTTGTAATCGGTGGACTTGGCAGTCCAGAGTGGAAGCATGGAAGCTTCGGCACCAAGATTGAGAAGGCGATGCAGTACAAACGCGAGGGTCTCCCCATTCTCGTGGTACATGAGGATACGTGGGCATCATCACTTTAGTGCGGCGCCGGGCTAACAACGCGTTCGAGCGGGCCGTGAGCCATCGTGGGCCGCGTCTGTCCGCGGCCGAGCCATCGTGGGCGGCCGCTCAACTCGATCGTTAGAAAGCACTTCAGTGGCATCGGAGCGACCCAACCAAGAGCCAATATCCCGAGCATATGCGGCGCTAGGAGTGGTCGTGGGGGCGGGCTTGATACCGCTGGCCCTTTTCATGGTGTTGCCGGTTGCAGTCAATCTGCCCGATTCCTGGGTCGGTGCATTGTTCGCAATCGTTTTCGGTGTGACCGGAGTTACGCTAGTCGTCGTAAATGTCCCGCGTCTGGCGGCGAGTCGATCCAGCGCGAAGGAGTAGCTAGAAGTGCTTTCTAACAACACGTTCGAGCGGGCCGGTGGGCATCGTGGGCCGCGTCTTTCCGCGGCATGGTCGTTGTGGCCGGCCGCTCAACTAGATCGTTAGGCAGCCGAGAGCCTATGGCGTACTTGGACACGCTCGTCGAGACCATCAAAGATCGCGAAAGATGGCCTGACTTCGACCGTAGCCAGTTCCTTATCGAGCTGAATCAGATCGCGGACGAGTCATTTGAAAAGGGATCGATCGAGGGCTACTTGGCATCGGTGCTTGTTTATCACCAACTCATTGAGGAGAGTCTCAGGCTAGTCTTGCGATGGAGCGAGTTCATGATGCAGCTCCAAGTTGCGCCATTGGAGTACCACCTTGCCCTTCCAAAGAGAGCAATGTTTGGCCAGGTACTTGAGGAGCTTCGAAATACAATTGACTTTGAACACCGCGACGACCTAATTGCAATTGCTGAAAGAGCCAACGCGGGTCGAATCAAGCTGGTGCACGGGCTTACCAAACACAAGTCAATCGACGAAATCGCCATAGGCGCAAAAGAGATTAGAGGCCACTTCGACGACTATCTTGAAAAGTGGGAACAAGTCCACGAGTGGTTCATGCTCGCATTCAAGGATCTTCGAAAGGATGGTGAGTGGGATGCCCTTCTTGAAGATGAGTAGGCTGCCTAACACCGCGTTCGAGCGGGCCGTGGAGCATAGTGGGCCGCGTCTGTCCGCGGCCGAGCCATCGTGGCCGGCCGCTCAACTCGATCGTTAGAAAGCATCGGGTCGATACGAAAATGAAGCCGCGCCATTCAAAGATGCCCAACCCTGTCTCCGTGGAGGCGCCGGTCACGAGCAACTGGCATTTCGGATGCATCGCGGCTTCGTTCGCCTGGGGCAAGTCTCGCGGCCACAGCATGGCTTCGGCCGAACACGGCTTCATCAACTACGGAGGCTCATTGAAAGGCATCGTTCTTGCGGCCGCGAGCGCCAGGCAGCGGCACTCCGTTGCGATGAAAAGGCGAAGCAACGTGGCTTGCGAGGGAATGCTTTCTAACATGTCGTTCGAGCGGCCCGTGAACAATGGTGGGCCGCGTCTCGCGCGGCAAGGCGGTCGGTGGTCGGCCGCTCAACTCGATCGTTAGACAGCATGCGAATCATCGCCACATTGGTCACCGGGGTGTTTGGGTACGCCGCGACAGTGGCGCTCTTGAGCGAAGTTGCCCATCTCGCCCCAGACTCGCCTTGGTATTGGTCTCCGTTCGTCGTAAGTCTCGGTGCCGTCGTCGCAGTCGCAATTCCGTGGCGCAATTGGCGCAGCGTCAATCGAATGACCACCGTCGCGGTGACCGTCCTGTTAGGGGCGCTGGTGTTGGGGATCGACCTCGTTGGGGCAGTTTGGTATTCATGCGCCAAGGGAGTGTGCATATGAGCATGCTGTCTAACAACGCGTTGGAGCGGACCGTGAGGCATCGTGGGCCGCGTCTGGCCGCGGCACAGCCAGCGTGGCCGGCCGCTCAACTCGGTCGTTAGAAAGCATCGGGTCGATACGAAAATGAAGCCGCGCCATTCAAAGATGCCCAACCCTGTCTCCGTGGAGGCGCCGGTCACGAGCATCTGGCATTTCGGATGCATCGCGGCTTCGTTCGCCTGGGGCAAGTCTCGCGGCCACAGCATGGCTTCGGCGGAACACGGCTTCATCAACTACGGAGGCTCATTGAAAGGCATCGTTCTTGCGGCCGCGAGCGCCAGGCAGCGGCACTCCGTTGCGATGAAAAGGCGAAGCAACGTGGCTTGCGAGGGAATGCTTTCTAACATGTCGTTCGAGCGGCCCGTGAACAATGGTGGGCCGCGTCTCGCGCGGCAAGGCGGTCGGTGGTCGGCCGCTCAACTCGATCGTTAGACAGCAATGGGAACCAATGCCGCAGTTTGGACAGTCCTCGCACTAGTTGCGGCCTGGCAGCTGTGGGTCACGGCCCTCGTGGTACGGGCGAGCCACCTCGAGACTGGGCAGAAATGGCTTCAGGCGGCAGTTGTTTGGTTGCTCCCACTCATTGGCGGAGTGGTTGTCTACTCAATGCTCCGGTCCGAGGGCCGTGCAGCCTTCCGTCCCGAGAATGGATACACCGTGCCAGGCGACAATGCCTCAGGTCCCGAATGAGCGAACAATTGCTGTCTAACAACGCGTTGGAGCGGACCGTGAACTGTCGTGGGCCGCGTCTGGCCGCGGCACGGTCATCGTGGCCGGCCGCTCAACTCGGTCGTTAGAACGCAACGGAGGCGTCAGTGACAAACCAGGCATCTCGCGTATGGGGCGTTCTGTTCACGGAGCAAGGGCTGAGCGACCTCGAGGCCTTCTTGAAACCACACTTGAGCAACGGACCTATTGGCAAGTACCTCTACTGCAAAGAGGCGGAACTTCATCTCTCATACTTTCGCATCATCGTGGACTCGAAAAGCCCCGATGGAACCACCTTTGAGTTTGAGGCATATATCCCGCACCACTACATCAAGGCAGTCATTGCGGCGACCGAGAGACGAAAGCTGGGGTTCACGTGAGGCCGTTGCGTTCTAACAATGCGTTCGAGCTGACCGTGAAACATCGTGGGCCGCGTCTCGCGCGGCCACGCGGCCGGTGTGCGGCCGCTCAACTCGGTCGTTAGAGGTGCTCGGAGGTACATGGTGCCAATAGAACGAGATCAAGAGCAGTGCCATTCCGAGTTGTTGGCACTCTATAACGCAAGCGTTGCAGAGATCGGCGGCTTCAAGCAACAGCAATTGGGCGTCACCAACTACTCAATCGCGCTCTTTGCAGCATTGGTCGCCGTAAAGCAGCTCTTCGGCGTATCAATTTCGTGGGAGCGAGCCGTACTCGCCATATTGGTCATTGCGGCGGCCGCATTTGCCGCTGTGGTCCAATGCCAATTGTGGGCAGCCATACAGGTTCGTCGGGCGCGCTTGCGCTCTATTCGAAGCAAGTTCTCTGCGACTTTCCGTGACAGTTGGGACCATCCCAAAGGTGACGATGCATTGCACTGGCTTCTTCCATTCGTTGTAGGTGTCGGCGGATTAGTCGCCTTCTGGGTGATAGCAAAGTGAAGAAGAGCACCTCTAACACCGCGTTCGAGCGGGCCGTGGGTCAGCGTGGGCCGCGTCTCGCGCGGCAAAGCGGTCAGTGGTCGGCCGCTCAACTGGATCGTTAGACATCAGCCCTGGGCAGCGACGAAAGGAGTGACAGGTGAACGTACTCGAAACTATCGGCGTTTGGGGTGTTGTCGCTGGTCTCATCCTCGGGCTCCTTGCGCACATCAATCTGTCGCCCGAAATTCGCGCAAAGGTTAAGCGGCAGTGCCTTCGAACCGGCATGGGCGCACCGCTGGTGTTTGGCGCGCCCTTGCTGAACCTCGACCGCCCGTCAGCGGCGCCCGCGATGATCGCTATCGGACTCATCGTTGCAATTCCCATGGTGGTGGGCGTCGTTCTTTGGTTCGGTGACCAGCGAGGGGCAGATGTCTAACCACGCGTTGGAGCGGACCGTGGAAGAGCGTGGGCCGCGTCTGGCCGCGGCACGGCGGTGGTGGTCGGCCGCTCACCTCGGTCGTTAGGCGTCCAATAGGGGCCGGCGTAAAATGACCGTTCGTCCCAAAGGAGTGCCTGCCATGAAGTTCGAACTTGAGTGCGAACGCGAAGAAGACGGCCGCTGGCTGGCAGAGGTGCCGCAGCTTCCCGGCGTTCTTGCTTATGGGGCCTCGCCGATGAAGCAATGTCCAAGGCCGAAGTCTCGGCATTGCGCGTTTTGGCCGACCGCCTGGAGCATGGCGAAAGCCGGCCCCTCCATCTCGTTCAACGTCGCCGCTGCGTGAGCCAGTGGCCCTCGACGAAGGCACGCCGCGTACAAGCGGCATTGCTCGCCATCGGGTGGCAAGTTAAGCGGCAGGCCGGGTCACATCGCACGCTCAGTCGCGAAGGTTGGCCCGATTTCGTCTTCGCATTTCACGACGGAGAGGAAATTGGCCCCAAGATGCTCGCTCGAATTGCGAAGCACACCGGACTCGGGCCGGAAGATCTCTAGGGAACGGACGCCTAACACCGCGTTCGAGCGGGCCGTGGTTCAGGGTGGGCCGCGTCTCGCGCGGCAATGCGGCCGGTGTGCGGCCGCTCAACTGGGTCGTTAGGCGTCCAATAGGGGCCGGCGTAAAATGACCGTTCGTCCCAAAGGAGTGCCTGCCATGAAGTTCGAACTTGAGTGCGAACGCGAAGAAGACGGCCGCTGGCTGGCAGAGGTGCCGCAGCTTCCCGGCGTTCTTGCTTATGGGGCCTCCGCCGATGAAGCAATGTCCAAGGCCGAAGTCTTGGCATTGCGCGTTTTGGCCGACCGCCTGGAGCATGGCGAAAGCCGGCCCCACTCCATCTCGTTCAACGTCGCCGCTGCGTGAGCCAGTGGCCCTCGACGAAGGCACGCCGCGTACAAGCGGCATTGCTCGCCATCGGGTGGCAAGTTAAGCGGCAGGCCGGGTCACATCGCACGCTCAGTCGCGAAGGTTGGCCCGATTTCGTCTTCGCATTTCACGACGGAGAGGAAATTGGCCCCAAGATGCTCGCTCGAATTGCGAAGCACACCGGACTCGGGCCGGAAGATCTCTAGGGAACGGACGCCTAACACCGCGTTCGAGCGGGCCGTGGTTCAGGGTGGGCCGCGTCTCGCGCGGCAATGCGGCCGGTGTGCGGCCGCTCAACTGGGTCGTTAGGCACCATATCAACATTCTCTGTAGCCGGAGGTTGGAAATGTCAGCTCCGTCCATCACGCCAGGTCTGCTGTACCACGACGCGCCGCAAGCGATTGAATGGTTGTGTCGTGCTTTCGGCTTTGAGAAACGGCTGGTTATTCCGGGTGAGAACTCATCAATTTCTCATGCCCACCTAACTCTAGGTCATGGCGGAGTCATGCTTAGCTCTGCAGAAGCATACGCATTCCCGAGTTTCTGCAAATCTCCACGAGAGGTTGGCGGAGTCGGCACCGTTGAGGTCATCGTCCATGTCAGTGATCCGGACGCTCACTACAAGCACGCTGTGTCAGAGGGCGTTGAGATACTCATTCCAATTGAGGACAAACCGTACGGAGGTCGCGGATATGCATGCAAGGATCCAGAGGGACACGTTTGGGCTTTTGGATCGTACAACCCGTGGGCTTCTTCCGATGGCGCCTAACAGTTCGTCCAAGCGGACGCGCGAAAAGCCGCGCGCCGCTTAACTCAAGCGTTGATATGGCTTTACTCTGTCAAGAGGGCGCATTGAATCCTCCGGGGTATTCGGATGAGGTTTGCGGATCTGTTGCCGGACGGGGAACGCGGCGGAGCCGGGTGGATGCGACGGTTGTTCATGCTGATATGCGTGGGTTGGTTACCGACAGATCAAGTGTTCGTCGCGGGGCTTCCTGCGGTCTAGGGACTGAGATCGCCGCTTGCGCGGGCACCAATAACGTTTTCGTGGATTCCCCTGTGGCCGTGGCTGCGTCGCGTTCCCGGTCCGGCATCGGATGGTTGTCTTGGTTCGAGTTCTCCCTCAAGACCTTGCATTGATCGAATGGGTGCATGCATGGGTTCAATGGCTTGCGGTCGCGGCGGTGGGGACGTTGCGGGGCAAGCCCTGCCAACCTGTTGCGTTGACCTCTTTGGCGATGGCCCACACGAAGCCCGTCAACTCGCGGGCTACGGCCACCGCGCACTTGTTCTTCGGCACGCGGCGCGCCAGCAGTCGCGTGAACTTGGCATGCAATCGCAGCTGCGCCTTCCACGCGATGTCGGTCACCGCTTTGGGCAGATCGGCCTGGCGCGTGGCGATGATCGGCGTCACCCGTGCGGGGGTGTCGGTAGTGCCAGGCAACCTCGACCAACATGCGCCGTGCCGCGCTGTTGCCGGCCTTGGTGATCGAGCCCTGGCGGCGTTTCTGGCCCGAGGAATGCTCCCCGGGAACCAGTCCGACATAGGCCATCAGGCGACGCGGAGCGTCGAAGCGCTCGAAGTTTTGCAGCTCGCTTACCAGCGTCATCCCCGCCAGCAGTTGCACACCGCGCAAGGCTTGCAGCGCCTCCACCAGCGGCGCCAGGCCCCACGTGGGCAACACCTCGCGCATGGCTTGCTCCAGACGCCCGATGCGCTGGCTGGATTCGGTGATCGAGTACAGGTACTCCTGAAAGGCGATTTGCTGCACCGGGTAGCCCATCTTCAGTGTCGCCAACCAGCGCAGATGGGCACCCGTCCACGAACTCTTGCCCGCGTAGGGGATGCCATTGCGCAGCAGCAGCGCCTTCAGGCGATGGCGCCCATTACGACGCTCACGCACGGCGTCCTCACGAGCACGCACCAGATCGCGCACCGCCTCGTCCGCCTCGTCGGGAACCCGTATTGCCGTCAGCTCACCCGCACGCGCAAGCCGGGCCAGCATCATCGCGTCACGACGGTCGGTCTTCACGCGCTCACCCGATCGCTTCGGGATGGACGACGGCGCCACCACGTCACAGGCAATGCCGAGCGTGTGCAGATGTCGCCACACCACGAACCCGCAGGGGCCAGCCTCGTAGACCACTTTGCAACCGGTGACCGGTGCTGATCCACTTGCGCAGCGCTTTCGACAATGCTGGCAAGTCCCCGCCAATGCTGCCCAGGTGCCGGACCTCACCATCACGAGCGCCATGCGCCGTCGCAATGTCGATGCTGTCCTTGTGCACGTCCAGTCCCACGTACAGAATGCTGGATTCGTTCATGGCTCGTCTCCTGGCTGAGTTTCAACGGCCCTCGTGGCGCATTGATGTGGCTCTGCACGCCTTCGGCGTGCAATTCACGGTATCCCGGGAGACGGGCCGCCTCAACTCAACAAGCCATCTTGTCTAGAGGTCATTCGTGGCAAGCGCCATGACCAAGTATGAGAGAGCTATAGAGCGCAATCTCGTAGAGATTGAGCGCGCCCTTTTCAATTTGGCGGCCATGAAGTCCATTGAACGCGCGGGCAAAATATCAGCAACGGAGGTAAAGGTTCTTTATTGGGCACTGTTTAATGACTACATCGCCCATTGCATCAAGGTCCTCGACCGCAATAGCAAGGCTGCGTCCTTTTGGTATGTCTACCGGACCAATGGCGGACCACTTGCGAGCGCCGCGAGGAAACTCAAGGTGGATCTCGAGTTGCTTGAAACTCTGGCTGACAAGTTAAAGCACGTTCGCGACCTTACGCACTTTCATATCGACTCCGATGCGGTACAAGATCCGACGGCCGTTTGGCGTCAGGCTAATATCAAAGGCAGTGACCTAGCCAAAGCGGTGCAATACGTGTGGACACTCCTAAATGCGGCACGAGTTCTACTTGGGAAGGAGGCGATGCCAAGACCGACGCTCGATGAAGAGGCAATAACGCATGTCGCCAAAGTGCTAGCGGATCAGGCAGGGTAGCGGAGATGACCTCTAACAACGCGTTCGAGCGGTCCGTGAAATATCGTGGGCCGCGTCTTCCCGCGGCAGGGTCGCTGTGGCCGGCCGCTCAACTCGGTCGTTAGACCGCATTAGAGCAGGGGCGTAGAATTGACCTGCACCGACAAGGACATATTCATGACCCGCCTCCTCGAGAAAGCACTAGTCGAAGTTGCAAAGCTTCCTGCCTCCGAACAGGATGCGGTGGCTACGCTCGTGCTGGAGGAGCTCGCGTCGGAGAAGCGCTGGTCAGAGTCCTTTGCAAAGTCGCAGGACGCATTGGCCAAACTCGCCGAAGAGGCACTGGCCGAACACGCTACCGGGCAAACCAAGCCCCTCTAGACTGTGCAGTCGCTCACGACGCGGCGGTTTCGTGAGCTGCTCGAAGTAGCTCCTGCGAGCGTTCGGGAGAAGGCAAATGCCGCCTATCAGCTTTGGGCAGAGAATCCGAGTCATCCTTCCCTCCGATTCAAAAAGGTTCACGCGACGCTGCCGGTCTATTCAGTTCGAATCGACCTCGATTGGCGAGCCGTCGGAGTACTCAGGGAGAGCCAGATGATGTGGTTCTGGGTCGGTCCGCACAGCGAATATGAAAAGCTCCTCACCAAGATCTGAGGAAATGCGGTCTAACAACGCGTTCGAGCTGACCGTGAAACATCGTGGGCCGCATCTCGCGCGGCACGGCGGCCGGTGTGCGGCCGCTCAACGCGGACGTTAGAGATTGCGCGAGATGCGGGATGCCATATAGGCATATGGCACATGCGCCATACCAGTGATATCCTTGGCAAATGGCGATGACGTATTTCGAGTGGGGTCCCGCCAAGGACTTCGAGAACCAGCAGAAACATCAGGTTTCGTTTGGTGAGGCGCAATAGGCCTTTGCAGATTCACGGCGCGTCATAGCCGAGGACTTGGATCACAGCACAAGGGAGAAGCGCTACTTCTGCTTTGGGCGGGTTGATCGAGGCGTACTGACAGTCCGCTTTACGTACCGTGGCGGAATTATCAGGATCTTTGGCGCCGGGTTCTGGCGCAAAGGGAAATCTATCTATGACCGCGAAAACAAAGTACACAAGTGAGCCGATCGGGGAGTACCGCGTGGTCCCCGACTTCCTTCCTCCGCCCAATCAACTCGCGTTTCGTGATGAGGGTGTGAAGGTCACGATTGCACTTAGCAAGCGAAGCGTCGAGTTCTTCAAGTCTCACGCAGCAAAGAACCAGACGCAGTATCAACGCATGATCAGGCAACTATTGGATGCCTACGTAGACGCGTACGCGCAACCTCTAACTGGTCGCTCAACAGGGACGTCCCGCAAGCGGGCCGCCCGTTAGCTTAATCGCTAGGCATCAAGACGTGACTGCGGAAATTGGGGAGTTTCTTGAACAATACCGCGCGGCCTTCAATCGCCTCGACGGCGAAGCGGTTGCAAAAATGTACGCAGTCCCCTCCGGGATCGCCTCTGACAAGGGATACACGCATTGGCCGTCACTCGATCCGGTGCGCGCCAATATGATCGCCCTGTGCGAGCTCTATCGTTCCAACGGCTTCGTGTCCGCGAGCTTTGAGCTGGCATCGTTCTTTGCACAAGGCGACGACTTCGCGGTGGCCGACCTTGCGTGGCGTATTGATCGGTCCAGGGGCCAAGCGCCGTGGCAATTCCATACGACCTATAACCTCATCCGAACGGGCGACGGGTGGCGAGTGTTGCTGTGTACTGCGTACGAAGAGAAACGTCTTGATCCCTAGCAACGCGTTCGAGCGGGCGGTCCCCCAACGTCGCTGCGCTGCATTGGTCGCCGCTCAACTCGATCGTTATGTGTCATTCGCCGAGTGAGGACGCCTGTGGCACGATAGGCATGAAATGGAGGTGCTGGATATGTCGACGGCAAAGGAAGAACTTATCCTGTTGATCCAGAATCAGCCCGATGACAGCTCGCGCGACGAGATCGTGCGCGAACTTGCATTCCACGTAATGGTCGGGCGTGGTCTAGCGGATTCCGATGCGAAGCGCACTATCTCGAATGAAGACATGGGGCGGCGCATCAAGTCATGGCCGAGATAGCCTGGACGGCCGAGGCTCAAGACTGGCTTGCTGACATCTATGCATTCATCGCCACAGACAATGCTGTGGCCGCCGCGCAGACGGTCGAAGAAATATTCGAGCGAGCTCAAGTGCTCGAAAGCCATCCCGAAATCGGACACCGTTATCTAGAGTCACTGAGAAGCGTCCGAATCCTCCTCTACGGACATTACAGAATTGCGTACTTGGTGAAGGGCGACGGCAACGTCGATATCCTTGGGGTCTTTCACGGTTCCCTCGACATTTCGCGGTATCAAATCTGAATGACACATAACATCACGTTCGAGCTGTCCGTGATGCATCGTGGGCCGCGTCTGGCCGCGGCACAGTCATCGTGGCCGGCAGCTCAACTAGATCGTTAGATGGCACCAAAATGGCATTGAGCGAATTTGAACAGAAGCGGTGCGAGCGAATCGTCGGCGCATTCGTACAAAGGCGGCGGCCCCCTGCCCACATCCGCCCCGAGCTCGACATCGGCTTCCGAATCACGGGGCAGAGCGTCGAAATATTCGAGATCCGACCGCGGTGGAAAGAGCCGGGCGAAAAGCTAGAGCATTCGGTGGCCAAGGCCACGTTCGTGAAAACCGAAGCAGCCTGGCGCGTCTTTTGGCAGCGCGCCGACCTGAAATGGCATCGCTATGAGCCGACGCCGTTGGTGGAATCCCTGGAGAAGTTTGTGAAACTTGTCGACGAAGACCAATACGCGTGCTTCTGGGGCTGAAGGTGCCATCTAACATGTCAACCGGCACGCAATCATTGACGGCGCCGGGTTTCTCGTTCTACCGGCCCTCATGGCACGCAGGCCTCCATCATCCGCGCGACAAGCGGGCTAACATAACGCCAAAGCGGACGCGCGAAAGGCCGCGCACTGCTTAACTCCAGCGTTGGAGCGAAGGCTCGCAAGTTGACGCATAGGCGCAGTGTATATACACTATGTCGATGCGATTCTCTTGGGACGAGAAGAAGCGGCGTTCGAACCTGAAGGACCATGGTTTGGACTTCGTCGATGCTCCCAAGGTATTTGAAGGTCCTACCTTCACGTTCGAGGATGATCGCTTTGCGTACGGAGAGCAGCGCTTTGTCACGCTGGGGTTCCTGGCAGATATCGCCGTTTCCCTCGTCCACACTGAAACTCCTTCGCGCATCCATGTCATCTCCTTTCGGAAGGCGACGCGCCATGAAGAAGTCCTCCTCCTCCAAAATCTCCAAGACTGACTGGCCTCGGGTTCGTGCCCTGAAGGACCGGAACATCAAGACTTCCGCCAAGCATCCTGAGGCAGAGGTGAAGCACATTGTCCGCGGTATCGTTCGCCAGGGCCTCAAGCCAGTCAGCCCAAAGGCGTCGATCTCGCTGCGAGTGGACTCTGACGTACTCGAATGGTTCAAGTCCAAGGGGCCCGGCTATCAGACGAGAATCAATGCCGTGCTCAAAGCGTTTAAAGATGCCTCGCTCTAACATCATTCGAAGGGACGCGCATAAATCCGCGTGCCCTTCAACGCGGACGTTAGATGTCGTACAAGCTCGCGTCTAGAATTGGCATATGCGCTTCGAATGGGACAGCGACAAGGCAGAGGCGAATCTTCGCAAGCATCGCGCCTCGTTCGACGAAGCAACTACCGTGTTCCTGGCTCCGCTATCCGCGACGTTTGTTGACCCCGACCACTCCGCAGGAGAGCGGCGTGTCATCACCGTTGGGATGTCTTCGAGGGCGCGTCTCTTGGTCGTGGCTCATTCAGAACGAGGCACGGCAATTCGAATCATCAGCGCAAGACCTGCCAGCGCCAGCGAGCGCAAACGCCATGAAAACTAAAGCTTCAACCGTCAACGAGTTGCGACCGGAATATGAGTTTGAATATTCGAAGGCGGAGCGGGGGAAGTACTACCAGCGTCTTCTCAAGGAGGGGGCAAACATCGTCGTCCTTGAGCCAGATGTCGCGAAGGTATTTCGGGACTCCGCATCCGTGAACGAGGCGCTTCGGGTGATGCTCAAGGCAGGGCAGTCAGTACGACGTCTAACAATGCGTTCGAGCGGTCCGAAGAAGGTTGTGGGCCGCGGCGGCGCGCCCAAGCAATGATGCGCGCCGCCACGGAAGATGCATCGTGGTCGGCCGCTCAACTAGATCGTTAGAAGGCACATGATTTTCGCGTTAGCTACAGACGACGGTGGGCTAACGGCATTTCCGACCACCCTGGACGCAGAGTCGCATTGCGAAGGGAGCGACGTAAAGGACAGAACGTGGCTCTTTTTCGCAGACGATGGATCGCCACTCGAGGCGAGGTTCGACCGTCCCAATCAAAGAGGGGCCATGACCGTGGTTTCGGGCGCCTACACCCTGCATAGGGCGATGTCGGGATTGTGGCTTCAGGAGCGCCTTGCCCAAGTGAAGTCCGTTGAGGGGTGTGGTTTGGGCACCCTGCCAGAAGTCGTCGAACTATTGAAGATCAACCGTGGCAGTCGTGCAGCACGCGGGGTTTAGCATGGGCGAAGTGCCTTCTAACAATGCGTTGGGGCGGTCCGTGGGTCATTGTGGCGCGCCGCTGCGGCGCGAAGCGGCAGCGTGGTAGGCCGCTCAACTAGATCGTTAGATCCACTAAACGACATGGGTGCGAACTCTTGGAGAGCGGTGATTAATCACCATGGGTGCCTTCTCGGGCGGTCGGATTGTCGTAGTCGCACACACCGAGCGCGGCTCAACCCTCCGAATCATCAGTGCAAGACTAGCCAGCGCCTCGGAGCGCAAACGCTATGAAACCTAAAGTCCCTGGCGTCGCCGAAATGCGGCGCGAATACGACTTGTCGAGTGCGGTGAGAGGGAAATACCACAAACGCCTCGCCAAAGAAGGCTCGAACGTAGTCGTTCTTGAGCCTGATATCGCGAAGGCCTTTCCCGACTCGGCATCCGTAAACGAAGCTCTGCTAGTGGTGCTCAAGGCGGGGCAAGCGGCACGACGTCTAACAACGCGTTCGAGCGGGCCGGGAAAGAGCGTAGGCCGCAACGGCGCGCCCAAGAAATGATGCGCGCCGTTGCAGCAAGTGCATTGTGCCCGGCCGCTCAACTAGATCGTTAGGCCCACTACATGTAGCGTAGGGGTACGCTGTCAAACGCAGTCTTAGGTGGAGGAACACATGGGATTCATCTGGTTTATTTTGATCGGGCTGGTGGCAGGGTGGTTGGCCGGACAGCTCGTGAAGGGCGGCGGCTTTGGAGTCATTGGCGACATTATCGTTGGCGTGCTGGGCGCATTGCTCGGAGGCTTTCTGTTCAGCACGCTCGGGGTGTCCTTGGGCGGTGGTCTTCTTGGAAGCATCATCGTTGCAACGATTGGTGCAATAGTGCTCATTTTCATCGTGCGCCTCATCAAACGAGCATAGGGGCCTAACCACGCGTTCAACCGGACCGGCCTCCGGCGGTCCGGTTAACTTAGTCCGTTAGGCTGCTGAACATTCAAGGGGTGTGCTAGCTGTGTCGCCTTGGGTCATTCCTATCGTCGTGCTAGTGGTTGTAACTGCGGCATTTGTTCTTGCGCGCGTCCGCGGGTTGTCCAAGGGCGGAGACGGTCAGTGGCCGTTCTATCTCAAGAAGCCGCTAAGTGATCCTGAACAGGTGCTCTATCACCGGTTGGTCGCCGCTATCCCTGATTGCATCATCCTTGCCCAGGGTCAGCTTTCTCGGGTGCTCGGCGTGAAGAAGGAGGCCCCGTTCCATGAGTGGAATAATCGAATCAACCGCATGAGCCTCGACTTTCTTGTGTGCCTTAAGGACTCGACGGTCGTCGCCGCGATTGAGCTTGACGACAGTTCCCACGATAGGTCGTCGCGTGTCGAGGCTGACGCGAGGAAAGACAAGGCATTGGCTGACGCCGGAGTGACCGTGATCAGGTGGAGTGTCAACGCGATTCCGAACGAAGCGGCAATACGGGCGGCCCTAGCGCAATGACCAGCAGCCTAACAACGCGTTCGAGCGGGCGGTGGGTCAGCGTGAGCCGCGTCTTTCCGCAGCCGAGGCATCGTGCCCGGCCGCTCAACTAGAGCGTTGGGCCGAGAAGAGCATCGCCCTCACAGAGGAGACACTCCCATGAACAAAGTGACACCCTTCCTCATGTTCAACGACCACCTCGAAGCGGCGATCGAGTTCTACACCGCGACGTTTCCGCACTCCGAAGTACGCAACCTAGCCCGCACGGGCAAGGACGGTCCCATCAGCTCCGCCGAGTTCGTCGTTGGTGGTCAACTCTTCATGGGCTACAACGGAGGTCCGTACTTCAGCTTCTCTGAGGGGGTCTCGCTCTACGTGGACTGCGCGGATCAGGATGAAGTGG
Source organism: Betaproteobacteria bacterium (assembly GCA_016720855.1). Classification (NCBI taxonomy): domain Bacteria; kingdom Pseudomonadati; phylum Pseudomonadota; class Betaproteobacteria; species Betaproteobacteria bacterium. Next base: position 685,448 of record JADKJU010000003.1, on the reverse strand, counting down.
ATGAATACTGGGACAAGCTCGTGAAGGCAGGAGCGAAGCCCACGCAATGCGGTTGGATCAAAGACCCCTTCGGTCTCTCCTGGCAAATTGTTCCGAGACGATTCACCGAGCTGATCCATGATAGGGACCCCAGGAAGGTGAAGGCCGTGATGGAAGCCATGATGACGATGGTGAAGCTCGACGTGGCTGAGCTCGAGAGAGCCTACAACGAGGCGTAGTCGTGCCCGTCCAGTCAGATACCCGTGCTTTCCATGAATGCCGCCCAACAAGGCACTCCAGCCGACGTCACCAAATGTGCTAACGCAAAAATGGCGCTGCGGCTGAGTTTGGGCGTTAGGCGACACAGGGTGAGTACCTCGCGAAATGGGCTCTTGCCCTTGGAGCCAGACGGCGATCGGCTCGTCGCGTATCTCGAACGGAGGACACCATGGGACTCTTGACCTTCAGTATCAACGTCACCCTGGACGGCTGCGTCGACCACCAGGAAGGAATCGCCGACGACGAGACACACGCCTTCTTCACCCGCCTCATGGACGAGGGCGGGGCGATGCTGTGGGGCCGCGTCACCTACGAGATGATGGAGAGCTACTGGCCAGCGGTCGCCCGCGGCGACGCGGAGGCACCGCCGGCGATGCGCGAGTGGGCGGTCAAGCTGGAGGCCAAGCCGAAGTACGTGGTGTCGTCGACGCGAAAGGACTTCCGGTGGACCAACAGCCACCACATCGCCGACGACCTGCGCACAGGCGTACAGAAGCTCAAGGACGCGAGCCCGGACGGCGTACTCCTCGGTAGTGGCAAGCTCGCGACCGAGCTGGACCGGCTGGATCTGATCGACGAGTACAAGTTGCTCGTCCACCCCAGGATCGCCGGCCACGGCCCGACCCTGTACGAGAGCGGGCTGCCCAGCACGCGACGGCTCGAGTTGATCTCGGCGAAGCCGCTCCGCAGCGGCGCGGTCGCCATGCACTACCGGCGCGCGCGCTGACTCGGAGATGGGTCATGTCGCCTAACAACGCGCTGCACTCGGACAGGCCTCGCCTTGCTCGGCCCGCCGGTGAGCGCGGGCGATAGGCCGCACGGAGAGAAGTTTATGGCCCGAGAAAACCACCAACACTCATTTCTCGTTCGATCGGCGCGGGCGCATATGCTGATGTTCGAGTCACCCTTGGCGCCGGACTACAGCAACGCGGTCGGACGACGGATCTTGCTTTCCTTCCTCGCGGTCGCGATAGGCGCTTTCTCAGCACTGAAAGTTGCCGGTCGAGAGGCGGGATTGCTTGACACTCCAATTGCCAAGACATCTCTGGTGCTCGCGTTGCTTGTTGTCTTCCTGGTGGTGCACGCGGCGTTTGTACGTGCACCATTTGCGGCCGTGGGTCTGCGTTCACGCACGAGCTGGAGCGAGGGCGAGCGACTGTACCTGACTCAGGTGGCACCTCTTGCCCTCATCGGATTTGCGCTGGTGTTTAAAGACCACCTCTTGAGCCTATTGAACCTGCACGGATACATTGGCTTCCTGGTGTTCTCCGTCTTTACCGGATTGGTGTGGGGGGTGCTACAGGAGTTTCTTTACCGCGGGTGGTTGCAGACGGAACTGACGCGTCGCTTCGGTGCACTCGGCGGCCTTCTCGTATCAAACGTCGCATTTACCCTTGGTCCGCTGCATACCAATCTTCTTTTCGGGTCAGGCGTGCTCAATTGGTGGACCATCGCTGCGGTGTTTGCCATTGGCCTACTCTTTGGCATCGTCTACTATCGCTCAGGGAATCTTTGGATACCGGCAGTGCTGCATGGACTTTGGCCGCTCAACATGAATTGACGCGCATAAAAAAGTGCGGCCTAACCCCTCGCTCAAGCGGAGCGCCAACGGCAAGCCACCAAGCCCGCGAGCCTCCGTGGCTTATTCTGCACCGCGCGGGCCTGATGGCTTGCCGTCGTTGCCCGCTTAGCTCGATCGTTAGGCGTCAATTGATAATCGCGTATTCCAGCTCCGTCAAAGATATCGACCGATCAGAGTTGACGGGCCTCCTAGCGCATTGGGATTTCGAGCCGCCTGACGGGACACTATTCGAAATATTGACTCACAGTAGCGACGTAATCGTGGCCAGGGACCTCGAAGCCTCGATTCTCTGTGGTTACATCGCCGCGTTGAGTGACGGCGTTGCATGCGCCTACATTTCCGCACTTGAAGTACGCCAAGAATATCGGGGCAAGGGAATTGGAACAGAACTCCTGAATCGAATGGTTGAGCGGCTCAACGTATTCGCCGTCTACTTGTCTTGCGCACCCTCCATGACGCCGTTCTATGAGGCGGCGGGTTTTAGTGCAGGTACATCCATGAGCAAACGGCTACCGTTGAGTGCGGGGAATGACGCCTAACAGTGCGTTGGAACTGTCCGTGAGTCAGCGTGTGCCGCGTTTCGCGCGGCAATGCGGTCGGTGTGCGGCCGCTCAACCAGGTCGTTAGTCCTCACGCAGAAGCCACCCCCATCAACCAACCTCAAGGAGATCTTTCCATGGACCCAGTCGTTCACTTTGAGATGCCCTACGACGACGCGGAATGCGGATTCCGGTCCATGCCGGGCCAGCGTTCCGGAGCATGCCGGGCCACCATTCCGGAGCATGCCGGGCCAGCGTTCCGGTCCATGCCGGCCGGGGGTGATGCGGGTAACCAGGGCTACCGTGGGCTCCTTTCCCATCTGGAAGGAGTCCGGCGGTGGCGCAACCGAGGTTACCCATGCGGAAGATCCGAGAGGTTCTGCGTCTCAAGTTTGAAGTCCGTCTGAGCGACCGCGAGATTGCCGCGGCCGTCGGGAGCGCCCGTTCGACGGTGCAGGAGTGCCTGCGCCGCGCGCACGCGGCGGGCGTGGGCTGGCCGCTGCCGGCCGGGCTTGACGAGGCGGGCCTTCAGGCGCGGCTCTACCAGCGCGAGGTGCCGCTGTCTCGCACCCCGCAGCCGGACTTCGCGTTTCTGCATGCCGAGGCTCAAGCGCCCCGGGGTGACGCGGCAATTGCTCTGGCAGGAGTACAAGGCGAGGCTCCCCGATGGCTGGCAGTACAGCGTCTTCTGCGACCAGTACCGGCGCTGGCTCGCCAACCAGGATCTGGTCCTGCGCCAGAACCACGTTCCCGGCGACAAGCTCTTCCTCGATTACGCCGGGCAGACGATGCCGGTCGTGGATCGCACGAGCGGGGAGCCTGCGCGCGGCCCAGATCTTCGTGGCCGTCCTGGGCGCGAGCAGCTACACCTATGCGGAAGCGACCTGGACGCAGGCGTTGCCCGATTGGCTGGGCTCCCAGGTGCGCACTCTGGAATTCCTCGGCGGCGTTCCTCGTGCCCTCGTGCCCGACAACCTGAAGAGCGCCGTCCACAAGGCGCACCGCTACGAGCCGGACTTGAATCCCGCCTACCAGGACTTCGCCGAGCACTACGCGGTGGCGATTCTGCCGGCGCGGGTGCGAAAGCCCCGCGACAAGGCCAAGGTCGAGGCGGGCGTGCTGGTGGTCGAGCGCTGGATCCTTGCCCGTCTTCGTAACCGGACGTTCTTCTCGCTTGGCGAACTCAATGCCGCGATCGCGCTCCTCGTGGCCGATCTCAACGCTCGCCCCTTCAAGAAGCGCGAAGGGTGCCGCGCGAGCCTGTTTGCCGACATCGAGCGTGCGGCGCTGCGCCCGCTTCCGCACAGGCCTTACGAATTCGCCACCTGGAAGAAGGCCAAGGTGCACCTGGACTATCACGTTGAGGTCGAGCGCGCCTACTACTCCGTGCCTTCAAGCTGGTCGGACGCACGGTCGAGGTACGCCTGAGCGCGCGTGTGATTGAGATCTTCCATCGCCAGCACCTGGTCGCCACGCACCTGCGTGCGCCCTCGCGCGGGCAGTTCGTGACCCTCGCCGATCATCGTCCCGAGCGGCACAGCGCCGTCATCGACCTCACCCACGAGCGCTTGATGCAGCGCGCCTGGCCATCGGACCGGCCACCGCCGAGGTGCTCACCGAGCAACTGCACCGCAGGCGCCATCCCGAGGAGTGCCTGCGCTCGAGCCTGGGGATCCTTCGCCTTGCGCGCGACTTCAGCCCCGAGGCGCTCGAGGGGGCCGCCACGCGGGCGGTTGCGATCCGCAGCTTCAGCTACCGCTCGCTTCGAACGCTCATCAACACGCCCGCGCCCGCCCCGCCCGCCCAGGCCGCGCTCCCCTGGAGCACGACAGCGTGCGCGGCGAGAAGTACTTCCAGTAGGCCCGTCACCCACCCCAGAGGACATCGATGCTGACCCAACCGCTCGTCGAGCAACTCCAGCAACTGCGCCTGCGCGGCATGGCCGCCGCCCTTGAGCAGCAACTGTGCACCCCGGATCGTTCGCAACTTACCTTCGAGGAGCGCCTCGGGCTCATGATCCAGCACGAGATCACCGAGCGCGGTTCGGCTCGCCTGGCACAGCGCCTGCGCTGGGCTCGCTTGCCGCAGGGCGCCGTCATCGAGGACATGGACACGAGCGCCCTTCGCGGCCTCGACCCCGGCGCCATGGTCCGGGTGCGCGACCTGGCCTGGATCGCCGAACACTTGAACGTGCTCATCACCGGGCCCACCGGCGTCGGAAAGAGCTTCCTGGGCTGCGCGCTCGCCCACTCGGCCTGCCGTGCGGACTTCTCGGTGCGCTTCTTCCGCCTGCCGCGGCTCGTCGATGAACTCGCCCGCTATCACGCGCTGCAAAACCGCTCCGCCTTCCTCAAGCTCCTGGCCAAGGTCGACCTCCTGGTCCTCGACGACTTCGGCCTCACCCCGCTCGCCGAGCAGACCAAGCGCGACCTCCTGGAAATCTTCGACGACCGCTATGACCGCCGCTCCACCATCGTCACCAGCCAACTGCCCGTCGAACAGTGGCACACGCACCTGGCCGACCCCACCCTTGCCGACGCAATCCTCGACCGGCTCGTTCACAACAGCTATCGCCTCGCCCTCAAGGGCGACTCGATGCGAAAGCAGAAGACCACCAACCCGAAACCACCAACACGCACCAAGGCACATTGACGTCTCCCATCAACTCAGCGACAGTGCGCTACCCGCATCACGCCACGGCCCGGCATCGACCGGAACGATGGCCCGGCTTCCGCCGGAACGCCGGCCCGACTTCACCGGAATCCGCAGCGGAACGAATGGCTCGCTTCTATCAATCTGCATTTGGTTGGAATACACAAGCCCTGGGCGCGGAAATGGGGGGCTACGTTCTGGCTGAAACGACTAAAACGGAAGGAAACAGGCCGAAGGAGCCAGGGGCGATAAACGGTGGCTTCTACCCGCGAAATCCTGGGTGGCCAGCACAGCATCCGAGCGTCGTTATAGCGGTGCAAAACATTGAAGAAGCCATCTTGCGGGTATCGGAGGCCGGCGGCGGCGTCCTGGGCGAACCCATGATGATCCCGGGAATTGGAAGGTATGTGTCCTTCAACGACCCGGAAGGCAACCGGATGAGCATGCTGGAAGCGTTGCCTCGAAAACAAGCGCAGTGACGGCTAGCACCTCGCTCAACTTGACACGCCGCTGCGGGCCGCGTAGCTCAAACGCTGATATGGCTTTACTCTGTCAAGAGGGTGCATTGAATCCTCCGGGGTATTCGGATGAGGTTTGCGGATCTGTTGCCGGACGGGGAACGCGGCGGAGCCGGGTGTGGATGCGACGGTTGTTCATGCTGATATGCGTGGGTTGGTTACCGACAGATCAAGTGTTCGTCGCGGGGCTTCCTGCGGTCTAGGGACTGAGATCGCCGCTTGCGCGGGCACCAATAACGTTTTCGTGGATTCCCCTGTGGCCGTGGCTGCGTCGCGTTCCCGGTCCGGCATCGGATGGTTGTCTTGGTTCGAGTTCTCCCTCAAGACCTTGCATTGATCGAATGGGTGCATGCATGGGTTCAATGGCTTGCGGTCGCGGCGGTGGGGACGTTGCGGGGCAAGCCCTGCCAACCTGTTGCGTTGACCTCTTTGGCGATGGCCCACACGAAGCCGTCAACTCGCGGGCTACGGCCACCGCGCACTTGTTCTTCGGCACGCGGCGCGCCAGCAGTCGCGTGAACTTGGCATGCAATCGCAGCTGCGCCTTCCACGCGATGTCGGTCACCGCTTTGGGCAGATCGGCCTGGCGCGTGGCGATGATCGGCGTCACCCGTGCGGGGTGTCGGTAGTGCCAGGCAACCTCGACCAACATGCGCCGTGCCGCGCTGTTGCCGGCCTTGGTGATCGAGCCCTGGCGGCGTTTCTGGCCCGAGGAATGCTCCCGGGAACCAGTCCGACATAGGCCATCAGGCGACGCGGAGCGTCGAAGCGCTCGAAGTTTTGCGGCTCGCTTACCAGCGTCATCCCCGCCAGCAGTTGCACACCGCGCAAGGCTTGCAGCGCCTCCACCAGCGGCGCCAGGCCCCACGTGGGCAACACCTCGCGGATGGCTTGCTCCAGACGCCCGAGGCGCTGGCTGGATTCGGTGATCGAGTACAGGTGCTCCTGAAAGGCGACTTGCTGCACCGGGTAGGCGATCTTCAGTGTCGCCAACCAGCGCAGATGGGCACCCGTCCACGAACTCTTGCCCGCGTAGGGGATGCCATTGCGCAGCAGCGCGCCTTCAGGCGATGGCGCCCATTACGACGCTCACGCCGGCGTCCTCACGAGCACGCACCAGATCGCGCACCGCCTCGTCCGCCTCGTCGGGAACCCGTATTGCCGTCAGGCTCACCCCGCACGCGCAAGCCGGGCCAGCATCATCGCGTCACGACGGTCGGTCTTCACGCGCTCACCCGATCGCTTCGGGATGGACGACGGCGCCACCACGTCACAGGCAATGCCGAGCGTGTGCAGATGTCGCCACACCACGAACCCGCAGGGGCCAGCCTCGTAGACCACTTGCAACCGGTGACCGGTGCTGATCCACTTGCGCAGCGCTTTCGACAATGCTGGCAAGTCCCCGCCAATGCTGCCCAGGTGCCGGACCTCACCATCACGAGCGCCATGCGCCGTCGCAATGTCGATGCTGTCCTTGTGCACGTCCAGTCCCACGTACAGAATGCTGGATTCGTTCATGGCTCGTCTCCTGGCTGAGTTTCAACGGCCCTCGTGGCGCATTGATGTGGCTCTGCACGCCTTCGGCGTGCAATTCACGGTATCCCGGGAGACGGGCCGCCTCAACTCAACAAGCCATCTTGTCTAGGACTCATACAGTGCCGCATCACCCGCCCGGGGAGGCCCAACGGCAAGCCGCCAGGCCCGGCCTTCAGGTGAGGCTTATCATCCTTCCGGTCGGGGCTGGGGTCTTCCTGCTGGACCCGCCTCACCTCGAACGTTGGATTCCAGAAAGAATGATGCCTCCATGCACATACCACTCGGTACCCTGACATTTCGCGAAGGCGTTGAATTCGGCTTCCCAAGCAATTTGTGCTGCAACTGCGGCGCCAACGAGAGGCTGCGGGTCATCCCGCAAGACACGCGTCGCAGCTCCTACCTGATTGCCGGAGGCACGGAGACTACGTTTCAGTTGCCACTTCCCTTTTGCCCACGGTGCACCGCATCTGCGAAGCGGCGGCCAAAGAACGTTGTTCATAGGCTGCTCCTTCTGGCACTCCTATTCGCCGTCTATTTCGCGGCGTTAGTCTTGCTCGGTGAAATCGGGATCGCGCCGCCACTCGTTGCCAAATATCTTGCCCCTGGCGCCGCAAGTCTGGCAGTGTTCACAACGCTCACGGTCATGTTGCGAGCCAGGCCGTCACGCGGGCAATCCAGCTACTTCCAGCCGGTTCGAATCCCTACCCTCAAGCGCGAATTCGTCTCCGGCACAGTTACCGCCATCGGGTTCTCCTTCACCAATAGCGCGTACGCGCGCGCATTCAAGCAAGCGAACATGGATGCCATCGCACGCAAGCAGTTGTTCGTCGATGGAGCCTGACCCCTCCATCGAGAGGACGTGCCCCGGCAAGCGGGGTTCCGCCTCTCATGGCAAACATCAGGCGCGATGCTCCAATGAATACCATTGCGGAATTCAAAATACGTCGCCGCAAGGTTTGGCGGATGCCGCAGTTCATAGCCCTGCTCCGAGGTGTCAACGTCGGCAACACCAAGCGTTTCCCGATGGCGGACTTTCGCGCTCTGCTCGCGGACCTGGGATATGCACACGAGAACATGGACAACTGTCCTGAAGCTGCAGGCCCTGAAGCAACGAACGTGACGCCTGATCTTGCCATCGAGGCGACGTCCTGAAGCCTGCCTTGCAGCCTTCAGGCCGCATCTCATGGCAAGCGTTAGAGCGCAGAACAAATAGCTGCCCATTCGGAGAGCACCATGAAGCGTGTTACGGGAATCGGTGGAGTCTTCTTCAAGTCCAAAGACCCGAACGCTTTGAATGCGTGGTACCGCGACCACCTTGGATTGGAGGTCACCGAGTGGGGCGGAGCCGTTTTCGAGTGGGGCGGTCCTGATAGCCCTCCGGGGATGACCATCTGGACTCCTTTTGCCGATGATACGAGCAAGATGGAACCTAGTACCGCGTCTTTCATGATCAATTTCCGTGTGGACGACCTGGACGCTCTTCTGGCTGCACTGCGCAGCGAAGGCTGCAACCTTGTTGGCGAGCCGGAAACTTCGGAGTACGGCAAATTCGGCTGGGTGCTCGATCCTGACGGAAACAAGATCGAGCTTTGGGAGCCGCCTGAAGGTCGTTGAACGCGCCATTACATTTCTCCCCCAATCGCGCCAATCCCTGGAGACATCGTGAACCGGATCCTGCTCTGTGCCGCGCTCTGCCTCTCGACCGCAACGGCGTTTGCGGAACGGGTCTCGAATGACCTCCTCAGCTATGCATCACCACCCGATACGTGGAACAAGGAGGTCAAGGCGAGGACCTATACGAGCTACAGCACCATCAACAGGGCGAAGGGCACCTACTGCCAGATCTTCGTTCTGCTGGGGGTCGCCAGCAAGGGCAGCATCACCGCCGACTTCGACAATGATTGGAAGGCCTCGATCCTGTCGACATACGCCGTGACAACGGATCCCCGGGTGACCGAGTCCGAGCTCGGGGGTGGCTGGCGCGTCAAGACCGGCGTGGCGTCCTTCGCGTACAGCGGTGGCGTCTCGGCGGCCATGCTGACGACCATTTCCGGCCACGGCAGGACAACCGGCATCGTCGCGGTCACCAACAGCGAGGAATTCGCGCCGGCCATACAGAGTCTTCTGGGATCGGTGCAGATGAACAAGGTGGTCGCCGGCGACAAGGCACCCGCGAAGCCCACCGCCACGCCGGACAATGCCAAGGCGCAGCCCGCCCCGCTCCAGGGCTACATGGAGTACAACCCGTTCACCAAGACCTGGACCTGGAAGCTGCGCTATCCGCCGCCCTCGAAGTAGCGCAGTAGTGCAGCCACTTGCGACGCCAGGCGTTACGCGAAACCGGGAGGTTACGATGGCACCAGATCCCAAGACTCCGGAAGGCGTCACCCTCCCTTCGGGGACGGTCTTCAGTCGCCTCCTCGGTGGTATGTCCGTTTTCACGATGCTCATGACTGTCCCCCAGGTTCTGACGATATGGGTCGGTCACCAGGCTGCCGGCGTTTCGGTGGTGTCGTGGAGCGCATACCTGCTCTCCGCCATTCTCTGGTTCTGGTACGGGCTGCAGAAGGGAGACAGGAACATCTACCTGCCCTGCGTTGGATGGGTTGCGCTTGATGCGGCTGTAATCATAGGTGCTGTGGCCTATGGATAGCTCAATGACCGTGACGACTGACAACATGTTCGAGGAGCAACTTGTGAAGATTGCCGTTGAAGCCATCGTCAAAGCCCCCGTCGCCAGGGTCTGGAGCGCCTACACGACGCCAGACGACATCAAGCAGTGGAATGCCGCGTCCGATGACTGGCACACAACCAATGCCACCGTCGATTTGCGCGTGGGAGGCGCATTTTCGTCGCGCATGGAGGCCAAAGACGGCAGCTTCGGCTTTGATTTCGCCGGAACATATACCAGGATCGTGCCCAACGAGTTGATCGAGTATTCGTTCGGGGACCGTGCTGCACTGGTCGAGTTCTTGCCTGGCACGGACGGCGTGACAATACGTGTCACGTTCGATGCTGAATCCGAAAACCCTGTGGAACAGCAGCGTCAGGGGTGGCAAGCCATCCTGAACAACTTTGCCAGGCACGTTGAAGCGCTCCGATGACTTGATGAGCATGGCGTGCCACTCACGGCAAGCGATGCCCAACCCTTCCTTCGGGAGACCTCGCGCCGGCAAGCCGGGTCGAGCCTCACCGGTCGAGCGTTACGCAGCTTGAGGGATACGCCAGGCTGAATCGTCGTAATCCCGCCGCGTCCCGAGGCCACGCGGGGGAAATACAATGCGTGCTTCCCCAGCCCCGTTCGGACCCCATGAACAAGACGAAACCCATCGACATCGAAGCCCTCTGGAAGATGGAGCGCGTGGGCAGCCTTTCGATGGCTCCGGACGGATCCGCCGCGGTATGCGCGGTCACTTCATGCTCGATGATGCAGAACAGGGGCACTACGGGACTGTGGCTCCTGCCCACCGCGAGCCGGGCCCCGCGCCATCTCACGCGCTGCGGCGACAAGGACGGCCAGCCCGCGTGGTCGCCGAAGGGTGACCGCATCGCCTTTCTTGCCAAGCGCGAGCAGGAGGGAAAGAAGGACGCGGAGCGCCAGCTCTTCGTGATTCGCGCCGATGGCGGCGAGGCCGAGCGCAGGAGCGACTTCGGCCCCGGCATCGAGGACTTCAAGTGGATGCCCGATGGCCGGCGCGTCGCGTTCGTCTCGTGGGTCTGGCCGGAGCTGCGCGGCGCGAAGGCGCAGGCCAGGAGCCACGCGGCATTCTCCGGGCGCAAGGAAAGTGCCTATGTCACCGCCGAGGCGCAGTACCGCCACTTCGACCGGAACCTTCCCATGGGGCGCGTGCCGCACCTGCTCGTCCTCGATCTCGCGAGCGGGCGCGTCACCGACCTCCTCGAAGGCACCGGTTACGAGCTGCCGAGAGCGGAGCCGGGTGCCCGGCATTTCGACATCTCGCCTGACGGCCGTCGCATCGCCTTCGTGCACGACCCGGCGCCGCGCAAGTGTGCCGGCAATCCGCTCGCGCTCGCCGAAATCCGCCTCGACACGGGGCGCGTTGCCGCAATCACCGACAACTCCGCCTGGAGCTACGATGCGCCGCGCTACGGCCCCGGCGGCAAGCTTGCCTGCATTACCGCCAACACAGGCAGGCGTCACACGATGCCGGGGCGCGTCGCGCTGCGGGAGGGCGACCGCGAGTGGCGAATCCTGGGTGAACGCTGGGACGGTGACGTCGAGGCACCGCTTCGCTGGGCGGCGGACGGCGGCTCGCTGCTCTTCACGGCGGAGCAGCGGGGGCGCAAACACCTCTGGCGACTCGATGCCGCGACGGAATCCTTCACGATCGCCGTGCCCGGCGGCTGGGTGCAAGGCTTCGACCTCGCCGGGCCCGCAGGCGACGAGACGCTCGTCGTTGCCATCGACAGCGCCGCGCATCCGGCGCAGGTGCACGCGATCCGCGGCGACCGCCCGCCGCGCCGTCTCGAGCGATTCAACGACGCGATCCTCTCGCGCGTGGCCCTGGGCGAGACGCGCGAAGTCACCTTCAGGGGGGCATTGGGACAGGCGGTGCAGATGTTCCTCACCTTTCCACCGCGCTTCGACCCGCGACGAAAGCATCCGGTGCTGCACGTGATCCACGGCGGTCCTTATGCCGCGGCCGGTGACACCTTCGGCTACCGCTGGAACCCGCACCTGCTCGCCTCGCGCGGCCACGTGGTCGCCAGCGTCAACTACCACGGTTCGAGCGGGTTCGGCTTCGCCTTCCGCGACAGCATCATGGGCCGGCAGGGGAAACTCGAGACCGAGGACATCGAGGCGGCGACGAACTGGCTGCTCGCGCAACGCTGGGTGGATACGCGGCGCATCTTCGCCTCCGGCGGCAGCTACGGCGGTTTTCTCGTCGCGTGGATGAACGGTCACGTCCCCGCAGGGCGCTACCGCGCCTACGTCTGCCACGCCGGCGTATTTGATCGGGTGGCCACCTTCAGCGCCGACTCGTACGCCGAGCGCCCGATGGACCTCCATGCCCGCTACTGGGAGAACCCGGCGAAAGTGCGTGCGCAGAGCCCCGTCACCTTTGCGCATCGCATGGCCACGCCCACGCTCGTCATTCACGGCACCAACGACTACCGCGTGCCCGACCACAACGGGCTCGCCTACTACAACACGTTGCAGGCGCGCGGCGTTCCCTCGCGCCTGGTCTGGTTCCCCGACGAGAGCCACTGGGTGCTGAAGCCGCGCAACTCGAAGCTCTGGTACGCGGAGGTCTTCGACTGGCTGGCCGCCCACGACACGGCAGCGCCGCCGACGAAACGGGATGACCGGCAATAGGGAACATCCGCATGCGTTTGGCCGAGTTCCGGAAAGCCGCCATCGCGGCCACGAACCCACTGAACTTGTTCGACCAATGTCCGGACGCCACGGGTCAGAGGCTTCCATTGACCATAACCGGAAGTAATGGCATCGTTATCCATCAATAGTGAGGACTCGATCATGGCTGACAAATGGCTTGCCACGCTCATCACGGACACACCACAAGAGGGCTTTGAGCTCGCAATCACATTGAGCCGTCGCGGCGTCAAGTACACGCAGCCGGATTCGGAAGTTCTTCACAAGCTTCGCCCCGAATACGCCAATGACGCGCCGGCGCTTACGGCAGCATCCCAGGTAATTGCCATCAACTTCCAGACTGTTGCTGCTGCGAACAACTATTGGCGCAAGTGAACGGGAAAGGCGTCGGGCACTTCGCTGCAGGTCCGGGCCAAGTCCCGTGATTGCCGGAATGTCGTGAGCGGGACGCGGGGCTCTTCACGACGAACGCGATGCGGCGGGCGTGACGGTGGTTCAGGTGCTCGCGTCACGGCTCCAGTTGTCGAAGGTCCAATTCCGTGATTGCGACCTTCTTCCGGAATTCACTCGCCCGGATGAGCGCGGCGACCATGAGCTTCATCGCCGCCCGTTCTCCGAGTGCGGGGGGTATCACCTTCTTGTTTGATCGATCCAGGCGCCGCCAGGCGTTCGAGCCGATAAATGCTTCCCATCCCGAAGTTCCGGAAACTTCAGGACATCACCGTATCCGCAAGCCATTCATGATTCACTGGAGGAGAGTACCCATGCGCATGATCACGACGCGGTTTCTGGTACTCGCATGTCTTGCATTGCCCGTGTTGTTACCCGCAGCGTCAAAGGACAAGCCGGGGTGCAAGCCAAACCCGGTGTTCGAGCCCTTTCCCAACACCTCGGTCATTGATTGCGAGCAATCGCGATTCAATGCCGTGAAAATGCTCAGGACAAGAGACGGCGCAAAGCCGGGCGCAGCGCCTGAAGCGTTCCAGAAGGAGGGTCAATACTGGTATATCAAGGCGCTCGTGGACAGGGACGGCAGCGGGTCGTATCTGGCAAGCCAGCTCGAGATCAGGCGCAATGACGAAAATGCGGTCCGGCAAGCAAAGGGAGCCGTGCTGAATTCGGATGCCAGAGACGTGTACTACCAGATCAACCGGCCTGATGGCGAATACTGGGGCCACGTCGAGTGCAGTGGCGGTAGCGGCGACAAATCGTGTGGAGCCATTGTGCACACCATTGTTCGCGTTGCAGCCATGGAGCAATCGGTGGTCGTGTCCGCTGACCAGATTGCCAAGGACATGGGGGATAGTGGCAAGGTGGTGTTCTACGGCATCTATTTCGACACTGACAAGGCGACCATAAAGACGGAATCCGCACCGACGCTGGCGGAGATGGCCAAGTTGCTGAAGAATAGCGGCAACCAGAAAGTCTTCATCGTCGGCCACACCGACATGCAGGGCGTGCTCGACGGCAATCAAAAGCTCTCGCGCGATCGCGCAGCGGCGGTGAGCGCCGCACTGGTCAAGGACCACGGCATCAAGGGCGAGCGGCTTTCCGTTGACGGCGTGGGCCCCCTGGCACCGATAGCGAGCAATGCGACATAGCCGGGAAGAGCCAAGAACCGGCGAGTGGAGATGGTGCTTCGGTAACTTCGGCACATCCACGATTGAAAACGTCCGCCCAACACCATGCTCCGGGGGACGCTGTGCGACAAGGCGGCGCAGTGCTCCTGAGCCTGCCCGGTAGAGCGCTTGCCGCGGCGCCCTGGCAAAAGATCGATGGGCACCCGGTGACATGAATCGACATCCACCCCGCAAGATGCGTATCCGGCCGCCGATGTCATGAGGATCCCGCAGATCGCCGCCGCTCCCGTGAAGTGAATGAATGGGTCCGACGGCCCGCGAGGTGACGCAACATGACCGTGCGCAACCTGCAGTTTCTGTTCCGACCGCGTTCCCTCGCGGTAATCGGTGCCTCCAATCGTGTGCACAGCGTGGGCGGCATGGTCATGCGCAATCTGCTCAAGGGAGGGTTCGGCGGATCGATATTTCCCGTCAGCCGGAAGGGCGCGAAGATTGCCGGCGTGCCCGCCTATCGGGATGTGGCCCAGCTGCCGGAAGCGCCCGACCTTGCACTGATCTGCACGCCGAGCGAGACCTTGCCGCAGATCGTGCACGAGCTCGGTGAGCGCGGCACCCGCGCAATCGCGATTGTCGCGAGCACATTGCACACGCCGGGCGAGCCCGAAGGGGATTCGCCGCAGCAGGCAATCCTGTCCGCCGCGCGGCCGCACCTGCTGCGCATCCTGGGGCCCGACAGCATGGGTCTGGTCGTGCCCGAGCTGGGTCTCAATGCGGGTTTGTTCCCCACCCCCGCAAAGCGCGGACACGTCGCCTTCGTTTCACAGTCGGGCACGCTGACCGCTGCTGCGCTGGACTGGGCGGCGTCACGCGGCATCGGCTTCTCGTCCATCGTCTGCCTCGGGGACGCGGTCGATGTGGATGCGGCCGATACGCTGGATTATCTGGGCACCGATCCGGACACGCGCGCGGTGCTGCTCTACATTGAATCGACGGGAAACGCGCGCAAGTTTCTGTCGGCGGCCCGCTCGGCGTCGCGCAACAAGCCAGTCGTCGTGCTCAAGGCCGGCCGCACCGCCGCGGGCGCGCAGGCAGCGATGCGGCATACCGGTAGCCATCCCGGCAACGACCAGGTCTTCGACGCAGCGATACGCAGGGCGGGAATGCTGCGGGTGCGCACGATCGCGGAGTTGTTCGCTGCGGCGGAGACACTCGCGCGGGGGCGCGAGCCCAACGGCGAAAGAATGACCATCCTGACCAATGCGGGCGGGCCGGGCGTCGTCGCAACCGATGCGTTGATCACCAGCGGTGGCGAGCTGGCAATGCTCACGGGCGAAACGACCGAACGGCTGGGCCCGCTTCTGCCGCCGTCTTCGCACGCCGGCAATCCGATCGATCTTGGCGGGGACGCGACTCCGGAGCGCTACGCCGAGGTGCTCGGGATACTGCTGAACGAGCCGGTGTCAGACGCCGTATTGCTGATCAACGGGCCCAGTGGCGCGGCGCGGAGCCGACAGATCGGCGAAGCGTGCGCCGCGGTCGTCCGCAAGTCGAGCCGCAATGTGCTGGCCTGCTGGATGGGAGGCGAAGGCGCGCGCCGCTCCAGCGCCGCATTGCGAGGGGCGGGCGTGGCGGTCCATGCCACCCCGGAGGCGGCGGTCGAGGCATTCATGCATGGCGTGCGCCACAAACGCAGTCAGGAGGCATTGCAGGAAGCCCCATCGTCGCTGCCGTCCGACTTCGCTCCCGATCGAGCGGAAGCGGAAAGCCTCCTGCATCAGGCGGCCGCAGCCAAGCGCGTCTGGCTCGGCGACCCGGAAGGCAAGATGTTGCTCGCTGCCTACGGCATTCCAACCGTCGCAACGCATGTTGCCTCGACGGTCGAGGCAGCCGTGGAGATCGCCGCACGAATCGGCTTCCCGGTCGCGTTGAAGGTACTTTCCCCCGAGCTCGAGCACCGTGCCGATGTGGGCGGTGTCATGCTGAACCTGGAAAGCGAAGATGAGGTGCGCCGGGCAGCCGGGGACATTTCGCGGCGCATGAAGCAATGGCGTCCTGATGCATCCCTCGCCGGATTCGCCGTACAGAGGATGATACGCAGGCCCGGCACGATGCCTCTGCGCCATTCCGGGCATGAACTCGTCGTTGAAGCGATCGAGGATGCGATCTTCGGCCCCGTCATCCACCTTCGGCCGGCTGGCCGTGCGGACAGCGCCGCGGTCGGCCTGGTGCCGCTGAATGCCTCGCTCGCCTGTGAAATGATCGCAACCACTCGCTTGTCCGGGGTACTCGCGGCGACCCGGAACCGCCCCGCAGCAGATGTTGGCGCCATTGCCACGGTCTTGACCCGGGTGTCGCAGCTCCTCGTCGATCGTCCGGAGATCGTCGAAATCCGTATCGATCCCCTGCTCTGCGATGACAGGGGAGCGATGGCGCTTGAAGTGCTGATACGCCTGGAGCATGGCAGAAGCGCCAGCGGGTGCGACCGCCTTGCCATACGTCCTTATCCGAAGCAGCTCGAGGAATTCATCGAGCTTCGCGACCATCGCTTCCTTCTGCGTCCGATCAGACCCGAGGACGCGCGGCTTTATGCCGAATTCATTGCGCGAACCGATAGCCCCGACATTCTGTTCAGATTCTTTACGCTGATCCGCCAGTTGCCCGCAAGGGATCTGGCACGCTATACCCAGATAGACTACGATCGTGACATGGCGTTTGTCGCGGTGGACTGCGTGAGCCGGGACGGCGGTCAAATCGTCGGGGAAGTGCGCGCGTTCCGCTATCCGGATAGCGCGACCGCCGAATTCGCGATCCTGGTTCGCAGCGACATGAAACAGCGTGGCCTGGGACGCGCGCTTCTGCAGAAGATGATCGCCTACTGCAGGGCGAGCGGCGTCCAGGAGCTGATCGGCCAGATCCGCTCGGAAAATCGGGCGATGATCGTACTTGCGCAGCGTTGCGGCATGACGGTCGAGGCGCAACCCGGAATGAGCATTGCAGTGGCTCATCTCGATCTGCAAAAAGGACCTCCATAACCCGCCCTTCTCTTTTGAAGGCGCGCCGAAAGTGTCCCGCGTTGCCACCGCAGCGCCTTGCAGCAAGCCAACGGAGCATGAAGCCATGAAAATCCTGATGGCAATAGACGGTTTCCGCTACGCGCTTGCGGCAGCCCGATTCGTCGCGCAACACGTGACGCAACAGGACGTGGGGGTCGATCTGGTTCATAGCCTGCCGCCCCCGGACCGGACGATCGGCGTGGCCGAATCGCGTCAGCGCAGCGTGGCGCTCGAAGTGGCACGTTCGACCCCCTGCCCGGTTCGGGTCGTGCGCGACAGTCGCATGGGCCGCTGATCGCCTGCCCGTGCCCTGATCCCATGCGTTACCTCGCGCTGGTGACGGACTACGATGGCACGCTCGCCACCGATGACAAGGTATCGGCGGCCACCGTGCTCGCGCTCGAGCGCTTGCGGGCTTCAGGGCGGCGCGCGATCCTGGTCACCGGAAGGCGGCTCGATGATCTGCTCGCCGTCTGCTCCTGCGCGCGGCTGTTCGATCTGATCGTCGCCGAGAACGGCGCAATCGTCTACGACCCGGCAACGCGCGAAGAAATACGCCGCGCCAATCCCCCGTCCAGGCAGTTCGTGCGGGGCCTGCGGGCACGCGGAGTCGATTCGCTGGAGATCGGCCAGGTCGTCGTCGCGACACAGGCGGCTCACCGCAAGGCCGTACAGGACGTCGTCTGGGAGCTTGGCCTCGAGGCCCAGGTAATCGCCAATCGCGGCTCCATCATGGTTCTTCCGGCCGGTATCAACAAGGCGACCGGCCTGTCGTGCGCACTGCGCAAGATGAGTCTCTCGCGTCACGAGGTGGTTGGCGTCGGCGATGCCGAGAACGATCATTCCTTCCTGGCTACCTGCGAATGCGCCGTTGCGGTAGCCAACGCGGTGCCTGCGATCAAGGCGGCCACGGCATTCGTCACGAAGGCGGAGAATGGCGCCGGAGTACGCGAGCTGATCGACGAGTTGAACGCCGATGACCTGCATCGCATGCAGGGCAGGCTCGCGCAGCATCTGATCCACCTGGGCGACCGTCCGGACGGCACGTCGGTGGATCTATCCCCGTACGGTTCCAGCATGCTGGTCGCAGGGCCTTCGGGAAGCGGCAAATCCACGTTCGCCGCGGGCATCATCGAGCGGCTGATCGAGAAGAATTACCAGGTCTGCATCGTCGATCCGGAAGGCGATTACGGGACGCTGCGCGGCGTTGTGGCGCTCGGCAACCAGTGGCGCGCCCCGGACGTGAGCGAAGTGCTGTCGATCATCGAGGATCCCGAAATCAACGTGAGCATAAACCTGCTCGGCATCCCGTTGACTGATCGTCCGGCGTTCTTCGCGCAGCTCATCCCGCACTTGCAGGCGATGCGCGCCCGGACGGGGCGACCGCATTGGCTGGTGCTGGACGAAGCGCACCATATGCTGCCCAATGCCTGGGGTCACGCGGCGTCGACGCTGCCGCAGCGGCTGGGGGAGACCATCCTGGTCACGGTGCATCCGGGCCACGTGAGCCCGGTCATCCTTGCGTCGATCGATGTCGTGGTGGCCATCGGAGATGCGCCCGAGCAGACGTTGGCGAAATTCGCCGAGGCGGCGGACCAGGCCCTCCAGTGGCCCGCAGACCTGTCGCACCAGCAGAATCAGGCCGTGGCCTGGTTCCTGCGCAACGCGCAGCCGCCTTTCGCCATGCAGGCGAAGCTTGGATGCGCCGAGCGCATTCGTCATCACCGCAAGTACGCGGAGGGCAATTTGCGGTGGCACAGCTTCTATTTTCGCGGCCCCGATGACCGGCACAATCTCAAGGCGCAGAACCTCGACATGTTCTGCCAGATTGGACAGGGCATCGACGAGGCGACCTGGATGTACCACCTTGATCGCGGCGACTACTCGCGCTGGTTCCGTCACGCGATCAAGGACGACTATCTTGCGGATGAAGCAGAACGCATCGAGCGTCGCGACGATCTCGCGCCCTGGCAGACACGGCAAATGATCCGCGAGCTCATCATCGCACGTTACACGCTGCCGGAATGAGCAACGACGCCGGCGAGTGATTTCGCCCGCGGCCGCGGGTCATTCACGCAGGCCGGGCCGTCGGCGCGGTCCCGGGATGCGAGGAGCAGGCCAGCGCGGCCCCATGTCGCTGCGCGCCCTGGTCCAATCACGAAGCGCCGGATCGAGGATATCGCCAGGAAGCACCAGCTGAATGGACGGGGTGATCGAGGGCTCGCGGGCTTCAACCATCCCGATCATGCATCAAGCCCCGCCATCACCTCGCGCTGTGCCGTCCAGTCTGTCGGCGTGACGCCCCTGGGCACTTGCCGACCCTTCGATATCCTCGGCGACCACCACCTTGTTGCGCCCGGCCCCTTTCGCTTGATACATGGCTGCGTCCGCGCGTTCCAGGAGGGCTTCACGGGTTTCGCCCGGCTTCAGCAGGGCCACCCCGATGCTGATGGTCACGTCGATGGTGAACCTCTTCGCGCGGAATGGAGTCTGCGCGATGCCATGGCGGATTCTCTCGGCAATGACCTTGCCCAACGCCAGGTCGGTATTCGCGAGGAAAACGACGAACTCCTCCCCGCCGAAGCGCCCCACGACGTCGAAGTCCCGCACGGCGGACTTGATGCGCTCCGCGGTGTGCTTGAGCACGATGTCACCCACCAGGTGTCCATAGGTGTCGTTGACCTTCTTGAAGAAATCCAGGTCCGCCATCATGACGCACAGGGGCCTTCCCGACCCGGCTGCCTTCCTGATCTGGCTGTCGAGCTCTTTCATCGCATGGCTGAAAGTGATCGCCCCCGTGAGTGCGTCCGTCGCGACGCTCTGATGAAGCCTGGCGGCTTCAGCGCGCGATCTGTCCAGCGCCTCCTGCAATTCGTGGGCCTGATGCCGATGGAACCCCTCCATTATCAGGAGAAGGTTCAATGCGGTTAACTTGAGAATGCAGGACGCAAGCGCCCGGGCCGCATCGGAATCGTGCGGGACGCGATCGTGCAGACGTTCGAGCAGCACCTGTTGCGTAACGTGTTGCTGCAACAGCAGCATGCGCAGCGAAAAGCCGGCATGGCTGCGCGTCGTCGACAGGGCAAGGTACTCCGCGAAATACTCGGGCGTGTCGAATCTGGAGCCGAAGCGTCGCAACTGGTCGCTCAGGGCTTGCCTGCAGGCCGGGGCACTCGGATCGGCCTCGACACGGGCAGCCTCCGGAAGGCTCGCCAATGCTGCGAGGCAGGCATCCACGATCCGCTCGGCCGCGTCCCCGATGATCTCCCTGCGAATCCGCTCCGCGAGCTCGGCATGCTCGGCACGGATGCCCAGCGCCACGATGGTTTCATGGATTCGCGCGTCGTCGAACCCGAAGGACGAGCACACGGATATGGGGTCAATGCCGGTTTCCACGCAGGAGGTCTCCCGTTGAAGGCGGCAATTTCGTCGAATCGCGATCCACGCCGGCTCGCTCCCCGTGCTTCCTGCGGGCCGGGTCGGCAACGCGTGCATTTATTTGACGTGATTTGCGCCGGGCGGGCAAGTCGATCAGGGGCAACGGCCTGGAGCCGTCCCGGCGAACGGCTTTCGCGAGCCCATTTCCCGGACGGGCTCACACGGGGTTTGCGAGCGGCGTTCAGCACTGCAGCACGACCGGCGGCGCTCGCGTCGCATTGACCCCGGTGGACGAATGAAGGTAAAATGCGGGCATGAAGACTCGTCTTGCCCACCGCACCATGGCAACGCAGCCCGGCATCCGCCAGGGCCGCGCGACGGTCTTCGTCTCCGCGGCCCGGTAGCCGCGCCCGAAGGCCCCGCGAAACCAGCGGGTTCCCCTTCCGGCAGCTTCCGGGCCTCCCTTCAGAATCGATTCCGAGCGTTGCGCGCAAGTCGCGCCGGCTCCCCATTTACGGCATCGGTATGCGGGCCTTGCGCACTGCGCGGGCGCCCGCCCAGGAGAAAATCATGATGCAATACACGCCCCTCGTCGTCACCGATCTGGATGCCGCACGCATCCGCGAACTGGGCCAACGGCTGCCGGACGGCGGACGCGGCCTGCAGAGCCTGCGCGACCTCGTCGAGAAGGTCCAGGAGGACGCCGAGATCGTCCCGGGCCCGAGAGTCTCGGCCGACGTGGTCACGATGAACTCGACCGTCTCGTTCCGGGACGAGCAGACCGGCCTTGTCTCCCGCATGTCGCTGGTCTATCCCGCAGAGATGTCGATTGCCGCGCATCGCATTTCCGTCCTCTCGCCGGTCGGTCGGGCGCTCCTGGGGCGCAAAGTCGGTGACGTTGCCGAGGTCGAACTGCCCGACGACAGCCAGCGGGTCATCCGCGTGCTGGAGATCCACTACCAGCCCGAGGCCTCGGGTGATTTCAACCTTTGAAGGAGGGCGCAGCCATGTACTTCCAGCTTCCGATCGAGCGGATGGCGCGCCACCGCGGCAAGTCCTCGCAGCTCGACTTCGCGCGCGAGGCCCTGGTCACACTGGATGAGGCCAAGGACGCGCGATTCGAGCCGACGCATCGTGGGCTCGCGATGTTCGCCGCCAGCGAGGACGACCTCGCGCGCCCCGTCGCGGTGCTTCAGCAGCGCTACGGCGACGTCGTGGACATCCGCCCGCCGCGGGTGCGGTGCCTGCCCGGCCACCCGCTGCAGCAGCCGGTGATGGCCCTTCGCGTGATGGCGCAGCGCGAGCACTCGCTTGCAGTCCAGCAGGAGCTGCGCCACCGCAACGCCCGCATCAAGGTGACATGCGATCGCGGACGCCAGTTCATCTTCCGCGCCCAGGCGCCGCTGCGCGACCTGCTGGGCCTGGGGGAGCGGCTCGCGGCCCTGTCCGGCGGCACCGCCAGGCACACGATGAGGCTAAGCCACTACGCGCCTTGACGCTTTCGAGGAGCGTCTTGCAGGAGTTCTCGTGCGGGCGGACTCGGATATCCGCAGCACGGCGGACGTGGGCCGCGCCTGTCGCGGGGATCCCGGTTTATCATGCTCGAATGACTGCACCGCCCAAACGATCCCCCAAGGTGGCATTGAAACGTCCCGCCCGGCCGGCGCGAAAGCCGGCGGCGGGCCCGAAACCGTCCATGCGGTTCTTCTATTCCGAAGACCTACACGCGAGGGCGCTGGCGGTCCTTTCCTCTCTCGAGAAATCGAAGGATCCCGCGCAGCACCGCGATGATCTCGCGGATGTCGTCGTGGAGATGACGAATGCCGGCATGGACTACTACTTCATGAAGCCGCTCAAGCAGTCGAAGGCGGGATTCATCGTCCAACAATCCGCGCGCGTGGGCATGGCGGGCGCCCTGCAGGTCCTGGGCACCGTCATCCGAAACATCATCGTACGGATGGACGGGCCGCAGCTTCTTTCCGTCTGCGGGTCGATCCGGCACCTCATGCAGTAGGCTTCGCGGCATCGGCGCGCTTGATGGAAATGCGCAACCCCGATCCCTGCGGGGCCTGCCGGTGGCATTGGTCAGAGTGGAGACGCGAAACATGAGACTCGGATCCGTCATCGGTGCGTCATGGGCGCTGTTTGCCGTTTGCTGCTTCGCGGGCGACCTGGAGAGCGGCATCATGGCCGCGAAGCAGGACGGCAAGCGCACGGCCGCCGCGGGGCAGCCCTACCACGAAGGCGCCAATGCGAAAGAGGAGATCCGCCAGGCCCTACTCCAGGCGACGTCGGCGAAGGTGCCGGTGCTCGTGGTGTTCGGCGCAAACTGGTGCGGCGACTGCAAGGCGCTCGACATCGCCATGAAGAGCGGGTCCAGCGCGCCCGGAATTGCGCGGGACTTCAAGGTCGTCAAGGTCGATGTGGGCCGGTTCGACAGGAACGTCGACATTGCCGAGGCCTACGGTATCCCGCTGAAAAAGGGCATTCCAGCCGTCGTCGTGCTCTCGGCGCAGAACGAAGTCGTCTATGCAACTCGCGGCGGAGAACTGGCCGACGCCCGCAGGATGGGCGAGAGCGGCATCCACGAGTTCTTCCTCAGGGCGTCCGCGGCGGCCAGAAGGGCCCCATGAACCCGCTGAGTCCGATTGGGATAAAATTGCCCTGTACCCGAACCCCATTTCCATCATTGAATCTGTCAAGGAGAGCGCAAATCATGAAAGACCATCGGAAAGCAGTCGGTATCCTCGCCGTGGCGGTTACGCTGCTGGCCGGGAGTCTCGCGTTTGCAGCAGACACCAAGAAGCCCGACGGCACTGTCGCCATCGATGAAACCCAGTTCGCCGTCATCGTCGGCGGCTCGATAGGGGGGGGCAAGCTGACCTACAAGGGCAAGGTGCACGCGTTCAAGATCGACGGCCTGACTGCCGGCGCGAACATCGGCGTGTCCAAGATGAGCGCCGCTGGCGAGGTTTACGACTTGAAGGACCTGGCCAAGTTTCCGGGCACCTACACCAAGCTCGACGCAAGCGCGACCTTGGGCGGCGGCGTCGGCGCGCTGCACCTCAAGAACGAGAACGGCGTGGTCATGAAGCTGACGGCGCGCACCCAGGGCCTGCAGCTCAACGTGGGCTCGGCCAGCGGCGTGAAGGTCACGATGAAATAGTGCACGCGCCTCTCGCGTGAGCATTCCGGCGCCGCCTTCGGGCGGCGCCGGCGCATGAGGGCCGGCGAAGACGGGTACAGTGACCGGAATGGAATCCTCGTCCCTTGTCCGCCAGCTCGTCGGCCTGCGTACCCGGGACCGCGTTCCCGAGCCCGAGGTCGCGTGCATGAGCGCCGCCGAACTGGGTGCCCGCCCGGAGGCGACCATCGCGGCCATCGTTCACGGCTGGTTCGAGTACCGTTCCAACGGCTACGCGGACGCCGACATCTTCCGCGAGATCGAAGGACGGCGCGCGAAAGCGTATGGCGAGGAGCCCTTGCCGGGCGACCTGAACCTCGACAGCTATACGCGCTACCGGATGCGGCTCGAATATCCGGGCGAAACGCCGCTGCACGACCCCGTTTACGTCATGCAGGCCGTTCACCTTGTCTCGGAGGTCATCGGGCGGGAATACGGTCCCCGCGGCGAGGCTCCCGGGCTGCGCTTCTGGCATTGGCGATCGTCCTCGCGGTGGGCGCCATCGGCTATGTGGGGCGCGCAAGTTGGGGGCGGCCTGCGATCATCGTGGCTTTCGTCGTCGAAACGGACATGGGATGGATCTTCGGTGCCTGCATGGAAACTCAAGGCCGATCCCCATGGGTGGCCCTGAACGTGATCAACACGACCCTTGCGATCGCGAGCCTCGCCTACGTGCACTTCAGGAAGGACGAAACCGATGGCCGATCCCGTTGACGCGCTCATCCTGGATCTTCTTGAATGGGTCGGGCCCCGGCCTCGCGTGTATGCCGAGGTGCTCGAAGCGTGGCGCACTTCGTGCCCCCGCCTGCCCGTCTGGGAGGAAGCCAACGCGCGCGGCCTGCTGACCCACGAGCATCGTGACGGCGGCGAAACGCTCGTCTCGGTTTCCCCTGCCGGGGCGGCGCTCCTTGCAAGCCGGCGGCACGGCAGGCCGACCGCGGCTTGATGCTTCACGCACTCGCCCCATGGACCTGAACCAGGTCACGCTTCCCGCACGGGATGTCGCCGCCTCGGTGGCGTTCTATCGGGCCATGGGGTTCGAGTTGATCGTCGATTCTCCGCACTACGCACGATTCAAGGCGACGGTCGGCAACGCGACGTTTTCGCTTCATGCGGTCGAAGCGCTCGCGGAACCTCCTCCGACAGTGGTCTATTTCGAGTGCCCCGCGCTGGACGAACAGGTCGCCGAGCTGCGCGCCAAGGGGCTGTGCTTCATCCACGAGCCGCGAGACCAACCGTGGCTCTGGCGGGAGGCCCGGCTCGTCGATCCTTCGGGCAATGTCATCTGTCTCTACCATGCGGGCGGGAACCGTCTCGATCCGCCCTGGCGGGTCGGGGCATGATCGAGCCCCTGTTCCGGCACGCGCACCTGACCGACGCTGTTGCGCAGCTGATCTACGACGAGTTCTGGAAGGACCGGGACGGCATGAGCGTCGCAGATCTGAGGGCACACCTGCAAACCGCGACGAATCCCGATCGCATCCCGATTTGCCTCGTCGCGCTCGTGGATGGTGAGCTGGCCGGCACCGTGAACCTCATCGACAACGACGACCGCAAGCGCACGCACCTGCATCCGTGGCTGGCGGCCATGGTGGTGGTGGAGCGGCATCGCGGGAAGGGCATCGGAACGCTCCTCGTGCAGGCGCTCCTGGCCGAGGCTTCGCGGCTCGGATTCGGGGGCGTTTATTTCGGGACCGACGGGCCGGGGTTCTACACGCGCCTGGGGGCGCAGCTTCACGAGCAGGTCACGGCCGGGTTCTGCATCATGCGGTTCGCGCTGCCGAGCCTGCGAACGCCGGAGAAGATGCGCACGGGAGAGGTACTGTTTTCGGGGCCTTCGTTCCAGGCGCTGGAAGTTGGCGCGCAGGATCTGGATGAGATCCAGTGTTTCTTCGAGGCCAACCCGGAATACTTCCTTGCCGTCGGCGGGATGGGACCCGGCACGGACGAGGCGCGCAAGGAATTCGACGACAGGCCGCCGGAAGGTTGGCCTTACAGCCGGAAGTGGTTCATCCGTTTCGTGGACGGCAAGGGCTCGACGATCGGGGTGGCAGACGTGGTCTCCGACCTTCTTGCCGAGGGTGTCTGGCACATCGGACTCTTCATCATCGCCACCGCGCTCCACGGGACGGGGACCGCGAAGGCCGTCCATTCCGGTCTCGAAGACTGGATCCGGTGCGACGGCGCGCGTTGGCTCCGGCTCAACGTGGCCGCGGGGAATTCCCGGGCCGAACGCTTCTGGGAGAGGGCCGGCTACGCGCAGGTCCGCACGCGCGAAGGCATCGAGATAGGCAGGCGGGTCCACACGATGCGGGTCATGACCAAGCCGCTGGCGAACGGGCGACTGGCGGAGTACCTTGGAATCGTGGCTCGCGATCGCCCCGAGGCTCCTTAGCGCGGTTCGGGCGGAGGACGGGAGCGTGGAGACGGCATCCATGGAATACGACCAACTCATTACCGGCGCGGCGCGCATTGTCGAGGCGGCGGGCGTATCCGTGCTCATCTTCGGTGCTCTTGTTGCCGCTGGAGCCTTCGCCTGGCGCCTGACTGGCGGCCACGACTTCCGCGACGCCTACCACGGCCTGCGCGTCAATCTCGGCCGCGCCATCCTGCTGGGACTCGAGCTACTGGTGATGGCGGACATCATCGGCACCGTCGCCATCAAGCCCACGTTCCAGAACCTGGGAGTGCTGGCGGCCATCGTGGCCATCCGGACGCTGCTGAGCTTCACGCTTGAACTGGAAGTGAGCGGCCGGTGGCCCTGGCAACGCGAGGAACCCGCCACCGGGGCCATAGACCGATAGTGCAACCGCGCCCGTCCTGCGCGAACTGGCCTTGCCGATGGGCCTCGCCGATGTGAAGGTCCGCGCGGTGGACGAGGTGTGGTCGGGGCTCAGGCTCGTCATTCGCAGGGAACTGCATCCAACCGGGAGGTCGGGATGACCACCATGTTCGCAAAAGCCACGTTCTTCCGCTCGCCCGAGGAACTCCGGAAATGGTTCGCGAAGCATCACGGCAGCGCAACCGAGCTTTGGGTCGGGTTCCACAAGGTGGGCACGGGCACCGCGAGCATCACGTGGCCGGAGTCGGTGGACGAGGCGCTGTGCGTCGGCTGGATCGACGGGGTGCGCAAGCGCATCGACGACGAGAGCTACGCCATCCGCTTCTCCCCGCGCAGGCCCGGCAGCACCTGGAGCGCCGTGAACGTGAGGCGGATAGAGGCCCTCCAAATCGAAGGCCGCATGCATCAGTCCGGACTGAAGGCCCACGGCGCGCGGCGAGAGGAGAAGTCGGGGATCTATTCCTATGAGCAGCTGCACGGCGAGCTGGTCGAGCCGTATGCGGCCATGCTCCGCCGGAACAAGGCGGCGTGGCAGTTCTTCGAGGCCCAGCCGCCCTGGTACCGCAGGAAGGCGAGCTGGTGGGTCGCGAGCGCGAAGAAGGAGCAGACGCGCCTCAGGCGGCTGGCCAAGCTCGCCGAGGAGTCGGCGCACGGCCGCATGATCTGACGGGGGCGCCGCAGGCGCGGGAAGCGACCGCCCTCAGGCGATTTGCGCGTTCGCGTGCCGCAGTCTCTCCGCGAAGGCGCGAAGCATCGCCATGGCGAACTCGGGCTGATTCCTTACCACTTCCAGCAAGGCGGGGCGATCGATCGAGAGGAGTTCGCACTCGGCCTGCGCCGTTGCGGTTGCCGAGCGCGGCGACTGGTCCACCAGGGCCATCTCGCCGAACGTGCCGCCCGGGTTCACCACGGCGACGACGTGGTCACGAACCGAGATGGCAACGCAACCCGCCTTCACGACGTACATGTAGGCTCCCGACTGGCCCTCCCGCATGACGGCGGCTCCGGCCGGGTAGCGCGTGATGGCGGAACGCGGAAGCGCCTGCTCGAGGCGCGCAAGGAAGGGCGGGTCGAAAACCGGCGGTTCGCCGGATGGCGCGGCGGCGGCAACCCGGCGGGACGCAAGGCGAGCCGTGACAAAGCGCAGGCGGTCGAATATGACGCTCATCAGCATCATCGCGAACTCGGGCTTTCGCGCGAGCGCCCCCTTGAGTTCCTCGGCGCTCATCGACCAGCCGGCGCAATCGGTCTTCGCAAGAGCCGTCGCGCTGCGCGGGCGGTCGGTGATCACCGCCATCTCGCCGATCACCTCGCCTGCGCCGACGGTGTCGAGCGTCCGTCCGTCGGTGCTGAGCGAAACCTGACCTTCGGAAAGAATGTACATGCGGCTTGCGGAGCCACGCGAGAAGAAGCCGCCGGAGGAGGCCTTCTCGTCCTCGACGAAAAGGGTGGCGCCGGCGGCGAAGCGCTCGGCGTGTCCCGACTCCTGGAACAGTTTCTCGGCAACGGCGCGATCGTAGAACGGGCTTGCGGCCGCCTTGAAGGGCGCCGAAGGCGCGACCGGCGGCGATGTCGCGGGCGGCGACTTGGTGAAATCCAGCTCTTCCATGGTGGGGGGATGTGGTGCGGTCTGCGGAAAGGCGATTATAGTCCGCCACGTCAGTGCAGCACGACCGGACGCCGCGGTGGGCTACCATGCGATGCTTGCGTTCGTTGCGCTGATGCCCCTCGTCCTCGCGGTGAAGTGCTGCGACCAGTCCCGGAAAGGAGTGCCGCCATGGCCACCGTCGCAACCGCCAGGAGAATCGCCCTTGCCTGCCCGGAGGCCGTCGAGGGTGCGCACATGGGTCATCCGGATTTCCGCGTGAGCGGGAAGATCTTCATGACGCTGTGGCCGGCGGACAAGCGCGCCGTGATGAAGCTCGCCCCTGCCGACCAGCAGGCGCTGGTCCAGATGGACCCGGAAGCCTTTTCGGTGGGCAGCTGGGGGCGCCTCGGCTTCACGCAGGTGAACCTCCCGCGAGTCAACGCCGCACAGCTTCGCGCACTGGCCGATGCCGCCTGGCGCAATGTCGCGTCGAAGAAGCTGCTCGACGCGCACCCGCCGGGCGAGTAGCCAATCGCCCCAAGTCCGAGTCAATCAACGTCCTCCACGAAAGGAAGGCCATGATCCGCAAAGCCCTCGCCGCCTCCGCCGCCGTTCTTCTCTGTGCCTGTGCCACCGCGCCCATGGCGCCCCCGGCGGTCGTCTCCGACCTCGCGCCCACCGGCAAGCTGCGCGCCGTCATCAACCTCGGCAATCCCATCCTCGCGAAACGGGAGTCCGCGTCGGCCGTGCCGACGGGCGTGTCGGTGGATCTCGCGCGGGAACTGGCGAAGCGCCTGGGCGTCGAGGCCGAGCTGGTGACGGTGACCTCCGCGGGAACATCGGTCGAGACGCTCGCCTCCGGGCGCGTCGACGTCGGCTTCTTCGCCATCGACCCGGCACGCGCGGCGACCACGTCGTACACCGGGCCTTACGTGCAGATCGAGGGCGCCTACCTCGTGAAGAACGATTCCCCGATCCGCGCCAACGAGGAAGTGGATCGGGAAGGCGTGCGCGTGGCGGTCGGCAACAAGAGCGCCTATGACCTCTACCTGGCCCGCAACCTGAAGAAGGCGAAGATCGAGCGCGCACCCACCTCGCCCGCGGTGGTCGATTATTTCCTCGCCAACAAGCTCGACGTCGCCGCGGGCGTGAAGCAGCAGCTGGAACTAGACGCCAGGCGCATCCCGGGCCTGCGACTCCTGCCGGGCCGGTTCATGGTCATCAACCAGGCCATGGGCATGACGAAAGGGAAAGAGGCGGGCGCCAGATACCTCGCCGAGTTCGTGGAGGAAATGAAGGCATCGGGATTCGTGCTCGATGCCCTCGGGCGTCACCAGATCAAGGGTGCCGTGGTCGCTCCCCCCGGCGGCGCGCCTTGAGCCCGGAGCTCGCCGCGCAACTGGCAGGCCTCGTGCACCGCCGCACCGTGGCAGCCCTGGGCACGCTGCACGCCGGCGCGCCCTTCGTCTCGATGGTGCCCTACGCGGTCCTGCCCGATGCAAGCGCGTTCGTGATCCACGTGAGCCGGCTCGCGGCGCATACGAAGGACATGCTGGCCGATCCGCGCGTCTCGCTCCTCGTGATGCAGCCCGAAGGCGAGGGCGTGGCCGCGCAGGCACTCGCGCGCGTGTCGGTGCAGGGCGAGGCGGCCGAGATGGAGAAAGGCTCCGGCGGCGAGCACGCATGCCGCGATTCGTACCTGGCGCGATTTCCGGAGGCGGCGCCGCTCACCGAGTTCGGCGATTTCTCGTTCTTCGCGATCCGCCCTTCGCAGGCGCGCTTCGTGGCGGGCTTCGCGCAGGCGAAGAGCGTCACCGGGGATACGCTGGCGAAGGCGCTGGGTCGGCGCTAGGCGCGCCGTGCGCTACATGCCCAGGATCTTCTGGATGATGCCCTTGGCGACGAAGCCCACCATGCCGAACGCCAGGACGAAGAAGAGCACGAACGTGCCGAACTTGCCCGCCTTCGATTCCTTCGCGATGCTCGCGATCACGAAGAGCATGAACAGGATGAACCCGCCCACCCCGTAGGTCATGCCGAATTCGGCGACCTGCGCCTCGGTGATCTGGATGCCCTCGAGACCGAACATCGCCGCTCACTCCCGCAGGGGGATGCCTGCCGCGTCCACCGTCTCGCGGTAGGCGTGCCAGGTGGCGTGTCCGATCACGGGGATCGCGACGATGAACCCCAGCATTGCCGTCGCCATGGAAAGCGCCGTGGCCAGCATGATCAACGTGGCCCACACGCCCATGGCCATCGGGTTTTCGCCCACGGCGCGCACGCTCGTCCTCACGGCGGTGAGCAGGTCGGTGTCGCGGTCGAGGAGAAACGGGGCGGAGACGACGGTCGCCGCAAAGACGAGCGAGGCGCCCAGCGCGCCCAGGGTCATCCATACCGGGAACAGGTTGGACCCCTGCGAGAGGATCACATGGCGCACGAATGCCTCCCCGCCCGTGATGGGCGCCGTGACGAAGAGGGCCATGAGCACGGCTGAGACGAGCACCCAGGCGGTACCGGCAATCGCCAGCCCCAGCCCCATCCAGACCAGGGGGCGCGTGCCGCGGCGCCACGCGTCCACGGCGGCGGCCATGTCGCCGGACTTGCCGAGTTCCCGGCAGCGACTCATCTCGTAGAGTCCCGTCGCGAGGATGGGCGCGACGAGGACGAAACCGGAGAACGCGCCCGGCAGGAGGGGCGGCCACTTCAGCGCCAGCGCCGCGATCACCCAGCCGCCGACCGCGACGATGAAGCCGTGCAACAGGCTCACGCCCGGCGAATAGGCGAGGTCGCGCCACCCGCTGGCCAGCCACGCGAACGGTCGCAGGACGGGCACGGTGCGGACGACGGGCTGGAGCGGCGCGGAAGGGAAATCGGGTTCCATCGGCAAGCGGGTGGGGCAACGGACGATTCTGAGGCGCGCCCGCCGCACTGTCCAGCCGGCTCCATCGGCTAGACTCGGGATTGGCGGGACTTGCATGCCCGCAGCGCGAGGGGCGACATGGAGCGTGTGGCGATCATCACCGGGGCGAGCCGCGGCATCGGCGCGGCCACCGCGATTCTCGCGGCAAGCCGCGGGTATGCGGTCTGCGTGAATTACCTGCGCAACGAGGCTGCGGCTCGGGAGGTGGAGAGCGCGATCAAGGGCGCCGGGGGCCGGGCCATCGTGGTGGCGGCCGACGTGGCGAAGGAAGCCGATGTGGTGCGTCTCTTCGAGACCGTGGACTGGGAGCTGGGTCCGCTCAACGCCCTCGTCAACAACGCCGGCGCCCTCGAGCGGCAAATGCGCCTGGAGAACATGGACGGCGCGCGAATCGGACGCGTGCTCGCGACCAACGTCGTCGGATCGTTCCTTTGCGCGCGCGAAGCGGTGAGGCGCATGTCCACGAACCGCGGCGGCAAGGGAGGCGCGATCGTGAACGTCTCCTCCGGCGCGGCGCGGCTGGGCTCGCCCGAGGAGTACATCGACTACGCGGCCTCCAAGGGCGCGGTGGACACGATGACCATCGGCCTTTCCCGGGAGGTCGCGGCAGAAGGCATCCGCGTGAACGCGGTGCGGCCGGGACTCGTGATCACGGACATCCATGCAGCCGGCGGCGAGCCGGGGCGCGTGGAGCGCATGAAGTCGTCCGTTCCCCTCGGGCGGGGCGGCATGCCGGAGGAAGTGGCCAATGCCATCCTGTGGCTGCTGTCCGACGAGGCCTCGTTCGTCACGGGCGCCTTCATCGACGTTTCCGGCGGCCGCTAGGTTCCGGAGGCGGGCACGCAGACGCGCCGCTCGGCCCCGTCCGCCAGCCTCACCGTTGCCACTTCGATGCGCCGGCCATAGAGCGCGGAAAGCGTCTCCGACGTGAGCGTGGTTTCGGTGGGCCCCTGCGCGACTAGCTTTCCCGCGGCGAGCAGCAACACGCGGTTGGCGATGCGGAAGGCCTGCTCCGGATGATGCGTGGAGGCGAGCACGCCTATGCCCGCTTCCCTGAGGCGCGCCACCTCGTCCAGCACGCGCGACTGGTTGCCGTAATCGAGGTTCGCCGTCGGCTCGTCCATCACGAGGTAGCCGGCTTCGGTCGCCAGCGCGCGGGCGATGAGGGCCAGTTGGCGTTCGCCGCCGCTCACCGCATGGATGGGGCGATCGGCGAGGCCGGCGATGCCCAATCGCTCGAGTGCGGCGGCGGCGACCTCGCGGTCCCTGGGAGCGGGACTCGCGAACATGCCGCGATGCGCCGTGCGGCCCATCTCGACAGTCTCGCGCAGGCTGAAATCGAAATAGCTGTCCGCGGCCTGCGGGACGTAGGCCAGCCGGCGTGCGCGCTCCGCCGCGCCCCATGCGCCGAGGACCCGGCCATCGAGGGTGACATCGCCGCCCAGTGGCGGCTGCAGTCCGAGCAGCGTGCGCAGCAACGTCGACTTCCCGCTGCCATTGGGACCCAGGAGGCAGACGACCTCGCCGGCCTTGACTGCGCAATCGAGCCCGCGTCCGACCGTGTGGTCGCGAAATCCGAAGTCCAGGGCCCGGGCGGCGAGCGTCATCGGCGAAAGGTGACGGCCAGCAAGGCGATGAAGACGGGCGTTCCGATGAAGGCGGTGGCCACGCCCGGCGGAATCTCGGTGGCGGCCACGGTGCGGCAGAGCGTATCGACGGCGAGCATGAAGGCCGCGCCCAGCACGAGGGAAAGCGGCATCACGCGAGCGAAGCTCGCGCCCACGAGCAAGCGCGCCGCGTGCGGGATCACGAGGCCGACCCAGCCGATGACGCCGGCCAGCGCCACGGCGGAGGCGGTGACGAGCGTGGCGCAGACGATGACGAGCAGGCGCAGCCTGCCAACGTCGAGGCCCAGGGAGCGCGCTTCGTCCTCGGAGAGCGCGAGGAGGTCGATGCGCCAGCGAAGCAGCACGAGCGGAACGAGTCCGGCCGCCAACAGGGGCATGGCCACGGCGAGGTCCTTGGGCAGCGCGCCGCTGAAGCTGCCCAGCAGCCAGAAGGTGATGGCGGGGAGCTGGTTGTACGGGTCGGCGACGTATTTCACCAAGGCGACTCCCGCGCCGAAGAGCGAGCCCACGACGACGCCGGTGAGGATGAGGGTAAGGATGGGGTCGCGCCCGCGCACCCAGCTGCCCACGGCGACCACGAGCGCCACGGCGGCGAGGCCGCCGGCGAACGCGAGCGCCTGGATCGCGACGATCGGCAGCGAGTAGAGGATCGCGAGCCCCGCGCCCAGCGCGCAACCGGCGGAGACGCCGAGGATGTCGGGCGAGACGAGCGGGTTCTTGAAGAGATTCTGGTAGGCGGCGCCCGCAGCGGCAAGCGCGGCACCCACCACCAGCGATGCGACGAGCCGTGGCGCGCGCACCTGCAGTATCACCGCCTCGACGTTCTTCGCGAGACCGCTCTCGCCACCGGCGATGGCGGACCAGAGCGCCGCCCAGACATCGCCCGGGGACACGGGGAAGCGCCCGACCGTGAAGCTCCAACCCGCCAGGACGAGGAGAACCGCGAGCGCGACCGCAAGCCACAGGGGAAAGCGCGCGCGGTCGAGGATCATCGTGGCAGGACGCCCGGTTCGGCCAGCATCTTCGCGATCTGCTCCCCCGTCGGCTCCTGATGGTAGAAGAGCTTGTAGAACGTCGCTATTTCCATCGGGTAGTCGTGGCGGAAGAGGTCGGGGTACAGGATCTCGGAGAGCCACAGCAGTCCGATGAGGCGATTGGCACCCGGTGGGTAGTCGAACCAGCCGAAGGGCAGGTGCGGCGAGAGGTACACGCGCTTCTTCCGCACGGCGGTCACGCTGGTCCACACGGGCATCTTCCACATGTCGCGCATGAAATTCGGGTCGTTGGTCACGATCACGGACGGATCCCACAGCACGACCTGCTCGAAGCCCACCTGCGCCAGCCCGCCCTTCTCGCCGCCTGCCACATTCTTCGCGCCGAGGAATTCGATCATCTCGACATTGATCGAGCCGCCCAGGCCGGTGACGAGTCCCTGCGGGCCGCGTGCGTAATAGACCTCCGGCCGATTGTCGTGGGGGATGGTGGCGATCCTCGCCTTGAGGGCATCGACCCGCGAGCGCCAGAGATCCGCGAGCTCCTTGCCTCTTGCCTCGGTGCCCAGAATTTTCGCGAGCTTCTCGATCTGCTGCGGTGTGGTGTCGAGCCTGCCGTCGAGAAGCACGTACGGAATGCCGGTCTGCTGCTGCACCCGGTCGGCGAGCGAGGAGAAGGTGCCGGCCGTGGAGCCGATATCGACGATGAGGTCGGGCTTCGCCTTGAGAACGACCTCGACGTTGGCCGTGTTGCCGCGGCCGGAGAGCCGGCCCAGCTCGGGCAGGTCGGCGTATTTCTTCGGAACCCACGCCTTCTCGTTGTCGCGGAAGGCGCGCGTCCAGCCGATGAGCCTGTCGGGAGCCAGCGCGAAGACGGCGACGGAGGCCGGCGGGCCGGCGGCGTAGACGCGTTCGACCTTGTCGGGCAGCGATACCCTGCGACCGGCGTCGTCGACGAAGTCCCGTGCCGCGAGGGTCGCCAGCGGAACCAGCGCCGCCAGCAGCGCAATGGCCCGCCGCACGTACTACTTGCCTACCATGACGTCGGAAGCCTTGATGACGGCCGTCACCGCATTGCCAACCGCGAGCGAGAGCTCGTCCGCAGCTTCGTTCGTGATGGAGGCGGTCACGACGATGCCGGGCGCGACTTCGATCCGGACGTGCGCCGTCGTCGCCCCGCGTTTGACCTCGAGGATTCGACCGGGGATCTGGTTGCGGGCGCTCAGCTTCATGTTCGTGTTCCTTCAGGTTGGAAACGCCATTATCCACGAAGGCGCACTCTGGCTCGATACGCGGTGCCTGCGGCCGGCGGCTACGGACCTGCGGTGAGCGGTTGCGCCATTCCGATGGCCTCGGCGACGGTCACGAGGTTCATCTCGGGCAGCGTCCGGTAGCCCGGCAAGGCCGCGATCGCCGCGCGGAATCCGGGCGTGACGGCCTTCGCGAGCAACGCCTTCACGCCGGGAGTGGCGGCGCGCTCCCCGATGACCGCGAGGAAATAGCGTTCCGTGGCCACCGGCAGGAAGCCGAGGCCGAAACGCGCGGCGGCGGCCTCCAGCCCGAATCCGGCATCGGCCTGGTGACCCGCCACCAGGGCAGCGACCGCGGAATGCGTGATCTCCTCGTTGTCGTAACCCTGGAGCATCGTGCGGTCGACGCCCGCATCGGTGAGGAGAAACTCGAACAGGGCGCGCGTGCCCGACCCGCGCTGGCGGTTGACGATGCGCACCCCGGGGCGCGTCAGGTCGGCCACCGTCGTGAGGTCCATCGGGTTGCCGCGCGCGACGATGAGCCCCTGCATCCGCCGCGCGAGGGGAAGCAGACGCACGTCGCGGCCCTCGAGGCCCTCGGAATAGCGGCGCGACATCAATGCGCCGAGGGGCCCGTCGGCCACATGGAAGCCGGCCACGGCGCAATCACCGCGCAGCAGGGAAGCCAATGCATCGAAGCTGCCGCGGCTCTGGAGGTCCATCGGGATGCGCGCGGTCGCGAGCAGGTCGCGCAGGATCCCGACGGCGAAATCGTGGCTTGCGTGCACGATGAGGTTGACCTGGCGTCGGTGGAGGGCTTCGTTCAGCGCGCGCGCGAAATCGCTGGCAAGGCCGTCGAGCTCCGGAGCCAGGCGCGACTGCACGCGGCATCCGGCCCACAGCAGGCGCTCGCCGAGCGTCGTGAGCTGCGTGCCCTTGCCGCGCCGCATCGTCACAAGCGGCGCGCCGAAAAAGGTGCCCCACTGCTCGATCAGGTTGTAGGCGTGCCGGTAGGAGATGCCGGCCGCCCTTGCCGCCACCGTGAGCTTGCCCGACTGGCCCAGCGCGGCCAGAAGCGCAATGAGCATCTGGTCGAGTTCGCGCTCGAGCTTTCCGGAACGAACGCGCCAGACGGCGCGAAGGTCGACGTTGATCATGTCCCTGTCATTGAGGCGGGGCGAACCCGGAGCTGCCCAGGATCGCGCGCCCCTCGGGCGAGAGCAGGAAGTCGGCGAAACGCACGCCGGCGGGCTGCGCATTTTTCATCACGACCATCCCGTAATCCGCGCCCACGTTGAGGCTCGCGGGGATGGCGATGACCTGGAGCTGCGGCTCCTCCTTTTTCGCGAGGATCGCGTTGGTGCAGTAGGTGAGGAACACGTCGGCCTGGCCCTTCGCGACGATCGCGCCGTAGACCGTTCGATCCTTCGGCGGCGGCGGAGAGTTCGGGCCGCCGGTGAGCTGCAGGGCCTTGGCCTCCAGCGCCTTCTGCGCGCCCGGCTTCGACTTTTCCGCGTTGGCGAATAGCTGCCAGGCATAGTCCCCCGACGGATCGGCTTTCGGCGTGGAAATGCCGACTTTCACCTTCGGGTCGAGCAAGGTCTCCAGAAGCGTGTCCGGCGTCATCCTGACGGAGGCTCCCGCCAGGGCGCACAGCGTGTTGCGCGCGAAGGCGCGCACCGGGCCCGCCTTCCCGGCATCGGCGAGCGCCTTCGGGTGTGCCATGTTGGCGGAGGCGAACACGTCGCTCGCCTCGCCCTTCTCGAGGCGCTCCTTGAGCAGGCCCGATGGCCCGAAAGTGAAATCGACCCGGGCACCGCCGGCACGCTTCCCGAAGGCAGCGGCCGCCTCGGTGAGCGCCGCCTTGAGGCTGCCGGCGGCGAATACCTTGACGGCGTCCTGCGCGAGGACCGGCGTGGACATGAGCACCGCGGCCGCGAAGAGAAGCGGGAGACGCACGTCAGTTGCCCGGCTTGTAGTTCGGGAAGAAGAGCTGTTCGCCGTCGATCTTGTAGGCAGCGATGGCGGCCTGGCCCGCGGGCGAGATCACCCAGTCGATGAACTTCTGGCCGGCTTCCGTCTTCACGTGCGGGTGCTTCGCGGGATTCACGAGCATCACGCCGTACTGGTTGAAGAGCCGCTTGTCGCCTTCCACGACGATGGCGAGCTCGCCGCGGTTCTTGAACGAAAGCCAGGTGCCGCGGTCGGCGAGGGCATAGGCGTTCATGGCGGAGGCGGTATTGAGCGTGGGGCCCATGCCGGACCCGGTCTCGCGGTACCACGTCGTCTTGTCGAGGGTGGGATCGATGCCGGCGGCCTTCCAGTAGCGCATCTCCGCGGCGTGGGTGCCGCTCTTGTCGGCGCGCGAGGCGAAGGGCGCCTTCGCGGCGGCGATCGCCTTGAGGCCGGCGAGCACGTCGTTGCCTTTCGCCTTCGCCGGATCCGCTTTCGGGCCGACGATGATGAAATCGTTGTACATCACCTCGAAGCGCTTCACCCCGAAGCCCTCGGCGAGAAATTTCTCCTCTGCCGCCTTGTCGTGCACGAACAGCACGTCAGCATCGCCGCGCCGGCCCATGTCGAGCGCCTGGCCGGTGCCCAGGGCCACGACGCGCGCCTCGATGTCCGTGGCCTTCCGGAACTCGGGCAGCAGTTGCTTGAAGAGCCCGGATTGCTCTGTCGACGTTGTCGAAGCGACGGTGATGAACGTGCCTTGCGCCTGCGCAGGGTGCACGGTGAGCAGCAAGGCGGCGGCAATGGCCGCGGTGATCCAGGCGAGGCTGAAGCGCCAGTAGGTGCGGGCGAGTGTCATTTCCATGGAAGTTCTCCTTGAAGGAACCGGTGTGCATCCGGGGTTGCGGGTTGGTGGAAGAAGCGGTCGGCCGCCGTGCGCTCCAGGGCGCGGCCGGCGTCGATGTAGACGACCTCGTCGGCCAGTCGACGCGCCTGGCCGAGGTTGTGCGTGGTCATGACGATGCGCGTGCCGGCGGAGGCGATGGAAGCGATCACGCGCTCGATCTCGGCGGTGGCGCCCGGGTCGAGGCTCGCCGTGGGCTCGTCGAGGAAGAGGATCTCCGGCTCGAGGGACCAGGCGCGGGCGAGGGCGAGGCGTTGCTGCTCGCCGCCGGAGAGGACGCGCGCGGGGCGGCAGGCGAGGGACGTGAGGCCGACGCGCGACAGGGCGGCGGAAGCACGGTGCGTTCTTTCCGGCTCGGGCACGCCGTTCACGGCGAGCGCGTAACGGATATTGGCGATGGCCGAACGCCGAAGCATCACCGGGCGCTGGAAGACCATGGCTTGCCTCGTGGCGCGCCCGTTTCGCCCTTGCCATTCGATGGTGCCCGAGGTGGGAGGAATGAGTCCGTGAAGCGTGCGCAGGAGGACGCTCTTTCCGGCGCCGTTGGGCCCGAGCACCACGGTGCGCAGGCCCGGCTCGAGGGTAAGGCTCAGGCGATCGAGCGCGACCACGCCACCCAGAATGACGGTGAGGTCGCGCGCTTCCAGCAGGAACGGGGCGCGTTCAGCCATGGTGCCGCGCGCTCCACTCGCGGATCGCGTAGGCGCCCGCATTCACGGCAAGGACGACTGAAATGAGGACGATGCCCAGGGCGAGTGCGAGCGGCAGGTCGCCCTTGCTGGTCTCGAGCGCGATGGCCGTGGTCATCACGCGCGTGACACCGTCGATGTTGCCGCCCACGATCATCACCGCGCCCACCTCGGAGGCGGCGCGGCCGAAGCCGGCGAGGACCACCGTGAGGAGCGAGTAGCGGGCGTCCCGGAGAATCGTCGGCACGGCGCGCAGGCGGGAGACCCCAAGGGAAGTGAGCTGCTCCTCGTACTCCTTCCAGGCGTCCTCCGCGATCTGGCGCGCGAGGGCAGCGACGATGGGGGCCACGAGCAGGGCCTGCGCCACCACGATCGCGGATGGCGTGAAGAGGATCCCGAGCGAGCCCAGCGGCCCCGCGCGCGACAGGAGAAGATAGACCACGAGGCCCACGACGACGCTGGGGAGCCCGAGCAGCGCGTTGAGCAGAACGATGAGCGAGCGCCGGCCGGGAAAGCGCCCGACGCCGATGAGCGCGCCCAGCGGCAGCCCGATCGCGGCGCCGGCGACAGCGGAGACGAGCGACAGGCCCAGCGAGAGCGAGACGATCCCCGCGAGCGCCTCGTCGGCCCCGGTGATGAGGCCTAACGCCACGCCAAAGCTTGCAAATATTTCAAACATCGGTCAATTTTACCAACTCTGCGGAAACGGTTCCTTGACCCCCGTCCGGTAAAATCGATTCCCATGCGCGCCCAAGTCCCTTCCCGGCTCACGGTTGCCGAGGTCGCCCGCCACCTCAGGCTGGGCACGCGCAAGGTCTACGACCTGGTCGCGCGCAAGGGCTTGCCGCATGCGCGCGCGGGTGGAAAGCTCCTATTCGAGCTGGCGGAAGTCGAGCGCTGGCTTGCGCAATCGGCGTCGGGCACTGCCGCACGCCGGGGGGTTCCCCCGCCCACGCTGGGCGGCAGCCACGACCCGCTCCTCGAATGGGCGGTGCGGGAGTCGCGCTGCGGCCTGGCGCTTCTCACGCAGGGCAGCGCCGACGGGCTCGAGCGCCTCGCACGCGGCGAGGTGTCGGGCGCGCTCATGCACATGCCGTCCGCGGACATCACGGACTTCAACCGCGCCGAAGCCGATGAGCACCTGCGCGGCCGCAACATCGTGCTCGTGGAATGGGCGCGGCGCGAACAGGGGTTGCTGGTCGCGCGCGGCAATCCGATGAAGATCCGAAGCGTGGCGGATCTCGCGAAGCGCGGCGTGAAGGTCGCGACTCGCCAGGCGGGTGCCGGAAGCGCGCTGCTGCTGGATCGGCTCCTTGCCCGTGAAGGAATCGACCGCAAGCGCCTTCGAGTTGGCGCCACGGCGATGGGCGAGAACGACCTCGCGATGGCGGTGAAATCGGGAGATGCCGACGTGGGGCTGGGGGCGCGCGCGGCGGCCCGGCCGCTGGGGCTCGACTTCGTGCCGCTCGCCGTCGAGCGCCTGGACCTCGGTGTCTCGCGCGCGGCCTGGTTCGAGGCGCCGATGCAGGTTCTGTTTACCTTCGCGCGCGGCAAGGCCTTCGCCGAGCATGCCCACGCGCTCGGCGGCTACGGCGTCGCCGGTCTCGGCACCGTCACCTGGAACGACCCGGGCTGAATGAACGAGCCCGGTTCACGTGTCGGGTACGTGGACCGGCCTCGTCGAAGGCGGCGCTAGGCGAAGCCGACCGCGTGACGGTCGAGCGCGACGCCCTTCACGAGCGCGTAGGCGCGCTTCCCGGGGACGATGCCCAGACGCTCGCACGAGCGACGCGACAGGCGCGCAATGATCGAGTTGCTGCCGATGGCGAGGGTCACGTCCACGATCGGTCCCGCCCGCGCCGATACGGCGGTCACCACTCCCTCGAGCACGTTGAGGAAGCTCGAATCGGCGGGCGGCGCGAGCGCGAGCGCCACGTCCCGCGCGCGCACCCGGACACGCACCCTCTCGCCGGGCAGCGCGTCGACCACTGGTACCACGAAGGTTCCGCCCGCGAACGCGAGCGTCGTGAGCCCGTCATCCGGGTCGTGGGACACGACGCGGGTCTCGATGACCGCCCCGGCCTGGAATCGCCCCGTGAAGGGCTCGAGGTCGGCGCGCCCCATGATCTCGGTCACGGTTCCGGCGGCAATCGTGTGTCCTTCCGAGACCAGCACCATGTGGTCGGCGAGCCGCGTCACCTCCTCGATCGAGTGGCTCACGTAGACGATCGGGATCTTCAGCTCGTCGCGCAGGATCTCGATGTAGGCGAGGATCTCCGCCTTGCGCAGGCCGTCGAGCGAGGCGAGGGGTTCGTCCAGCAGGAGCAGGCGCGGATTCGCGAGGAGCGCGCGTCCGATGGCCACCCGCTGGCGCTCGCCGCCGGACAGCGTGGACGGGGACCGGTCCAGGAGAGAGGCGAGGCCCAGCAGGTCGACGATCTGCTTGCGATCCACATAGCGCTCCGCCGGCGCGACGAGCCTTTCGCCGAAGGCGAGGTTGCCGCGCACGGTGAGGTGGGGAAAAAGCAGCGAATCCTGGAACACGTAGCCAATGCGCCTGCGTTCCGGCGGAAGGTTCGTGCCGCCCGCACTGTCGTAGAGCGTCGTCTCGCCCACGCGGACATGGCCGGAAAGCGGTTGAACCAGCCCGGCGAGCGCCTGCACGATCGTGGTCTTGCCCGAGCCCGACCTTCCGAACAGCGCCACCACGGGCGCCTCGGTCGAGAAGGCGGCGGAAAGCGTGAAGCCGCCGCGACGGATCTCGAGGCGGACGTCGATCATGCTGCGATCCGCGTGCCGCGCGCGCGCCGGCTCAGCCACTCGGAGGCCGCGAGCGCGCCCAGGGAGAGCACCACGGAGATCGCGGACAGGCGCAGGGCCATGGCTTCGCCGCCCGGCACCTGCGTGGCGCCATAGATGGCGAGAGGCAGCGTCTGCGTTTCACCCGGTATGTTCGAGACGAACGTGATCGTCGCGCCGAATTCGCCGAGGCTGCGGGCGAAGGAAAGCAGAACTCCCGTGGCAATGCCCGGCAGGATGATGGGTAGCGTCACGGTGAAGAACACGCGCCATGGGCCCGCGCCCAGCGTGCGCGCCGCGGACTCGAGTCTCGTGTCCATCGATTCAAGGGAAAGCCGGGTCGCGCGGACCAGGAGGGGAAATCCCATCACGGCCGCGGCGAGCGCCGCGCCCGTCCACTTGAATGCAAAGGTGATTCCCAGGGGTGCCAGGAGCGAGCCGATCGGCCCGCTGCGCCCGAGGAGCAGGAGCAGGCCGAAGCCCACCACGACCGGCGGCAGCACCAGGGGCAGGTGCACGACCGCATCGACGAGCACCTTGCCCGGAAAGCGCGAGCGGGCGAGCAGGTAGGCGAACGCGACCGCCGGCGGCAGGCTCGCGGCCACGCTGAGGAGCGCGACCTTGAGGCTGAGCCCGATGATGCCCCACTCGTCGGCGCTCAGCCCATCCATGCAGGTCAGGACGCGGGCTTGAAGCCCGCCTTCTCCCAGGTGGCGCGCGAGGCCGGCGATCGCAGGTGCTCGAGCAGGCGCTTTGCCTCGGGCACCTGGCCGCCCTTCAGTGCCGCGGCGGGATAGACGACGGGTGGATGGGAGCCGGCGGGAAACGTATCGACGATGCGCACGCCAGGGTCCGCCAGTGCATCCGTGCGGTAAACGACGCCCAGCGGCGCCTCGCCGCGCGAGACGAGCGCGAGCGCGGCACGAACCGACTCCGCGCCGGCCACCTTCCTCTCGATCGAGGGCCAGACGCCGAGCCACGTGAACGCCGCCTTCGCGTACTTTCCCGCCGGCACGGAATCGGGCTGCCCGAGCGCGATGCGGCCATCGCCCAGAGCGGCGGCGATGGGGAATCCCGGGCCGATGCGCAGCATCACGGTGCTGCTCTTCGGGGCGATGAGGACGAGGTCATTGGCGAGGAGATTGGCACGCGTGCCCTCGGCGATCAAGCCGCGCTTGTCGAGGTAGTCCATCCAGTCGAGGTCCGCGGAAATGAATACGCCCGCAGGGGCGCCGGCCTCGACCTGCCGCGCGAGCGCGGAGCTGGCGGCAAATGAAATGCGGACCTTGTGGCCGCTCGCCCGTTCGAAGGTCGCGGCGATCTCGTCAAGCGGGCCCTTGAGGCTCGCGGCGGCAAGAACGGTCAGGTCCGCGGCCGCGGCGAGAAGCGGGGCGGCCAGAGCGAGGGCGAAGGCAAGGAGGGCAGGGCGCAGGGTGGGCACGGGAATCTCCTGTCGGGGGAGACCGCAATATATCGACGGATATGACGATCGGGCAGTGCAGCCTGCGGCCGACCGGGTTCATCGATTCATGGTATCCACGAGCACCCAGGCACGCCGACAGGAAATGCCGAAGCGCTTCGCCGCGGCCGTGATCGAGCCGGTCTCCTGAATGGCATCGAGCAGGTCGGCCTTGCCGGGCCCCATGGCGATCTCGGGGCCGAAGAGGATGCGCAGCCTGGCGGGCGCGACGCGGTGACGGCGCGCGGCCACGGAAGGCCTCAGGCGGGCTTCTTCGTGCCCTCGAGGAGCTTCTGAAGTTCTCCCGACTGGTACATCTCGCGCATGATGTCCGAGCCGCCCACGAATTCCCCGTTCACGTAGAGCTGCGGGATGGTGGGCCAGCTGGCGAATTCCTTGATGCCCTGGCGGACTTCGGGATCCGTCAGCACGTCGACGGCCGTGAAATTCTCGACGCCGCACGACTGCAGGATTTGCGTGGCGGTCGCGGAGAAGCCGCACATCGGCATCTGCGGCGAGCCCTTCATGAAGAGGACGACGGGGTTCGAGGTGACGGTGCTGCGGATCTTTTCCTGGGCGCTCATGGGCGGATATTCCGGTTACGGTGGATCGGGATCAGGCGGACATGATACGACGAGGACAGCACCGCGGCGTTCCCGTGCAAAGCCCCGGAATTGGTGGGGTCATTGGTGCCTCCCGCCGGCGACACGCGGAATGCCGGCGAGGTCCGGAATCGACACGAGTTCGGTAAACCCGGCTTCCGCAAGCAGCACGCGGCAGGCCTGTGCCTGGTCGTATCCCTGCTCTATGAGGATCCAGCCGCCCGATTTCAAGTGCGCGGGGGCGCCGGAGACGATGGCGCGTATGGAATCCAGGCCGTCGGCGCTTCCATCCGTGAGGGCGTCCCGGGGCTCGAAACGCAA
The DNA here is from genome assembly GCA_016720855.1 of Betaproteobacteria bacterium. Lineage (NCBI taxonomy): Bacteria > Pseudomonadati > Pseudomonadota > Betaproteobacteria > Betaproteobacteria bacterium. Next base: position 641,865 of record JADKJU010000003.1, on the reverse strand, counting down.
GTCCCCCTCGGCGAGGTGGGCGTCGCCGGCCGCCACGTAGGGCGGATTGGCGACGACCAGGTCGAAGCGCAACCCTTCGACCGCCTCGTACCAGCGGCCGGGCGCGAACGCGACCCGGGCCGATTGCCGCTTCGCATTGGCGCGCGCGATGGCCAGCGCCGCCTCGCTTGCGTCGGTGGCGAGGACGTTCCAGCCGGGCCGCTCGCAGGCGAGCGTCACCGCGATGGCGCCGCTGCCCGTGCCCAGGTCCACGACGTCGCCCGTGGCGCCCAGGCGCGACAGGGCGGCCTCGACCAGGAATTCCGTCTCGGGGCGCGGAATGAGCACCGCGGGGCCCACCTCGAAATCGCGCCCGTAGAATTCACGCGTGCCGACGATATAGGCGACGGGATGGCCCATTGCCCGCCTTGCCACCAGCAGGTCGAACTGCGCGTCCTGTGATTCGGTGAGGACGTGCATGGCGTTGGCGGCGAGCCAGGCGCGGTCGACGCCCAGGAGATGGCAGGCCAGCACGCGCGCTTCCACGCGGCCGATGTCGGTTGCCGCTTCCTCGAGCGCCGCGGAAACCGTGCGCCTCACGCCGCGTCCAGCACGCCCATGCGCGCCCCCCGAAGCCGCCTATCGAAGGCGAGCGGCGTGTTCATGGGCCCTCGGCGAGACTCGCGAGAAGCTCCGCCTGGTGCTCCGCCATCAGCGCACCGGTAAGTTCCGAAAGGTCGCCGTCCATCACCGCGTCGATCTTGTAGAGCGTGAGGTTGATGCGGTGGTCGGTCACGCGGCCCTGCGGGAAATTGTAGGTGCGGATGCGGTCGGAGCGGTCGCCGGAGCCGATGAGAGTCTTCCTTTCGCTCGCCTCCTTCGCCGCCTGCTCGCGAACCTGCTTGTCCTTGATTCGCGCGGCGAGCACGCGCCAGGCCTGCTCGCGGTTCTTGTGCTGGCTTCTCGCTTCCTGGCACTCGACCACGATGCCCGTCGGGACGTGCGTGAGGCGCACGGCCGAATCGGTCTTGTTCACGTGCTGGCCGCCCGCGCCGCTCGCGCGGTAGGTGTCCACGCGCACGTCCGCCGGGTTGATGTCCACCCCGCTCGCGTCATCCGCTTCCGGCATCACCGCCACGGTGGCGGCCGAAGTGTGGATGCGACCCTGCGTCTCGGTGACGGGCACGCGCTGCACGCGGTGGCCGCCGGACTCGAACTTGAGACGCGAATACGCGCCCTGGCCGGCGATGCGCGCGATGACCTCCTTGTAGCCGCCCGCGTCGCCGAAGCTCTCGGAGATCACCTCGACCTGCCAGCGATTCCTCTCCGCGAAGCGCGAGTACATGCGGAAGAGGTCACCCGCGAAAAGCGCGCTCTCGTCGCCGCCGGTGCCGGCGCGGATTTCGAGGAAAAGGTTCCTGTCGTCGTTCGGATCCTTCGGCAGCAGCATCCTCTGGATGTCGGCGCCGATTTCCTCGAGTCTTTCGCGGCCGGCCTTGATCTCGGCCTCGGCGAAGTCGCGCATCTCCGGGTCCCGGGTCATGTCTTGCGCCGCGGCGATGTCCGATTCGGCCGCCAGGTAGTCGCCGTAGCGCCCGACCACCGGCGCGATCTCGGCGTGCTCCCGGGTGAGCTTGCGGTAGTTGTCCAGGTTCGCGGTGAGGCCGGGGTCGGACAGGAGCGCGTCCAGTTCCTTCGCGCGCGTCACCAGGCTTGCGAGCTTCGAGGCGACGCTCGGCTTCATGAGCCGCCCGGATCTTCCCGGCCGATGCCGTTTTCGGGGAACAGGATCTCGACGGCTCGCACCAGGGAATCGCGTTCGCCTTGGGCGGCGCGGCTGAGGGCCTGCGTCGGGTGGTGCAGGATCTTGTTCACGAGCCCGTTCGCGAGGGCCTCGAGCACCTTCGCAGGATCGTCGCCTTTCGCGAGGCGGGCCTTCGCCTTTGCGAGCTCGGCATCGCGGTACTCGTCCGCCTTGGCCCGCAGCTGCACGATCGCGGGCACCGCCCCCCGGGCCCCCAGCCAGGCCTGGAAGACCTCGACCTGGACCTCGACGATCGCCTCGGCCTCGACCACCGCGGCCTGCCGCTGGCCGGCGCCTTCCTGCACGATCGTGCCCAAGTCGTCGATCGTGTAGAGGAACAGGTCCTCCAGTTCGCAGGCGTCCGGCTCCACGTCACGCGGCACGGCGAAATCGACCACGAACATCGGGCGGTAGCGGCGGGCCTTGAGGGCGCGCTCGAAGGCGCCCTTGGAAAGGATGGGCAGCGTGGACGCGGTGCCCGTGATCACCACGTCGAACTCGTGCAGGCGTTCCGGGAGCTGTTCCAGGGCAATGGCAGTCGCGTTGAAGCGCTCGGCGAAGGCCTCGCCGCGCGCGAGCGTCCGGTTGGCCACCACCACCGACTGAGGGCCCTGCGCCACGAAGTAGGTGGCGGCGAGCTCCACCATCTCGCCCACGCCGATGAGCAGTATCTTCGTGCGCGAGATGTCGCCGAAGAGGTTCTGCGCGAGCTTGAGGGCGGCCGCCGACATCGAAATCGACTGCGCGCCGATGGCCGTCTGCGTGCGCACCTCCTTGGCCACCGAGAACGTGTGCTGAAAGAGGCGGTTGAGCGTCGACCCGAGCGTGCCGCTGTGCTCGGCGGTGCGCACGGACTGCTTCACCTGCCCGAGGATCTGCGGCTCGCCCAGCACCATCGAATCCAGGCCCGAGGCGACGCGGAAGGCGTGGCGGATGGCGCCGGACTCGCTGTGCGCGTAGAGGTGGCCCTCGATGTCGAGGCCGGACAGGGCAGCCTGCTCCTTCAGCCACGCGCGAACAGGCGACATGTCTTCGGCGTGGCAGTAGATCTCGGTCCGGTTGCAGGTGGAGACGAGCACGGCCTCGGACACGCCGGGTCGGCCGGCTAGCGAAGTGAGGGCTTCCGCCTGATTCTCGGGGGGGAACGCGAGCTTCTCCCGTACCTCGAGCGGCGCACTGTGGTAGTTGATGCCGAGTACGTGAAGGGGCATGGGCGGTGACGCTCGCCGCGCCGGACAATGGGCGAGCGATTGAAAGTGGCGAATTATACAGGGGGGGCCACCGGTGCCCTTGCGTGATTCGGGGGGCCAGAGCGCCGGCCGGCCTGCGTATGATGGGCGCGATCGACCCCCTGGAGAGGCAGACCTCGTGACCCGAAACCTTGCTGCCGCCCTGCTTTGCGCCGCGCTGCCCGTCTCTGCAGGGACCTGCCCGCCGTTGCTCGACTACCGCATGGAGTCGATAAAAGGCCAACCGACGGACCTCTGCCAGTACGCCGGGAAGGTCGTGCTGGTGGTGAATACGGCCAGCTATTGCGGCTACACCGGTCAATACGAGGGACTCGAGTCGCTGTACCGGAAGTACGGGGAGCGGGGCCTCGTGGTGCTGGGCGTGCCCTCGAACGACTTCGGCAAGCAGGAGCCCGGGTCCAACGAACAGGTGGCCGACTTCTGCGAGCGCACCTACAAGGTCCGCTTCCCGATGCTCTCCAAGGCGGTCGTCTCGGGACCGGACGCCATTCCCCTCTACCGCGCGCTCGCCGGCAAGACGGGCCAGGCGCCGAAATGGAACTTCCACAAGTACCTGCTGGGCCGGGACGGGCAGCCGGTCGCAAGCTACCCGAGCAAGGTGGCGCCCGACGATGCGCAGCTGGTGTCGGCCGTGGAAAAGGCCCTCTCCGGCTCCTGACCCGGGTTGCGGGGCCGGCATCCCCGGCCCGATTCTTTACAATAAGAACGAAAAAGGTGCACTATTGCGTTGATTTAAAGGAATCTTTTCAATGTCCGCTGCCTCCGGAACCTTTAGTGCACTCGGCCGCGCCCTCGTCCAGCAGGGTCGGCTGGTGCAATCCGACGCCTCCGCGATACAGCTCGAGGCGTCGAAGACCGGCGTGACATTCGTCCAGCAGCTCGTCGCCTCCAAGAAGATTTCCGCGCGGGACGTTTCGCTCTTCGCGGCCAGCGCCTTCGGCTACCCGCTGCTCGACCTCGCGGCCGTGGACACCGACCAGCTGCCGCTCAACCTCCTCGACAACAAGATCGTCGCGAACCATCGCGTGATCGCGCTGGGCAAGCGCGGCAACCGCATCTTCGTCGGCATGTCCGACCCCACCAACGAGCAGGTGATGCAGGAGGTGAAGTTCGCCACCGGCATGACCATGGAGCCGGTGGTGGTCGAGGACGACAAGCTCTCGGTGATCGTGGGAAAGCTCGTCGAGTCCACGAACAAGACCCTCGAGATCGCCACCGAGGACGTGGATCTCTCGGGCGTCGAGGTGACGGACGGGGAGGCGCAGGTCGAGGTCGTCACCGAGGAGATCGACGACGCCCCGGTGGTGAGGTACGTGCACAAGATCCTCCTCGACGCGATCAATGGCGGCGCCTCCGACATCCACTTCGAGCCGTACGAGAAGTTCTATCGCATCCGCTACCGGACCGACGGTGTCCTTTATGACATCGCCCAGCCGCCGCTTGCGATCAAGGAGAAGATCGCCTCGCGCATCAAGGTGGTCTCGAGGCTCGACATCTCGGAAAAGCGCTTGCCCCAGGACGGGCGCATGAAGATGGTGATGTCCAAGACGCGCGCCATCGACTTTCGCGTCTCGACGCTGCCCACGCTGCATGGCGAGAAGATCTGCATGCGTATCCTCGACCCCGCGAGCGCCACGCTCGGGATCGAGGCGCTGGGCTATGAGCAGGAGCAGAAGGAATCGCTCATGCGCGCGATCCAGCGCCCCTACGGGATGGTGCTGGTCACCGGGCCGACGGGCTCCGGCAAGACCGTGTCGCTCTACACCTGCCTCAACATCCTCAACAAGCCCGGAATCAACATCTCGACGGCCGAGGATCCCGCGGAAATCAACCTGGCCGGCATCAACCAGGTGAACATGAACGACAAGGCCGGGCTCACGTTTTCCGTGGCGCTCAAGGCCTTCCTGCGCCAGGACCCGGACATCATCATGGTGGGCGAGATCCGCGACCTGGAGACGGGCGAGATCGCCATCAAGGCCGCGCAGACCGGCCACATGGTGCTCTCCACCCTGCACACCAACGACGCGCCCGCGACCCTCTCGCGCCTCATGAACATGGGCGTCGCGCCGTTCAACATCGCGTCCTCGGTCATCCTCATCACCGCCCAGCGCCTGGCGCGCAAGCTGTGCACGTGCAAGCGGCCGGTGTCCATCCCCGAGGAAGCGCTGCTGCGAGCCGGGTTCAAGGAGGGAGAGCTTGACGGCACGTGGCAGACCTACGAGCCTGTGGGCTGCGAGGTGTGCAAGAATACCGGCTACAAGGGGCGTGTCGGCATCTACCAGGTCATGCCGATCTCCGAAGAGATCGCGCGCATCATCATGAAGAACGGGACGGCCATCGACGTGGCCGATCAGGCCAGACGCGACGGGGTGAGCGACCTGCGCCAGTCGGGACTTCTCAAGGTCAGGAAGGGGCTCACCTCGCTGGAAGAGGTCGAGGCCGTCACGAACGAGTAGGGGGGACGGACATGGCAGCATTAGCCAAGAAGGACAGCAAGGACGTCAAGCTCTACAACTATTCGTGGAGCGGCAAGGACAAGACCGGCAAGATCGTGAAGGGCGAGGTGCGCGCCGGTGGCGAACACGTCGTGATGGCCACGCTGCGGCGCCAGGGCATCCAGGTCTCGAGCGTGAAGAAGGTGTCGCAACGCGGCGGCTCCAAGGTCACGGACAAGGACATCACGATCTTCACGCGCCAGCTCGCGGTGATGATGAAGGCGGGCGTGCCGCTCCTGCAGGCCTTCGACATCGTGGGCAAGGGCCACAGCAATCCTGCCGTGGGCAAGCTGCTGCTCGACATCAAGACCGAAGTCGAGACGGGGTCGTCCCTTTCGACCGCCTTCCGCAAGTACCCGCAGCATTTCGACGCGCTCTTCTGCAACCTGGTGGGCGCCGGCGAGCAGGCGGGCATCCTGGACACCCTCCTCGAGCGTCTCGCGAGCTACAAGGAGAAGATCCTCGCCATCAAGGGCAAGATCAAGAGCGCCCTCTTCTACCCGGTGTCGATCATCGTGATCGCGCTCGTCATCACGTCGGTGATCATGATTTTCGTGATTCCGACCTTCAGGGACCTGTTCAAGGGGTTCGGCGCCGACCTCCCCATGCCCACCCAGGTGGTGATGGCGATCTCGGACTTCTTCGTCGCCAACTGGTACCTCATCTTCGGCGGCATCTTCGGCGCCGTGTATTTCATCATGTACACCTACAAGCGCTCCGCGAAGATGCAGAACGGCCTGGACCGCCTCATGCTGCGCATCCCGGTCCTTGGCGAAGTGGTGCGCAAGGCCTCGATCGCGCGCTGGTGCCGGACGCTCTCGACCATGTTCGCGGCGGGCGTTCCCCTCGTGGAATCGCTGGACTCCGTGGCGGGCGCCGCCGGCAACTACGTGTACTACGAGGCGACCAAGCGCATCCAGGCGGAGGTCTCGACGGGCACGGGCCTCACGGTGTCGATGCAGAACACCAACGTCTTCCCGAGCATGGTGCTGCAGATGACCGCCATCGGGGAGGAGTCGGGTGCGCTCGATTCCATGCTCTCCAAGGTGGCCGACTTCTTCGAGGCCGAGGTGGACGAGGCCGTGGAGGCGCTCTCCTCACTGATGGAGCCCCTCATCATGGTGGTGCTCGGCGGCCTCATCGGCGGCCTCGTGATCGCCATGTACCTGCCGATCTTCAAGATGGGTTCCGCGGTCTGACCCGGAAACGGACGATGCAACGGGCGCGGAAAGCGATTTCCGCGCCCGCTTTCTTTTGAGCGGATGACGATGGATCTTTCCCTGCTGCAGTCCTCCCCCGCGCTCCTGGCGATCGCCACGGGCCTGCTCGGGCTCACCGTGGGCTCGTTCCTCAACGTGGTGATCCACCGGTTGCCGGTCATGATGCAGGCGGAGTGGCGCGCGGACTGCGCGGAATTCGAGGGCAGGGAGGTCGCGCCGGCCGAAAAGCTGGACCTCGTCACGCCGCGCTCGCGATGCCCCTCCTGCGGGACGCCGATCACCGCGCTGCAGAACATCCCGCTCGCCAGCTGGATCGCGCTGGGGGGAAAGTGCGCCGCGTGCAAGGCGCCCATCAGCGTGCGCTACCCGCTGGTCGAACTCTTCACCGGCCTTGCTTCCGCCTTCCTCGCCTGGCGCTTCGGCTGGGGGCCGGCGCTTGCGGCGGCGCTTGTCTTCACCTGGGCGCTCATCGCGGCCGCGGCCATCGACCTGGATACCCAGCTCCTGCCCGACCGCATCACGCTGCCCCTCCTGTGGCTGGGGCTGCTCGTGAACGTCTTCGGGCTGTTCGTGGACCTGCGTTCCGCGGTGCTGGGGGCCGCCGCCGGCTACCTGCTGCTGTGGAGCGTTTACTGGGGGTTCAAGCTCCTGGCCGGCAAGGAAGGCATGGGCTTCGGCGACTTCAAGCTGCTGGCCGCTCTCGGGGCCTGGACGGGATGGCAGACCCTGCCGCTCATCCTGCTGGTGTCGGCTGGGGCAGGCGCCATCATCGGGGTCGCCATGATCTGGCTTGCGGGCAAGGGGCGCGATGCCCGCATCCCGTTCGGGCCGTACCTCGCCGCGGGCGGGCTAGTGGCGCTTTTCTGGGGCCGCGAGGCGGTCATTGCGTACCTCGGTCGGTTCCCGGCGTGAAGCTTCCGGTCGGGCTCACGGGAGGAATCGGCTCGGGCAAATCCACGGCTGCCGGAATCCTCGCCAAGCTGGGAGCCGCGGTGATCGACGCCGACGAAATCTCGCGCGGCCTCACGGCGGCCCGCGGGGCGGCGCTTGATTCCCTTCGCGACGCCTTCGGCGAAACACTGGTCCCGCCCGGCGGCGCCCTCGACCGCGCGGCGATGCGCAAGCTGGCTTTCTCCGACCCCGCGGCCCGCGCCCGGCTGGAAGCGATCCTGCATCCGCTCATCCGAGAGGAGTCGGCCCGGCAGCTCGCGCAGGCCACCGGCCCGTACGCGATTCTCGCGGTGCCCCTGCTTCTCGAATCGGGTTCCCACGCCGGCCGCGTCGACCGCGTCGTCGTGATGGACCTGGACGAGGAGATCCAGGTCCGGCGCACGGTCGCCCGCTCGGGGCTCTCGCCTGCCGAGGTCCGTGCCATCATGGCGACCCAGTGGCCGCGCTGGCGGCGGCTGCAGTCGGCCGACGAGGTGCTCTGGAACGGCGGCGACGTCGCTGCGCTCCAGGCGCAATGCGAGCGCCTGCACGCGCGGCTTTGCGCGGCGGGCGAACCCCGGTGAAACACGGTCATTTGTCAAGGATGGGACGGATGCCCCACAATCCTGCGATCCCGAAAGTCGTCCCGTCACCCAGGGGCTCCGCGCGGCCGTGATCATCTACGAATATCCCCTGAACGAACGCGTGCGCACGCTGCTTCGGCTCGAGGATCTCTACGAGCGCGTGCATTTCTTCCTGCAGCATGACAGCGCGCACGATCACCACGCCTGCCTGACCGGAATCTTCGAGATCATCGAGGTGGCGAGCCGCGCCGACCTGAAGAGCGACCTGCTCCAGGAACTGGACCGCCAGCGCACCTTTCTCGACGCCCTGCGTGCCAACCCGGCGATTTCCGAGGAAAAGCTCGACCACATCCTCACGGAGATCGACCGCACCTTCTCGAACCTGCACGGCCTGTCCGGCAAGACCGGCCAGAACCTGCGCGAGAACGAGTGGCTGATGGCGATCAAGCAGCGGGCCGGCATCCCCGGCGGCACGAGTGAATTCGACCTGCCCTCCTACCACTACTGGATGAACCGGCCTCCGGATGCGCGTCGTGCCGATCTCATGGGGTGGATCCGCCCCATCGATCCGGTGCACGCGGCCCTGTCCATCGTGCTGAAGGTGCTTCGCGAGAGCGGCCGCACCTCTTCCCTTGTCGCAACCCAGGGCGTGTTCCAGCAGGGCCCGGGCGAAAAGCCGGCCCAGATGCTTCGCCTCTGGCTGCCCGTGGCGCTGGCCTGCGTGCCCGAGATCAGCGCCAACAAGTACGCGCTCAACATCCGCTTCCTCGTTCCGGAAGGGGTGCAGAAGAGCCGGGTGTTCGAGCACGACGTGGCCTTCGACCTCGCCTTCTGCAACCTGTGAGCGGCGCACCCGAGCGGCCCGCGAGGCTCGTCAACTGCCCCCGTTGCGGCGTGCCTGCCGCATACTCCCCCGCCAATCCCTGGCGACCCTTCTGCTCGGAGCGTTGCCGCCAGATCGACCTGGGCGCCTGGGCCTCGGAGGCCTACCGGATACCCCTCAAGGCAGAGCATCCGGACACGCCCGCCACCGACAGTGACGGCGACGAAGGGCCGGGTTCAGGTACCCCCCGGTAGGAAGGTATCTTTGCGCTGGATCAAGGTCATCGGCTAGAATTCGCGGCTGCCTTCCCGGCGCCTGCCCGCCTTGACTGCGACAACGGGCCGCGGAACTTGGCCGCCGGCTGCCGGCGACCTGGACCTGACTTGAAAAGACGGAAAACATGGGCCTCGACATGCTTCGCAATACCTTCCGAAACGCCGTCCTGTCCGCCGCGCTTGCGACGGCCGCCACGGCGAACGCCGCCTACGACGTCGACATCCTCCCGCCGGCCTCTCCGATCGCCCGCCAGATCTACGACCTGCACTGGGCCATCCTCTGGGTTTGCGTGGCGATCTTCGTTCTCGTCTTCGGCGCGATGTTCTATTCGGTGTTCAAGCACCGCAAGGCCGCGGGCGCGAAGGCGGCCCAGTTCCACGAGAACACGACCGTCGAGATCATCTGGACGGTGATCCCGTTCCTCATCCTCATCGGCATGGCCTATCCCGCGACCAAGACGGTGCTGGAGATGAAGGATGCCTCCAACCCGGACCTCACCATCAAGGTGACGGCCTACCAGTGGGCGTGGGAGTACGACTATCTCCAGGACGGGGTGAAATTCAACTCGCTGCTCGCGACCCCGCGCTCGCAGATCGAGGAGTGGGAGAAGAAGGGCGACAAGAAGAACGCCGACTACCTCCTCGAGGTGAACAACCCGATGGTGGTGCCGGTCGGCAAGAAAGTGCGCCTCCTCATCACGTCCAACGACGTGATCCACGGCTGGTACGTCCCGCAGCTCGGCGTGAACCAGTACGGCATCCCCGGCTTCGTGAAGGACACCTGGTTCACGGCGGACAAGCCGGGCAGGTACCGCGGCCAGTGCAGCCAGATCTGCGGCAAGGAGCACGGCTACATGCCCATCGTGGTGATCGCCAAGACCCCCGATGAGTATGCCGCGTGGGTGAAGGAACAGAAGGCGAAGATGCCGCAGGCCGAGGCGGCGCATGCCGCCGTTGCGGCCGCGGCCGTCCCCGCGGACGACCCCAACAAGAAGTGGACGGCCGATGAGCTGAAGGCGAACGGGGAGAAGGTCTTCGCCGCCAACTGCGTGGCCTGTCACCAGGTCACGGGCAAGGGACTGCCGCCGGCCTTCCCGCCCCTCGACGGCTCCAAGGTGGTGACGGGACCGAAGGCCGCCCAGCTGGCGCTCGTGCTCCACGGCAAGCCGAACACGGCGATGGCCTCCTTCGCGCGCCTTTCCGACAGCGAGCTCGCCTCGGTCATCACCTACACGCGCAATGCCTGGGGCAACAAGACAGGCGAGGCCATCCAGCCTGCCGAGGTCAAGGCCGCCCGCAAGTAGCCCCACCCAACGGATTCAAGAAATCGGAGTTCCGAAATGAGCGCAGCTGCCCCCGCCCACGACCACCACGACGACCACGCGCACGACCACGCCCATCCCGCCGGGCTCAAGCGCTGGCTCTTCACGACGAACCACAAGGACATCGGTACGCTGTACCTGTGGTTCTCGTTCGCGATGTTCCTCACCGGCGGCGTGATGGCCCTGCTCATCCGCGCCGAGCTCTTCCAGCCGGGGCTCCAGTTCCTGAACCCGGAGTTCTTCAACTCCCTGACCACCGTGCACGGCCTGGTGATGGTATTTGGCGCGATCATGCCGGCGTGGGTGGGGTTCGCGAACTGGCTCATCCCGATGCAGATCGGGGCGGCCGACATGGCCTTCCCGCGCATGAACAACTGGAGCTTCTGGCTCGTGGTGCCGGCGGCGATCCTGCTGGTGTCCTCGTTCTTCGTCCCCGGCGGCGCGGCCGCCTCGGGCTGGACGCTCTATCCCCCGCTCATCATCCAACAGGGCATCTCGGTCGACATGACGATCCTGGCAGTGCACATCCTGGGCGCGTCCTCGATCATGGGCTCGATCAACATCATCACCACGATCCTGAACCTGCGCGCGCCGGGCATGACCCTCATGAAGATGCCGCTCTTCGTGTGGACCTGGCTCATCACCGCGTACCTGCTCATCGCCGTGATGCCGGTGCTCGCCGGTTCCGTGACGATGCTTCTCACCGACCGCCACTTCGGCACGTCGTTCTTCAACGCGGCCGGCGGCGGCGACCCCACGATGTTCATGCACATCTTCTGGTTCTTCGGGCACCCCGAGGTCTACATCATGATCCTGCCGGCTTTCGGCGTGATCTCGGCGATCATCCCGGCGTTCGCGAGGAAACCCCTCTTCGGCTACGCCTCGATGGTGTACGCCACGGCCTCGATCGCGATCCTGTCCTTCATCGTTTGGGGCCACCACATGTTCACCGTGGGCATGCCCGCGGCGGGACAGCTCTTCTTCATGTACGCGACGATGCTCATCGCCGTGCCCACGGGCGTGAAGATCTTCAACTGGATCGCCACGATGTGGCAGGGCTCGATGACCTTCGAGACGCCGATGCTCTTCTCGATCGGGTTCCTGTGCCTGTTCGCGATCGGCGGCTTTTCCGGCCTCGTGCTCGCCATCACACCGGTGGACATCACGATCCACAACACCTACTACGTGGTGGCGCACTTCCACTACGTGCTGGTCTCGGGCGCGCTCTTCGCGATCTTCGCGGGCGTGTACTTCTGGCTCCCGAAGTGGACGGGCCACATGTACCACGAAGGCCTGGGCAAGCTGCATTTCTGGCTGTCGGTGATCGGATTCAACGTCGCCTTCTTCCCGCAGCACTTCCTCGGGCTCGCGGGCATGCCCCGGCGCATTCCCGACTACGCGCTGCAGTTCGCGGAGTGGAACATGGTGTCCTCGATCGGCGCGTTCATCTTCGGGTTCTCGCAGCTGCTCTTCCTCTACATCGTGATCGAGTGCATCCGCTCGGACCGCAAGGCGGCGGACAACCCGTGGGAAGGCGCCGACACGCTCGAGTGGACGCACCTGCCGAGCCCGGCGCCGTACCACACGTTCGAGACGGCTCCGGTCGTCAAGTGAACGCGCCGCACGCCATGGCCGAGGGACACAAGCCCACCCCGGGGCAGAAGCGCAATGCCGTGGTCACGGCCGTCGTGCTCGCCGCGCTGGTGGCGGCCATCTACCTCACCTACGTGCTCAAGTTCACCGGTTGATGGACGCCACCCTCGACGCCCGCAACCGCCAGATGATGGGGAAGCTCCTCGTCATCGCGGTGACGATGCTCGGCTTCGGCTTCGCGATGGTGCCGATGTACCGGCAGTTCTGCGACGCGGTGGGCATCACGCAGGGCCGCGTGGTGGGCAGCGCCAACACGCAGGTGGACGCGAGCCGCTCCGTGACGGTGGAGCTGGTGGCCTCGAGCGCGGGGCTGCCGTGGCGCTTCGAGGCGCTCGAGCCGGAGGTGAAGCTGCACCCCGGGCAGCTCGTCACGGTGAGCTACCGGGTCGTGAACACGCTCGGCCGGCCGGTGACTGCGCACGCGATCATGAACGCGGCGCCGGCGAATGCCGCCCAGTACATCGAGAAACAGGCCTGCTTCTGCTTCTCCAACCAGACGCTCGCGGCAGGTGAGGAGAAGGTGATGCCCGTCGTGTTCCTCGTGAGCCCGAAGGCCCCGAAGGACATGACGACGATCTCGCTTTCGTACACTTTCTTCGAGCAGCCGGCGGGTAGCGCGACATGATGGACGCCTTCAAGGCGGTCTTCTGGAGCTTCTTCGGCATCAGGAAGAAGGCGGAGTACGACAAGGACGCCAAGCGCATCACGCCGCAGGCGGTGATCGCAGCGGGAGTCGTCTCGGCGCTGATCCTCGTGCTCGCCCTCCTCGGTCTCGTGAAGCTCGTCACGCGGTAGGCAGGCAACGGTTTCGATTCGGGAATTCCAAGGGAGTCATATCGTGGGCAACGCACAACCTGGCGGCTACTACTTCGCACCCCCGTCGCACTGGCCGATCGTGGGATCGATCGCGCTCCTGCTGATGGCCATCGGCGGGGTCCTCCTCATGAACAGCATCGGCTCGGGATGGACGCCGTTCGGGGTCGGTATCGCGATCCTGATCTACATGCTCTTCGGATGGTTCGGCACCGTGATCCGTGAAAGCCAGGCGGGCCTGTTCAACAAGCAGGTGGACATGTCCTTCCGCTGGAGCATGAGCTGGTTCATCTTCTCGGAAGTGATGTTCTTCGCCGCGTTCTTCGGCGCGCTCTTCTACGCGCGGGTGTACTCGCTGCCGTGGCTGGGAGACGCGGACAACAAGCTCCTGTGGCCCGATTTCCGCGCGCAGTGGCCCTCGGCCGGCCCGTACCTGCCGCCGCAGTTCTCGCCGATGCACGCCTGGGGCATCCCGGCACTCAACACCTTCCTGCTGCTCTCCTCGGGCGTGACGGTGACCTTCGCGCACTGGGCGCTCAGGATGGGGAACCGCAAGGGCCTCATCCTCGGGCTTCTCGCCACCGTGGTGCTGGGCTTCACGTTCCTGGGGTTCCAGATCTACGAATACGTCCATGCCTACGCCGAGCTGAATCTCAAGCTCACCACGGGCGTGTTCGGCTCGACCTTCTTCATGCTCACGGGCTTCCACGGCTTTCACGTGACCCTGGGCGCGGTGATGCTCACCGTGATCCTGGTTCGCGCGATGAAGGGCCACTTCACGGCCGAGCACCACTTCGCCTTCGAGGCGGTGGCCTGGTACTGGCACTTCGTCGATGTGGTCTGGCTGCTGCTCTTCATCTTCGTGTACTGGGTGTAGCGCCCGCGCGGGACGCCGCCGCGACAGCAAGGAAAAAGGGGACAGACCCCATTTCCCCTGATTCGGGGAAATGGGGTCTGTCCCCTTTTTCTACAGCCGCCCGCCCGGAACCAGCCCGAAGTAATACGATCCGATGAGTATCAGGAATACCGTGAGCGAGAGCACGATGCGGATGGTGAGGGAGACCACCGCGCGGTTCGAGTCCCCCTTGTCCTTGTAAACGAAGTACAGGCCCGAGAACAGGCTCGCGACAATGGCGAGAAGCAACAGGATGACGACGATCTTCATGGCGGGAATCCGCGCGGGAACCGCCCGCGAGCGCCTATTTTACGCGCCTCGGTGCAGGGCGCCCCGGTGAGGATCGCGGGTTTCGTCTTTGCGCCGCGCCTTGTTCCCACGGTGGCGGCCCTGGCGATGATCGCCCTCACGATATCGCTCGGCCGGTGGCAGGCGAGCCGCGCCGAGGAGAAGACGCAGCGCCAGGCGCTCCTCGATGCACGCGTCGCGGGAGCCCCGGTTCGGCTCACGGGAATGGTGCGCGCCGCCGATGAGCTCCTGTTCCGGCGCGTGCGGGTGGAGGGACGCTATCTCCCCGAGGGGCAGATCTTCGTGGACAACCGGATCCACGGAGGCCGAGCCGGGTTCCACGTGATGACGCCCCTCGCGATCGGGGACGGCGGCGCGCTCGTGCTCGTGAACCGCGGCTGGGTCGCCCGATCCGCCGCCTATCCCGCGCCGCCCGAGGTCCCCGTCCCGGCAGGCGACCAGACGGTTCAGGGGCTCGCGACGGTGCCGCCGGCCCGCGTTCTCGAACTCTCGGCGGAGACGGTTTCAGGCACGGTGTGGCAGAACCTCTCGATCGAGCGCTACGCCTCCCGCGCGAAGCGCGACGTGCTGCCGGTGGAGATCCTGGCTTCGCCGCCCGGAGCCGGGCTCGTCGCGGTCGAGGAGACGCCCGATGCGGGAATCGCCAAGCACCGCGAATATTCCCTCACGTGGTTCGCACTCGCCGCGACCGTGGCGGCGCTCTGGGTGGCCGTCAACCTGCGAAAGGCTGCGCCGTGATCGGCAGCGCGCGCTTGAAGCTGCTGGCGATCATGGCGCTCTTCGCGGCGCCCATCGCGGCCTCGATGCTCGCCTATCACTTCTTCCGGCCCGAGGCGACCGCCAATTACGGGGAGCTCCTCGCGCCTCCGCCACCGATCACCACGACGCAGTTCCTGCGCGCGGACGGCGCCGCCTTCCGGTTCGAGGAGCTGCGCGGCAAGTGGGTGCTCATCGCCTCCGATTCCGGGGCGTGCCCGGAGTCGTGCGTCGCCAAGCTCGTTCTGATGCGGCAGATTCGCCTCATGCTCGGCCGCAACGCTGCCCGCGTGGCGCGCGTCTTTGTCGCCGACGACACGCGGCCGCTGGCGCCCGAGGCGCTGGAGCCCTACGCGGGCACGGTGGCCATCACGCCGCCCTCCGGCCTGGCGTTGCCAACCGCCCCGGTCAACGACCGCGCGCACTTCTACCTCGTGGATCCGCGGGGCAATGTGATGATGCGGTTTCCCGCCAACGCCGAACCGCGGCGGATGCTCAAGGACCTGGAGCGGCTCCTCAAGGCTTCCCAGATCGGCTAGGGCTCCCACGCCGCGCCATGCCCGGGGACGGATGCCCGGACGGTATAATCACCGACCCGCTACGAAGGGCGAACAGGGGCGATGCCAGCCATGCGACAGGGAATTCATCGATGACGGCGCACGCGATACCGGGCGTGACGGACGTTCTGGGCCAGTTCTGGCGCCTGACGAAGCCGCGCGTCGTGTCGCTCATCGTCTTCACCGCGGTGATCGGCATGCTGCTCGCGGCGCCGGGGCTGCCGCCCGCATTGCCCACACTCTTCGGCACGGTGGGCATCGCCCTCGTGGCGGGCGCGGCGGCGGCGTTCAACTGCCTTGTCGAGCAGAAGCTGGATGCCGTGATGGCGCGCACGCGGGGAAGGCCCACGGTGATCGGCTCGATCACCACGGCGCAGATCCTCCTCATGTCCGGCGCCGTCGGCGGCCTCGGACTTGCCATCCTCTGGCACGCGGTCAACCCGCTCACGATGTGGCTCACGCTTGCCACGTTCGTGGGCTATGCGATCGTGTACACCGTGATACTCAAGCCGGCGACGCCGCAGAACATCGTGATCGGCGGCGCCTCGGGGGCGATGCCGCCGGTGCTGGGCTGGGCCGCGATCACTGGCGACGTACCGTATCAGCCGCTGCTGCTCTTCCTCATCATTTTCGCGTGGACGCCGCCGCACTTCTGGGCGCTCGCCCTCTACCGGCGCCGGGAGTACGAGCACGCCGGCATCCCGATGCTTCCCGTCACCCACGGCGAGGAGTACACGCGGTTGCACCTGCTGCTCTACACGCTGATCATGGTGGCGACGACCCTGCTGCCCTTCGCGACCGGGATGTCCGGGCTCTTCTACCTGGGCTCGGCGCTGGTGCTCGATGCGGTCTTCCTCGTCTATGCCGTGGCGATCTACGTGACCTACACCGACTCGCTGGCGAAGCGCACCTTCAGCTATTCGATCTTCTACCTGGCCATGCTGTTCGCGGCGCTGATGGTCGATCATTACCTGCCGTGGCTGCCGTGGCCGTGACGAAGCGCCGCGAAATCCTCGGCCTGGCGCTGGCGTCCCTGGTGGCCGCCGGATGCGACAAGCTCCTGCCCTGGCAGGCGACGCCCTTCCACGGCGTGGACATCACCGGCTCCGACCTCGGTCCCGACTTCCGCCTGACCGACCACGACGGCAAGGAGCGCACGCTCGCCGATTTTCGCGGCAAGGTCGTCGCGCTCTTCTTCGGCTACACCCATTGTCCGGATGTCTGCCCGACGACGCTCTCGGACATGGCGAACGCGTTGCGGGCGCTCGGGCCCGATGCCCAGCGCGTGCAGGTGCTGTTCGTGACCGTGGATCCAAGGCGGGACACCCCGGAGCTCCTGAAGAACTACGTGCCCGCGTTCAACCCCACGTTCCTGGGGCTCTACGGGGACGCCGCAGCGACGGCGAAGGTCACGAAGGATTTCAAGATCTACGCGGCCGAGCGGCCGGGGAAGACGCCGGAGTCGTACACGGTCGACCATTCGGCGCAGACGCTCGTCTTCGACACGAATGGGCGGCTGCGCCTCATGCTTCCATATGGGGCTCCCGCCGACAGGATCGCCTCGGACCTGAAGATCCTGCTCAACTCCTGAGTAAAAAAGGGGACTGTCCCCTTTTTTCTAGCGAAGCGCGGCGAGGCTGCCCTTCATCTTCTGCAGGGCCTTCGCCTCGATCTGGCGAATGCGCTCCGCAGATACGCCGAACTCGTCCGCGAGCTCATGCAGCGTCTTCGTCTCGCCATCGGCCAGCCAGCGCGCCTCGATGATGCGGCGGCTGCGCGCGTCCAGGTTAGCCAACGCCTTCGCAAGCCCTGCTGTTTCGAGGCCTTCGGTCTGCCGGCGTTCGACGGACTCGGCAGGGCCCTCGGAGGCATCCGCCAGGAACGCGATCGGGCCCACCCGCTCTTCGCCGTCTTCCGGAGCCGGGTCGATCGACAGTTCACGGCCCTGCATGCGCTGCTCCATCTCGACGACGTCGCTTTCCTTCACCGAAAGGGTCTCGGCCATGTCACGGACCTCGCTCGGCGAGAGCGTGGCGGTCGATTTCTTCATGCTGCGCAGGTTGAAGAAGAGCTTTCTCTGCGCCTTGGTCGTGGCGACCTTGACCAGCCGCCAGTTACGCAGGATGTATTCGTGGATCTCCGCCTTGATCCAGTGGATGGCGAAGGAGGCGAGGCGCACGCCGCGGTTCGGATCGAAGCGGCGAACCGCCTTCATGAGGCCGAGGTTGCCCTCCTGGATCAGGTCGGCCTGCGGCAGGCCGTACCCCATGTAATTGCGCGCAACGGACACCACCAGCCGCAGGTGCGACAGGACCAGGTCGCGGGCCGCGGTGAGATCCTCGGTTTCGCGCAGGCGGCGTCCCAACTCCACCTCGCGCTCCACGCTGAGCAGCGGGATCGCATTTACGGCCTGGACGTAGCCCTCCAGGCTGGAAACAGGTGAAAGAACGGGCAAGGTCGCACTGGTCATTCGGTCATCCTCCTTCGCGTATTTTAGCACTCGGGGTATTTGAGTGCTAATTGCCCCCGAGGTTCCTCAAATCCGGCCCGAGAACTGCTTAAGCTCGCGCGAAACCGACAGCCAGGCGCCCGCGATTGCCAGGCTCGCCACGGCAAGTACGACCGCCATGGCGGTGGGTGTATCCAGAAAAACAACTTTGAATTCATAGGCATATGAAGAAGTGAGGGCTAGCAGCTCCGAATTGAGCCAGGCGACTACGAGCCCTGCCAGTCCCACGGCTGCCAGTCCCGCCGCCAGCCCCTGGAGGAAACCGTGATAGATGAACGGCCGCCGGACGTCTGCCGCCGTGGCGCCGATGAGCTGGCTCACTTCGATCTCGTCCTTCATCGTGAGCACCTGCAGGCGGATGAGGTGGCCGACGATGAATAGGACCGCCGCGGCAAGCATGATCGCCAGGCCGGCAAGCGCGCGCTCCGCAAACCGGGTCCAGTGCGAGATTTTCTCGGCCCACTCGAACTCGGCCGATACCTGATCGACCTTGGGGAGCTTCGACCATTCGGCCCGGGCCGCGCCCAGCCGGGCGGCGTCGCTCGTCTTCGTGCGCACGGAAAAAGCGTGCGGGAGGGGGTTGCGGTCGAGGTTTGCCAGGAGCTCCGCGAGGTGCGAGGTGGACTTGAGTTCCTCCAGCGCCGTGGTGCGCGACACGAAGCGCACGGAGGAGGTCTCCGCGTGGGCCTTGAGCGCGGCCTCGACGCGGCGCACGTCCTCGTCGGTCGCATCGAGGGCGAGAAAGACGTTCACGTGCGGGTCGGTGTCGAGCCCCATCGTCGCTCGCGACACGCTCCCCACGAGCGCCAACGCGAGAACGGGCAAGGCCACCGCCAGCGCGATGACGCCAATGGCGAGCGTGCTGGCCAGGGGCTGGGCTGCGATGCGGCGCGTGGCATCGGCGAGCGCCAGGCGATGCACGCGAAGCCAGGTCTTCATGCGGGGGTTCCGGCCACGAGCTGGCCGCCCGCGATTGCGAGCCGCCGCCCGCCGAGCTGCGCGAGCGAGGACTCGTCGTGGGTCGACAGGAGCACCGTCACGCCCACGCGGTTGAACGAAAGGAAGAGCTCGAGGATCGCGTGGGAGGAATCGGCGTCGAGGTTTCCGGTCGGCTCGTCGGCCACCAGGATCGCGGGCCGGTTCACGATCGCGCGCGCGATGCACAGCCGCTGCTGCTCGCCGCCGGAAAGCGTGATCGGCATCGCCTTCTCCTTGCCCAGGAGGCCCACCTTGTCGAGGGCTGCGCGCACGCGCCGCCCCGCGTCGTCGGCACTGGCCCCGGCGATGCGCAGCGGCAGGGCCACGTTGTCCCATGCCGGCCGGTCGAAGAGCAGCTTGTGATCCTGGAACACGAACCCGATGTGTCGCCGCAGGATGGCGAGCGCCGTCTCGCCCAGCGAAGAGAGGTTCTGGCCGTTGACCACGACGCTGCCGCGGGAGGCGCGCTCGATGCCGGAGGCCAGCTTCAGGAGCGTGGACTTTCCCGCGCCCGAGTGCCCGGTGACCACGACCAGCTCGCCCGTGCCCACCTCGAACGTCACGTCGTGCAGCGCCTCGTGCCCGCCCGGATAGCGCTTGGCGACCGCGGAGAACTGGATCATTCGAAGAGCGCGTCCACGAATTCGGCGGCGACGAAGGGACGCAGGTCCTCGGGTTTTTCCCCGATGCCGATGAAACGGATGGGCACCGGGTGCTCGCGCGCGATCGCGGCGAGGGAGCCGCCCTTCGCGGTGCCGTCGAGCTTGGTCACGATGAGCCCGGTGAGCGCGAGCGCCGCGTCGAACGCCTTCACTTGCGCCACCGCGTTCTGCCCCGTGTTGGCGTCGAGGACCAGCCAGATCTCGTGCGGTGCGGCGGGATCGGCCTTGGCGATGACGCGCTTCACCTTGCGGATCTCCTCCATGAGGTTCAGCTGCGTCGGCAGCCGCCCGGCGGTGTCGGCGAGGACCACGTCAATGCCCTTCGCGCGGGCCGACTGGATGGCGTCGAAGATGACCGCGGCGGAATCGCCCCCTTCCTGGGAGACGACGGTGACGCCGTGGCGGGCGCCCCAGGACTGCAGCTGCTCGCGCGCCGCAGCGCGAAACGTGTCGCCGGCCGCGAGCAGGACAGTGAGGCCCTGCGACTGGAAGCGCCGGGTGAGCTTGCCGATGGTGGTGGTCTTGCCGGCGCCGTTCACCCCGGCGAGCAGGATCACGAAGGGTTTGGGCATCGCGGTGGCCTGGGGCGTTTGCAGCGGCGCCAGGAGTGCTGCCAGCGCCTGTCGCAACTCGGCCTCGAGCTGCGCGCCGTCCTCCAGGCGCTTGTCGTGGGCGGCCTTGCGCAGGCAGCCGATCAGGTGCGCGGTCGCGTGCACGCCCACGTCGGCCGCGAGAAGCTGGCCTTCGAGCGCCTCGTACAGCGCCTCGTCGATCTTCGGGTGCGCCTTGAAGATGCCCGCCACCTGCTTCAGGCGCTCACCCGTGAGCGCGAGCCCGCGCTTCAGGCGGGATTTCCAGTCTGACGCGGAAGCGTCGTCCGGTTGCTTCGATCCGAGGGAGAACATGGGCTGCGGCCCGGTGCGCCGCGAGGGGAGGAGTCGCGATTATTTTACGGTATGATCGCCCGCGATGACCGCCGCGCGCCGAATCGCGAACGAGCCGAAGCCGGGCCGACCCGGCGCGAGGGTGAACCGCCTTCGCATCGTCGGCGGCCTGTGGCGCAGCCGGGTCGTGCATTTTCCCGATGCCGAAGGGCTGCGCCCCACGCCCGATCGCGTCCGCGAGACGCTCTTCAACTGGCTCGGGCAGCGGCTGCCCGGGCTGGCCTGCGTGGACCTCTTCGCGGGCAGCGGGGCGCTCGGTTTCGAGGCGAAATCGCGCGGGGCCGGCCGCGTGGTCCTCGTCGAGCGCGACCGGAAGGTGTTCGAACAGCTCAGGCGTTCGGCGCAGGAACTGGGTGCAGGCGAAGGCGTCGAGGTGGTGCTGGCCGACGCGATTACGTGGCTCGCCAGGCCCGGCGGGCGTTACGATATCGCCTTCGTGGACCCGCCCTATGCCTCGGGGCTCGCCGCGCCCGCGCTCGAGGCGCTCGAGCACAGGCTCAATCCCGGCGCAAGGGTTTACGTGGAGGCGCCCACGGCACTGCAGGCGCCGTCTTCGCGATGGACCAGGCTGCGCGAGGGCGCCGCGGGCGCCGTGAAGTTCGCGCTCTACGAATTCGCAGGGCAGGCCGGCGAGCCGGCCCGACAGGAAAACGAACCATGACCATCAAGCGCGCCGTCTATCCCGGAACCTTCGACCCGATCACGAACGGGCACGAGGATATCGTCCATCGGGCCTCGCGGCTCTTCGACGAGGTGATCGTGGGGGTCGCCCACAGCCAGGCGAAACGCCCGTTCTTCTCGCTCGAGGAGCGCGTGCGCATCGCGACGGAAATCCTCGCCGCCTACTCGAACGTGAAGGTCCTGGGGTTCGCGGGCCTGCTCTCGGAGTTCGTCCACGAGCACCAGGCCGGCGTGATCCTGCGCGGCCTGAGGGCCGTGTCGGATTTCGAGTACGAGTTCCAGCTCGCGGGCATGAACCGCACCCTGGCGCCCGGGGTGGAGACGCTCTTTCTCACGCCCTCGGACCGTTATCTCTTCCTGTCGGCGACGATCGTGCGCGAGATCGCGGTCCTTGGCGGGGACATCACCGCGTTCGTCCACCCGATCACGGCCGAGCGCATCCGCGAGAAGATCGGCCGGCCGCTCGCCGGGGAATGAAGGGCCGTCCATGGCCCTGATGATCACCGACCAATGCATCAATTGCGATGTCTGCGAGCCTGAGTGCCCCAACGGCGCCATCTCGGCGGGCGTCGAGATCTACGTGATCGACCCCGTCAAGTGCACCGAGTGCGTGGGTCATTTCGATGCGCCGCAGTGCCGCGAGGTGTGCCCCGTGGACTGCATTCCGCTCAACCCGGACTGGAAGGAATCCCAGGACGAACTGCGGGCGAAGTACGAGCGGCTGGTGGCCACCGGAACGGCCAAGGCCGCCGGCTAGCGCGGCGGGCTGAAGTCGGCCCCGCCTTCGACCTCGAGGAGCTGCGCGAGCCGCTGATCGTGCGCTTCCCACTCGCGGGTGCGCTCCCTGCATTCGCGCAGGAACCGGTTCAGGTCCTCGATGCGATCCACCAGGCCCGACTCGGCGTCCCGAACCCTCGCCATGCCCTCCGTCCGGTTGTTCGCCTGGTCCTGGAAGGCGCCCACCTGCGCCTCCAGGGGCCGGATGAACGAGTTCATCCAGGAGCGGACCTCGCGGTCCGCGATCTCGAAGACGTGGATGGACTTGAGCGCCACGGTGTCGAAGAAAAGCGCGGCGAGCGTGCGGCGTCCGCGCGTGAGCAGGCTGGAAGCGCTGCGAAAGTCGCGTGAGCAATGCTCCTCGAGCCGGTCGAGCTCGAGAAGGAACCGGTCGGTCGAGAACGGCGCCACGTCGACGGGGGACAGACCCCACGAATCGACGAACTTGCGGTTCACCGTGGCCATCATGGCCTTCACCTCGCCGATCACCTCGACGGCACGCGCGATCCGCGCGCGCATCTCGGCGAAATAGCCGTCGATGGCCTCGCTGATTCCGCCGCTGAACGGGCTCGCGAGCACGGCGCCGCGAACGCGGATGCCGCATTCGCGGGCGGAGTCGGGTTCGAGCAGCGCGGCAAGCTCGTCCGCATGGCGGTTATGGACGGCCCGCAGTCCGGTCAGCGCGGCCCGGGCGTCCTCGATGCGGGTGCGCTCGTCGGCGGCCTTGCGGCCAAGGGTATCGACCAGCTTCTGGTTCTTCCCCTGGAGCTGCCCGAGCTCGCCCACCTGCTCCTCGACGAACGAGCGGCGGCTCTCGATGAGCGTTCGCGCCTCGGTGAGGAGCGCGCGCACTTCGGCGCGTACGGAAGTCGAATGGTCCACGCGGCGCTCGTGCACGAGCCCGCGCGCCAGCGCCTGCTCGAGCCGGTACAGCCGGCTCTTCGCGAGCGCATCGCCGTCGCCCTGGATGCGCGCGACGAGCCCCTGCCGCGCGGAAAGCGGGAAGACCTGCGTCGGATCGACGTGCAGGGTCTCGGCGATTTCGCGCACCTGCCGGTCAATTTCGGAGAGGACCTGCGTTTCCGACTTGAGGCCGTCCCTCAGGCCGTCGATCTTGTTGAGGACGACGTAGCGCGTGTGCCCGAGGCCTTCCATCGGCTCGACGTGTTCGCGCCAGAGCTCGACGTCGGCGCTGGAGGGGCCGGAATCCACCGACAGCATGAACACGACGGCGTCGGCCTCCTGGAGGCGGTGCAGGGTGAGCTCGGGCTCCGCGACCAGCGCGCCCAGGCCGGGCGTGTCGAGGATCGTGAGCCCCATCGCGAGGAGCGGATGCGGGAAGTTCACGATCGCATACCGCCAGCGCGGGATCTCGACCCGCGCCCCCGCCTCGCCCTCCAGCCCGAGGTTGTGCGCTTCCGTGGCGGAGATGTACTGCGTCTCCAGGAGCACGTCGAAGGCGTCGGCGATGCTTTGCGTTCGCGTCGGGTCGAGGGCGATCTCCTTCCAGCTGCCCGCATCGGCGATGAACTCGCGAAGGGCGCGCGGGCTCTCGCGCGTCTCGATGGGCAGGAGCCGGATCGAGGGCGCGCGCGTCGGGTCGTGCAGGATCTCCGTGGGGCACATCGTCGTGCGCCCTTCGCCCGCGGGCAGCAGCCTCGCCCCGATATCGGCGAAGAACAGCGCGTTGATGAGCTCGCTCTTGCCGCGCGAGATCTCGGCCACGAACGCGATCGACAGCCGGTCGGCAGCCAGCCGGCGCTCGAGGTGGGCCAGGCGCGTGACGCTGTGCTCGTCGGCGAGGTGATTCACGAGGGCCCAGCGCCGAAGGTCCGCCAGGGCGCTGGCCATCTCCTCGCGCCACGCCTTCAGGGCCGCCAGGCTGGGCTCGAAGGCGCGATGGTCCATGATTCCGCCCTCGCCCGTCATCGCTGGCACGACGCGCAGTGGAAGGTGGAGCGGCCCGCGTGCCGCGAAGCGCGGATCGGGGATCCGCACGCCGGACACGGTTCCGATGCGCGGCCGTACACCGCGTATTCGCGCTGGAAATGCCCCGGCTCGCCGTCGCTGCCGACGAAGTCGCGCAGCGTGCTGCCGCCGGCCGCGAGCGCCCGGCGCAGCGTCGCCAGCACTTCACGGGCGAGGCAGTCGAACCGGGCACGCGAAATCCGCCCCGCGGCCCGCGACGGCAGGATGCGCGCGGCGAAGAGCGCCTCGTTCGCATAGATGTTGCCGATGCCGGTGACCACGCGGGAATCCATCAGGAACTGTTTCACCGGAACCCGGCGCCGCCTCGACTCGCGGTGCAGGAAGGCGCCGCCGAAGGCCTCGTCGAACGGCTCAACGCCGAGCCCGGCAAGCAGCTTGTGCTTCGCGGGATCGCGCATCCAGAGCACGGCGCCGAAACGGCGCGGATCGTTCAGGCGCACGATGTCGCCGCTATCGAGCGCCAGGTCCACATGGTCGTGCCGCCGCACGGGGCGGTCCCCAGGGACCACGGTCAGGGTGCCCGACATGCCCAGGTGCACGAGCAGGTGCCCGGATTCGAAATCGAAGAGAAGGTACTTGCCCCGCCGGCGGATGTCCCGCACCCGCGCCCCGCGCAGGCGCGCCGCGAGGTTCCCGGGCACGGGCCAGCGAAGGCGCGGCTCGCGAACCACGACATCGCGGATGCAGCGGCCCACGACGCGGGCAATGAGACCCAGGCGTGTCGTCTCGACTTCCGGGAGTTCCGGCATGGGGGAGGGCGTGAGGAAGTAGCAGGCGATTATAAGGCCACCGGGAGAACCGACCGCGCATTCGCGCGGTCCAATCGGCTCGACGTCCCATGGACGGGTGACGGAAAAGTTCTATCATGGACGGGCGCGAAAAGCGCGAACCTTCAGCGGCGGGAGCGACAAGTCGATGGCGAAAGGATTGATCGGTTGGGTGGCGATGCTGGCCGTGGCGGCGGCGTTCTCCCCGTCTGCGGACGCACAGCAGGCTAACGCCACTGCGGCGAAGAGAAGCTCGCCCCCGAGCCGCGAGGCCGCGATGTTCGAATTCCTCTCCGCGGAGCTGGCCGCGCAGCGGGGCGAAACGGGGCCCGCGCTCGCCACGCTGGCCCGGCTTGCGCGCGAATTGCGCGACCCGCAGATCGCGCGCCGCGCCGTCGAGCTGGCCATTCGCGCCCGCGAGATGGAGCCAGCGCTCGAGATGGCGATGCTGCTGGTGGAACTCGAGCCCGAATCGCCCCTCGGGCGCGACCTCGTGGCGTCACTCCTGGCCAACCGCGGCGAGCTGGACGCGGCTCGCGCGACCATCGCGGGCTTCGTGCAGGCGAGCCAGGACAAGCCGCTCCTCCTCACCCAGCTTGCGTTCTATTTCGGCAGGTATCCCGACAAGGTCGCCGTTCTGGAGGCAACGCGCACCATCACCGCCCTGTACCCGAAGCTCCCCGAGTCGCGTTACGCCCTCGGCGTGGCCGCGCTCCTGGCGGGCAGGCTGGACCTGGCGAGCACCGAATCGATGGCGGCGCTCGCCATGAGGCCCGGCTGGGCGCTGGCCGCGATCCTCCAGGGCCAGGTCCTGAGGAAGGTCGCGCCCGCGGAAGTGATCCCGTTCTACCGGACATTCGTCGAGCGGTATCCGGATGCGAAGGAAGTGCACCTGCAGCTCGCGCGCGAACTCGCGGGCGCACGGCGAAACGCCGAGGCCCGGCAGGAATTCCGGGTCGTGGAGCGGCTTTCGGGCACCGACCCGATGGTGCCCTACGCGATCGGGCTTCTCGCCCTTCAGCTCGAGGATTACGCGGACGCGGAGACCGCCTTTCGCCGTGCCCTCGGGATGGGCCACCCGGACCCCGGCGCGGTCTATCTGGGCCTCGGACAGGCGGCGGAGTTGGCCAAGCACCCCGACGAGGCCCTCGACTGGTATCGCAAGGTCGATTCGACCGACCGGATGCGCGCGCAGGCGAGGATCGCCACCCTGATCGCGAAGCGCGACGGCCTCGCGAAGGGCCGCGCCTACCTGCAGACGCTCGACCCACGCACCCAGGACGAGCGCATCCAGGTGATCCAGATCGAGGCCCAGCTGCTGCGTGACTCGAAGGCTTGGCAGGACACCTACGACATGCTCTCGAGCGCGGTGGAGCGCTACCCGGATTCCTACGAGCTGCTCTACGACCGGGCCATGGCCGCGGAGCGGGTGGACCGGCTCGATGTCCTCGAGGCCGACCTGCGCCGCGTGATCGAGATGAAGCCCGACTACGCGCACGCCTACAACGCCCTCGGGTACACGCTCGCGGACCGCACCGATCGGTTCGATGAGGCCCTCTCGCTGGTCGAAAAGGCGCTCAAGCTGTCGCCGGACGACCCGTTCATCCTCGACAGCCTGGGCTGGGTCCAGTACCGGCGCGGCAACTTCGACGAGGCGCTCAAGACCCTCACGAGCGCCTACGAGAACCGCCCCGACCCGGAAATCGCCGCGCACCTGGGCGAGGTGCTGTGGAAGCTCGGCCGGCATAACGAGGCCAGCAAGCTCTGGAAGACGGCGCTTACCGACAACCCGGACCACGAGACGCTCCTCGCGGTGATCCAGAAGTTCAAGCCTTGAGGCCTGCGGGCCCGCGCCTTCCCCCGTGACCCGTTCCGCCACGATCGCTGCGGCGCTGCTCGTCGCGGCCTGCGCCGCCGTGCCCCCGCCGGTTGCGATTTCGCTCGACGGACTGCCCGCCGCGTTCGACATGACGGGGCGCCTGTCCGTCGCGCAAGCCGGCCGGGGCGAGATCCTGCGTTTGCGCTGGAGCCATGCGCCCGCGCAAGACTCGTGGGTGCTCGCCACGCCGGTCGGCACGGAAGTGGCCCGGATCGAGCGCGTGCCGGAAGGGCTTTCGGTTCTCCGCCCCGGCGCATCGCCCATGGCAGCGGCAAGCTTCTCCGAGCTCACGGAGAACCTCCTGGGCGCTCCCCTGGACGATCGCCTCCTCATCGCCTGGCTGCATGGCCGCGCGCTGGCGGGGCCGGAGGGCTGGTCGGTGACGATCGACGAATCGCAGCGCTTCGGGACGGCCCAGGTGGCGCGGCGCATCACGGCCTCCCACGCCGATACGGTGGTCAAGCTCGTGGTCGATGACTACCGGGCGCGTCCGGAGTAGCCCCGTGCAACTGAACGGCCCCGACTATCCCGCGCCCGCGAAACTGAACCTCTTCCTGCACGTGGTCGGGCGCAGGGCGGACGGCTACCACCTGCTGCAGAGCGCGTTCACGCTCATCGATGCGGCCGACCGGCTGCGGTTCGCGACGCGGGACGATGGCGACATCCGCCGGGTCAGCGACCTGCCCGGGGTTCCTGCGGAGTCGGATCTCGTGGTCCGGGCGGCGCGGCTCCTGAAATCGGAATCCGGCACGCCCTTGGGCGCGGACATCGAAGTGGAAAAGCGCCTGCCCCTGGGGGGCGGGATGGGCGCAGGCAGCTCCGACGCCGCCACCACCCTGATCGTGCTCAACCGCCTCTGGGACACGGGCCTGGATCGGGAATCCCTGCAGGCGCTGGGCGCCCGGCTGGGGGCCGACGTCCCCTTCTTCCTCTTCGGGCGTAGCGCCTGGGTCGAGGGCGTGGGCGAAAAGCTGGCCCCCCTGGCACTTGCGCCTGCCTGGTACCTGGTACTGGTGCCCCCGGTGGCGGTGTCCACCGGGGAGATCTTCGCGGCGCCCGAATTGACCCGGGATACCGAACCCCTTAAAATACAAGACTTTTCGGCGCATGACGGGCAGGGCCGGTTTCACAATGACCTGGAAGCGGTCGTGGCCGCCCGATACCCCCGGGTTCGCGAACATCTCGAGTGGCTTGCGGGCCACGGCGGGGGGCGGCTCACGGGGTCTGGCGCATGCGCCTTCGCCCGGTTCCCGGACCGGGACTCGGCCGAGCGGGTGCTGGAGCAGCTCCCCGGGACGATGAAGGGTTTTGTCGCGCAGGGCCTCGAGGAGCACCCCCTGCGCAGTATGTGACGAGTAACACCCGCGGCCGGCAGTTGCCGGGCGCGGGCGCGAGGGGAGTCGCCAAGTTGGTTAAGGCACTGGATTTTGATTCCAGCATTCGAAGGTTCGAGTCCTTCCTCCCCTGCCACCTTTTTCGGCGATGACCGCAGCGTAGAGAGACGGTGATGCCTTTCGACAACCTGATGGTGTTCACGGGCAACGCCAACCCGAAGCTTGCGCAGAAGGTGGCCCGCCACCTGAACGTGCAGCTCGGCAAGGCGAGCGTCTCCACTTTCAGCGACGGCGAGATCATGGTCGAGCTGCTGGAGAACGTCCGCGGCAAGGACGTCTTCGTGCTCCAGTCCACCTGCGCGCCGACGAACGACACGCTGATGGAACTCATGATCATGGTGGACGCGCTGCGCCGGTCGAGCGTTGCGCGGATCACGGCGGCGATGCCCTATTTCGGCTATGCGCGCCAGGACAGGCGGCCCAGGAGCGCCCGGGTGGCGATCTCGGCGAAGGTGGTGGCGAACATGCTCACCTCGGTGGGGGTGAACCGCGTGCTCACGATGGACCTGCACGCGGACCAGATCCAGGGCTTCTTCGACATCCCGGTGGACAACGTCTATGCGACGCCGATCCTGCTGGGCGACCTTTGGAAGCACGAGTACAAGAACCTGGTGGTGGTTTCCCCCGACGTGGGGGGCGTGGTGCGCGCCAGGGCGATCGCGAAGCGGCTGGAAAGCGACCTCGCCATCATCGACAAGCGGCGTCCGCGGCCGAACGTGGCCACGGTGATGAACATCATCGGCGACGTGAGCGGCCGGACGTGCGTGATCATGGACGACATGGTCGATACGGCCAACACGCTGTGCGAGGCCGCGCGGGCCCTGAAGGCCGAGGGAGCCGAACGGGTGATCGCGTATTGCACGCATCCGGTGCTTTCCGGGCCGGCGATCAGCCGGATCGAGGCCTCGGTGATCGACGAGCTGGTGGTGACGGACACCATCCCGCTCAGGCCCGAGGCGGAGGCCTGCAAGAAGATCCGCCAGATCAGCGTCTCGGAGCTGCTTGCCGAAACGATGCGCAGGATCTGCGAGGAGAGCTCGGTCAGCTCGCTCTTCGTGGACTGACGAATACCCGTCCGCAGCCGGCAACGGTTGCGGGCGACAGGCCGAGGGGGCCTTTTCCCCCTTCAACAGCGGGGCGCCTGGTCGCGGGGCCCCGCCGAACACTGGAGTGAACATGAACATCGAAATCAAAGCCGAACCGCGAAGCCTGCAGGGAACG
This sequence comes from Betaproteobacteria bacterium, assembly GCA_016720855.1. NCBI lineage: Bacteria > Pseudomonadati > Pseudomonadota > Betaproteobacteria > Betaproteobacteria bacterium. Next base: position 612,399 of record JADKJU010000003.1, on the reverse strand, counting down.
GGTGCGAGCCGCCGTCTGCGTCGCGAGTCCAAGGTGCCCGGCATCCTGTACGGCGCCGGCAAGGACGCGCAGCCCATCCAGCTCGACCACAAGGAACTCTTCTTCAAGCTGAAGCTGGAGGCGTTCCACGCCTCCATCCTCGACATGCAGATCGGCTCCGAGAAATCCCAGGTGCTGCTGCGTGACTACCAGATGCACCCCTTCAAGCAGATGATCCTGCACGCGGATTTCCAGCGCGTCGCCGCCGATCGCAAGATCCACATGAAGGTCCCGCTGCACTTCGTGAACGCGGACGTCTCGCCCGGCGTGAAGCTGGCCGGTGGCAGCGTCCAGCACGTGCGCAACGACATCGACATCGCCTGCCTGCCGAAGGACCTGCCGATGTTCATCGAGGTGGACCTCATGGATCTCCAGGCGGGACACTCGCTGCACATCTCCGGGATCAAGCTTCCGGCCGGCGTGGAATCGGTGGCGCTCGCGAAGGGCGACGACATGACGATCGCGACCATCCTCATCCCGCGCGTGGCGACGGCGGACGAGGAAGCGGTGACGGCTGCGGCGGCTTCCGCGGTTTCGGCGGCGGACATCCCGACCAGCGCGCAGAAGGTGAAGGAGGACGAGCCCGCGAAGGATGCGGGGAAAGCCGGCGGCAAGGATGCCGGAAAGGCCGGCGGCAAGGACGAGAAGAAGAAATAACAAGCGTCCGGGGCGCTTCGAGCGAGCCTCGCGAATGCGCCCGCCTTTCCCGGCGGGCGCGTTCGTTTCAGGGATTCGAGGCGCACCACCATCTTCCCGGCATCCCTCATGGAAACCATCCGCCTCATCGTCGGCCTCGGCAATCCCGGGCGCGAGTACGAGCGCACGCGCCACAACGCCGGCTACTGGTGGGTGGATGCGATCGCCCACGAACGCGGCGCGCGCTGGGCCAAGGAGACGAAGTTCTCCGGCTGGGTCGCGAGGGTGACCGAAGGGGGGAAGGATTTCTGGCTCCTCAAGCCCGCCACCTACATGAATGAGAGCGGGCGAAGCGTGGGCGCGTTCCTGCGCTTCCACCGTATCGAGGCGCCCGGGATGCTGGTCGTGCATGACGAACTGGACCTGGCGCCCGGCACCGTCAAGCTCAAGTTCGGCGGCGGCACCGGCGGGCACAACGGTCTGCGTGACATCGACGAGGTGCTAAGCACGCGCGACTTCTGGCGCCTTCGCATCGGCATCGGGCACCCCGGCAACAAGGACATCGTGGCCGACTATGTCCTGCACGAAGCCCGGCGCGAGGAGCGCGAGGCGATCGAGCCCGCGTTCGACCGCAGCCTGGGCCTGCTTTCCCGAATCGCCACCGGCCGCATGAACGACGCGACCACGTGGCTGCATACGCTGCCCAAACCCGAGCCCGACCCTTCCGCGAAGCCGGCAACCGCCGGGCCCGCGAAGTCTGAACCAGCCGTTCCCGCGAAAGCGCGAGCGCAGAACCCGAAAGACGAGCAATGACACTGCAATGCGGCATCGTCGGCCTGCCCAACGTCGGCAAGTCCACCCTCTTCAACGCGCTCACCAAGGCCGGCATCGCGGCCGAGAACTATCCCTTCTGCACCATCGAGCCCAACGTGGGCGTGGTCGAGGTGCCGGACCCGAGGCTGCACGCCATCGCTGCAATCGCCAAGCCGCTGAAGGTGATCCCGGCGGTGGTCGAGTTCGTGGACATCGCGGGGCTCGTGGCGGGCGCCTCCAAGGGCGAGGGGCTCGGCAACCAGTTCCTGGCCAACATCCGCGAGACGGAAGCTATCGCCAACGTGGTGCGCTGCTTCGAGGACGACAACGTGGTGCATGTGGCGGGGAAGGTGGACCCCATCTCCGACATCGAGGTGATCCACACGGAACTTGCGCTCGCCGACATGGCGACCGTCGACAAGGCTCGCGAACGCCACATCCAGAAATCGCGCTCCGGCGACAAGGAAGCGGCGAAGTTGGTTGCCGTGCTGGAGAAGGTGCAGAAGGCGCTGGACGGGTTTCACCCGGTGCGCGCCCTCGACCTCTCGCCGGAGGAAAGGGAGCTGCTGAAGCCGCTATTCCTCCTCACCGCCAAGCCCGCGCTTTACATCGCGAACGTCGAGGAACACGGCTTCAAGGACAATCCGCTGCTCGAGAAGGTGAAGGCCTACGCGGCGAAGGAGGGCGCCCCGGTGGTGGCCATCTGCGCCAAGGTGGAGAGCGAGATCGCCGACCTCTCGGGGGAGGACAAGGAGCTGTTCCTGGCCGACATGGGCATGCACGAGCCGGGACTCGACCGGCTCATCCGCGCCACCTTCACTCTTCTGGGCCTGCAGACCTACTTCACGGCCGGGGAGAAGGAAGTTCGCGCGTGGACGATCCACAAGGGGTACACCGCCCCGCAGTCGGCCGGCGTCATCCACACGGATTTCGAGAAGGGCTTCATCCGCGCCGAAGTCATCGCCTACGACGACTACCTCGCTTGCAAGGGCGAGCAGGGTGCCAAGGAAGCCGGGAAGATGCGGTTGGAGGGGAAGGAGTACGTCGTGAAGGATGGGGACGTGATGCACTTCCGGTTCAACGTCTGACCGAAGGCAAATGGGGTCAGGTTACGTGCGCATCGACAACGCTTGTCGCCGTTGATGGAGTAACCTGACCCCATTTGCCTGTATTGATTGACCGGGAAGCGCATATCCCGGAAAATGCACGGCTTTCCGGCGAGTTAGCTCAGTGGTTAGAGCAGCGGAATCATAATCCGTTGGTCCGGGGTTCAAATCCCTGACTCGCCACCAACATTGAAATGGGGACGTGTTCGCGAACACGTCCCCATTTTTTATTGCACGCCTTCATCGGAGTGCGGCCGTCTCAGGAGACATGATCCTTTGCCCTTGGTGGGCAAGAGGTTCTTGTATGCTGAGACGCCGCATTCCACGGTATGGGCCTTCCGCATGGCGGCATTTGATAGCGATCGAAGTCCATTCACGCGAGCTGACTTGGGTGAATACCCTGCGTGCCGGGCCCCTCCTGCAGCACTAGAACCGGGGGCCACCCGGTGGTGTTGCGGCCAGCACGGCGGTCAGCATGGCTTTGATTTGCGCTTCAGTCAGATCGACATTGCTTCGTCGATCCGCCCACTTCCAGCCTGCGCGGTACAGCATCGTCCCATGGCGCATGACGCTGTCGCTGCGAGAGTAAAGGGCTTCATCCCCCACTCCCTCCAGCTTGTGTGGTGGTTTGCCATTGTTGCTCATCGACATGGTTCGTCCAGTCGCTGCCACCGTGTCCGCCTTTGCGTTGTTTTGCATGTGCAGCAGGACGCGTCCTTTGCTCGTGGTGAATTCGCAGGTAAGACTCGTCGATAGCAGCGGCTTGCCATTCTTCATCACGCCGCCTTCGACCGTATTGGTGGGCGCGCCACCCAAGTCCGGTGGCAGGGTCAGGGTGAACTGTGCACAGCGGTCGGCGGCCCAGCCCGGTGCCGTCAGCAAGGCGCACCATGCGGCAAGGACGAAGGGGCGCGGGCTGAAGAAAACGGTACTGTTCATCGGTATTCCTCCACGTTTCCGGACACCAGGTTGAACCCGGATGGCTCCGTTCGATTTCTGCGGGACTGAATTGTCCCGGCGTCCAATGACGGCGCCAAGAGTCATGGAAGTTCTCAATCATGGCCCAAACGCAACCCCGCCGCCGGGAAGGGGGCTATAGGGAACTTCTGTCGGGAGGCGCTGGAGGTATTCGGGTCAGCCGGGGAGGTGTTCGCCAACTGCCCGGACGCGGCGGGGCTGCTGTACTGGCTGCGGCTCGAGGCGGGGAGAAGGCAGATGACTGAGGGACTGCGGCTGGCCCGCGTGGTCTTCCGCTACCGAACCGCCGACTGCATGAAAACCGGAAACGCCGCGTAGACACGCGCCTCGCTGGCCGGGCACAACTTGCGCAAGGCGCCCACCCGGCAGTTCACGGTCAACTGAAGTTCCGCCTCGTCACCGTTCCGGGGGGACTTCATCACGGTCATGCCGAGTTGCCCTATCTCGATGGGCCTGTAGGTCTCGATGCGCGCATTCGTCGCGACCTGGATTCTCATGTTCGAATTCAGGACAACAAAGTCCTGCGCCGATTCCATGGCCTTGTCGCACGCGGACGCGCCCTTGCAGCGCCAGATGGCATGTCGCTTCGCTTCGGCTGCCTGCGCCAGCAGGCCGGCGAGAGGCGCGTTCTCCACGGCACTCTTTTCCGCTTTCGCAGCAGGCTCGATCTTCTCCGAAAGCTGGATCTTCGCGGCAGGCTGACCCTTCTGCGCGAGCGCATTCGCGGTGGCCGGCTCAACCTTCGCCGCGGGTTGGGATCCCTGTACGGGCTGAACGGTCTCCGGGGGTCTGGGTTTCTGCGCAGGTTGGATCGGCTCGGCGCGTGGGGTCACCGTGGTGGGCTCGACCCTGGCCGCCGGTTGAATCGGCTCCGCGCGTGGAGCCGCAGCAGTGGGCTCGACCCTTGCCGCAGGTTGAGGGCTCTGTGCGGGTTGAACCTTCTCTGCGGGCTGGAGTTTCGCCACGGGCGGAATCGTCGCGGCGGGCTGAGCCGGTTCCGCCGGCCGGGTCGATTTGGCCTGCCCCCGCTTCTGGTATGCGGCGAGGATTTCCCGGTCCAGGTCCAGCGTGCGGTTGACCACCTTCGAAAACTCGATCCTGTCCTCGAGCGGTCCCTTCTTGACCGCTCGATCGAGGGACGCCAGGTCTCCCGTGTGGCTGCTCGCGATCAACCGGATGTTGTCGACCGCATCCTGCCTGGCGGCCTCGACGATTCCGGGGTTGCGCCAGGCATTCCTGAGCGTTTCCGCCTTCACGTCGACCGAGCCCGAGTGCCAGGTTTCGTAAAGGTCGCCGAACGCATATTTGTAGTCGCCGGCCTTCACGGCCTCGCGCCAGTCCATGCGCGGGGCGGTAGCTGTGCAGCCGGGCACGAGGAGAGCCGCGATCGCGCCAATGGCTGCGGCCAGGCACGCGTCGCACAGCATCTTTTTCAATCGCATCGGTCTTCCCCCTTCTTCGGCCACACTTCGCTTGCGCTCGCGTACTGCCGGACCAGGCTTCATAAACAAATCGCCGGTCGGTTTTCCGGCCGGCGATTGCCATTGTGCAGCATGTACGGTCAGCCCGCGGCTGCCTGCGCCGCGGCAACGGCCTTGACCGGGTTGATGAGGATACGGCGCCCGTCGGCCGTCTTCTCCGCCGTCTTCTCGATGATCGCGATGACCTGCGCCGGCTTGAGCTTCGGATTGACAGCCAGCATCTTCGCCGCGAGCCCGGTCACCTGGGGCGAGGCCATCGAGGTACCGGAAAATGCCACGCGATCGCCGCCGGGCAGGTAGCTTTCGACCTGGTAGCCGTTGGCGTGCACCTTGACCGTCGGGCCGTAGCTGGTAAACGGCGCCTCGTCGCCCGCCTTGTCCACCGCGCCCACCGTGAGCAGGTTGGGCAGCACGATGTCGGCGGGGATGGCTTCCTCGAAGGCGGCGCTTGCGTTGGAGTTGCCCGCGGCGGCGACGAAGAGAACCTCGGGCGCGCTCGCGTAGGCTGCGGTGAGCGCCTTCTTCTGCAGGTCGAAGTACTCGCGCGCGATCGCCTTGCGGTCCTCCGGCGTCTTGCCGATGTTGCACAGCTCGAGTTCGTGTTCGGCGTCCTTCACCGTCCCGCCCCAGCTCATGTTCACCACGCGCACGCCGTTCTTCCTGATGAAGTCGACGGAGGCCTGCGCGTTGCGGGCATTCTTCTCCACCAGCTCGCGGGTCGGGCAGGGGTCGGGCAGCAGCTTGTAGCCGAACTCGATGCGGGCGTTGGTCACGCGCGCATAAGGGTTGCCCACCATCGCGATGCCGGCCACGTGGGTGCCGTGGCTGTAGTTGCCCGCGAGGCTCAGCTCCTCGATCACGCCCTTGAAATCCTCGCGCTTGAGCTGCGACAGCAGTTGCTTCACCTCGGTCGCCTCCGGGCTGTCGACGTTGGATTGCAGGTCGGAAAGCCCCTTCATGCGCGATTTCATGGCGGGCAGCTTGCTGCGCAGCTCCGCCGGGATGGGCATGAGCTCGCTCTGCGACGGGTTCTCGTGGACGTCGAAGGCGATGAAGGCGGGCTTGCCTGCGCCGTCAAGCACCAGGCGGTCGCGGAAGAGCGACACATCGACGCCGCTGTCCCAGATGGCGATCTTCACGGGCGCGTAGTTCCTGCCCTTGGGAAGCGCGACGTCGCGGGCGGCCCAGATGTCGGCCTTCTCGACCTTGTTGGCCGCGAGGTAGGTCGAGTAGGTCTTCATCAGCGTCTGCTTGAGCGGCAGGCGCGCGATGAGCGCATAGCGCGCGCCCACGATCCCCGGCGCGAATTCGGAGCTCAGCACGCCGCCGGCCTTGTCGACGACGGGCTGCAGGCGGTCGCGCACGTTGCCCAGCACGAGCGACTCGCCGATGATCTCGGACGAGGACTTCGCGCTCTTGATGTCGTTCTCGATCACCGCATAGGGGTACCGGGCGAGCTCGGCGGTGATGAGGCGTCCGACTTCCTCGCGATAGGCGTCCGACGTCGTGTTCCCCGCTTTCGCCTGCGCGGCCACCATCGAGCGCAGGGCCATCCCGGAGATCAGCTTGTCCGCGGGCTTTTCCTCGAGCGCGCGGATCTCGGCAGCGCGCCTGGCGGCGCTTTCGTAGCGCTTTTCCAGGAAATCGATCTGCGCGAGCACGGCCAGGATTCCCCGCTGCGCCGCCTTGTCGGCGATGTCGTAGCCGGCCAGCACGGACTCGTTATCGCGCTGCACCTGGGCCGCGAACTTGCGGAAAGACTCCTCGCTGCGCACGAGGGCCTCGAGGCTGCCCTCGACCTTGTACGAGAAGCGCGGCAGGTCGGCCGCCTTGTCCGCGCGCTTCTTGCCCTGCGCGACGGCGGAAGTGGCAAGGACGAACGCGAGCAGGACGAACAGGAAACGCTTCAGCATGCTGGAAACCCTCCAAGTGAGTGCGGCTACCCGGGCGCGCCCGTCAGCCGGAAGCCGGCGATTATAGCGAGGCAGCCGCGCAAGGGTGGCCCCCGATCCGGTAAAATCCCGCTCCCGACCCGATTTGCGCCTGCCCGGAATCAACCTCCGCGGCCCAGGCCGACGCCATGACCGAACCCGCCAGGAAAGTTTTCATCCGCACCTTCGGTTGCCAGATGAACGAGTACGACTCGGACAAGATGGCCGACGTGCTTGCCGCGGCCGAGGGTTACGAGAAGACCGACAGCGTCGAGGACGCCGACCTCATCCTCTTCAACACCTGCTCCGTGCGCGAGAAGGCGCAGGAGAAGGTGTTTTCCGACCTGGGCAGGCTGGCGCCCCTGAAGCGCGCGAAGCCCGGTCTCATGATCGGCGTCGGCGGCTGCGTTGCGAGCCAGGAGGGCGAGGAGATCGTGCGCCGCGCGCCGTTCGTCGATGTGGTCTTCGGCCCGCAGACCCTGCATCGCCTGCCGGAACTGCTCGCCAACCGGCGCGCGACGGGACGCGCGCAGGTCGATATCTCCTTCCCCGAGATCGAGAAGTTCGACCACATGCCGCCGGCGCGGGTGGAGGGGGCGAGCGCCTTCGTCTCGATCATGGAGGGGTGCAGCAAGTACTGCAGCTTCTGCGTCGTTCCCTACACGCGCGGCGAGGAGTTCTCGCGTCCCTTCGACGATGTGCTGGCGGAAGTGCGCGAGCTCGCCTCCAGGGGCGTGAAGGAAGTGACTCTCCTCGGGCAGAACGTGAACGCCTACGTGGGCGTGATGGCGGACGGGGAGGCGGCGGACTTCGCGCTCCTCCTGGCGCACGTGGCGCGGGTCGGGGGCATCGAGCGCCTTCGCTACACGACCTCGCATCCACTGGAATTCTCGCAGCGCCTCATCGACGCCTACGGGAGGATCCCGACGCTCGTCTCGCAGGTGCACCTGCCTGTGCAGTCCGGCTCCGACCGCGTGCTGGCCGCCATGAAGCGCAACTACACGGCGATGGAATACAAGTCGATCATCCGGCGGCTGCGCACGGTGCGCCCGGACATTTCCCTCTCCACCGACTTCATCGTGGGTTTTCCGGGCGAGACCGAGGCGGACTTCGAGCAGACGATGAAGCTGGTCGAGGACGTGCGCTTCGACGGCGCGTTCAGCTTCATCTACAGCCCGCGTCCCGGCACGCCCGCGGCCAACCTCGCGGACGAGACACCGCACGCCCTCAAGCTCGAACGCCTGCAGCGGCTCCAGAAGCGCCTGCAGGAATTCTCCGGGGAGTACTCGCGCGCCATGGTCGGCACTCGCCAGCGCGTGCTCGTGGAGGGGCCCTCGAGGAAGAACGGGAATGAACTGGCGGCGCGCACGGACAACAACCGGGTGGTGAATTTCCCGGGCAACGCGCGCCTTGCGGGGCAGTTCGTGGACGTGACCATCACATCGGCCCTGCCGCACAGCCTGCGCGGCGAGATCCTGAATTGGCGTGCGGCCTGATGGCGCACGCGGCTTTCGGTGACAATACCTGCCCGGACGGTGCCCGCGTGTCGCGCGGCGCCTGTCCGGCAACGAGAGGAGCATCCATGATTCAAGCGATTCGTCCCCTGACCATCACGCTCGCCGCAACGCTTGCCAGCGTCGCACTCGCCCAGGGCCCGACCCCGCCGCCTCCATCCTCAACCCCCGCTCCCAACGGTGCTCCAGTCGCCGCGGCCGCACCCGCCACGCCGCCCGGCCAGCCGCGCCCGTACAAGGATGTCCTGAAGGATGCCAAGGCACTCCCGGGGTACTTCAAGCTGCACCGGAAGGACGACAAGGTCTGGATCGAGATCCGCGCCGACCAGTTCGACAAGCCGTTCTTCTTTTCCTACAACATTCCCCGGTCGATCGGCGAGCGCGGCCTGTATGGCAGCCAGATGGGCGGCTCGGACATGGCGGTCTTCCACAAGATCGGCAACCAGGTCCAGCTGATCGCGCGCAACACGGAGTTCTTCGCGAGGGAAGGAACGCCGCAGGCCCGGTTCGTCGCCGAGTCCTTCTCCGACAGCCTCATCGCGAGCGCCGCCGTAGCGTCGCTGCCGGAGCCGGAAACGAAGGCCGTGGTCATCGAGGCCAATGCGCTCCTCTTCGCCGATATCCCGGGCTACCTCACGCGGCTCGAGACGGCGTTCCGCCTGCCGTTCGCGCTCGACGCGAAGAACACGAGCATCGCCAGCGTCAACAACGCCGAATCCATCACCGGCATCCAGGTGAGCGCGCATTACTCGGTGCCCAAGCTCGCCGCCCCGCCTCTCACGCCGCCGCCGGTGCCCACGCCCCCGCCGCCGAAATTCACGCCCGACCCGCGCAGCCTCTTCGTCGGGTTCTACTACAGCTTCGCCCGCCTGCCCGAAGAGCCGATGCAGGCGCGCCTCGCCGACGAACGCATCGGCTACTTCGCCACCTCGCGCGTGGACTACAACGACGACACCCAGGTCAAGCCGCGCATCAACATCGCGAACCGGTGGCGCCTGGAGAAGAAGGATCCGTCCGCCGCGGTTTCCGAGCCGAAGGAACCCATCACCTACTGGCTGGACAAGAACATCCCCGAGAAGTACCGCAAGGCGGTGGCCGACGGCATCCTCGAGTGGAACAAGGCCTTCGAGAAGGCGGGCTTCCGCAATGCCGTCGTGGTGAAGCAGCAAGGCGAAGTCGACTCCTTCGACACGATGGATGCCCGCCATGCCTCGATCCGCTGGTTCACCGGCGCCGACGTCGGCTTTGCCATCGGGCCCTCGCAGGTCGATCCACGCTCCGGCGAGATCCTGGACGCCGACATCGGGATGTCCGACGTGTTCGCGCGGGGCGCCCGCCGCGTGGTGGTGGAGGACCTCGGCCGGCCCGTGTCGTTCGACCCCAACGAGGCGTACATCGCCGATCCGCTGCACGCCCACAAGGGGCCCCCCTCGTGCAATTACGGCCGGGAGGCGGTCCACGAGCTGAATTTCGCCATGGATCTCCTCGAGGCCCGCGGGCTCGACATGGAAGGCCCCGAGGCCGATGCCCTGGCGCAGGCCTATGTGAAGGACGTGATCATGCACGAGGTGGGGCATACGCTCGGGCTGCGCCACAACTTCCGCGCCTCGACCGTTTACAGCCTCAAGCAGCTCCAGGACTCCGCCTTCACGACAGCCAACGGCCTCACGACCTCGGTCATGGACTACAACCCGTTCAACATCTCGCCCAAGGGAGAAAAGCAGGGCGAGTACGTGATGAGCACGCTCGGCCCCTACGACTACTGGGCCATCGAGTACGGCTACCGGCAGGTCGATCCGGCGAAGGAGAAGGAGGAACTCGCCAGGATCGCCTCGCGTTCCGACGAGCCCCAGTTCGTCTTCGCGACCGACGAGGACGTCGGCTACGGAATGCGCTACATCGGCATCGACCCGGACGTGAACCAGTTCGATCTCGGCTCCGACCCGGTCGAGTTCTACAAGCGGCAGATGAAGGTCACCCGCGAACTCTGGGATCGCGTGCAGGACCTCAAGCTGGCCCCGGGCGAGAGCTACGAGCGACTAACGCGCAGCTTCGCCAGCGGTTTCCGCAACCTGGGCCGGGCGGCGCCTCTTGCCGCGAAGTACGTCGGCGGCGTGGCCACGCGCCGGGACCGCGCCGGAACGGGGCGCGCGCTCTTCGAGCCCATCCCGGCTGCGCGCCAGCGCGAGGCGCTCACCCTCATCGCCAACGACTTCTTCCGCGAGCAGAGCTTTCGCTTCCGGCCCGATTTCGTCGGGCGGCTGGCCATCGACCAGTTCGAGCGGCCCTCGAATCCTGACATCTCGCCCGCAAACACCGTCCTCAACCTGCAGAAGGCGATCCTGGACCGGCTGCTCTCGGACCCCGTTGCCGCGCGGCTCGTGGAGGCGCCGGACAAGTCCGCCGACCGCGCCAAGGCCTTCCGTCTTTCCGAGCTCTACGACACCCTTCAGGCAGCAATCTGGAGCGAGGCTCGCAACGGCCAGGAAACGACGATGATGCGCCGCAACCTGCAGCGCGAGCACCTCAAGCGCATGGCCGGCTCGCTCCTCAAGCCTTCGGCCACGCTGCCGGCGGATGCGCGCAGCCTCCTTCGCGAGAACGCTCGCGGCCTGGCGACGGAGTTGCGTGCGGCACAGGCAAAGGCGGGTTTGTCCAAGGAAACCCGCGCGCACTACGCGGAGAGCCTCAACACCCTGGAGGAAGCGCTGAAGGCGCCGCTCCAGCGCGCGGGCGTCTAGCGTCCGTCCGCGGTTCCTGCCCCGCTACAATAGGCCTGCCGGTCGTTCCGGCAGGCCTTTTCATTTCGGGAACCCTTGAAGACCCAGACCCAGGAAGTGGCGTTCACGCCGGTCGACAACGCGCGGCTCGCGATCCTGTGCGGCGCGTTCGACGGCAACCTGCGCCAGATCGAGACGGCGCTCGACGTGACGATCTCGCGCCGGTCGGAGCGCTTCAGCGTCGCCGGGGTGCCGGACAAGGTGGCGCTCGCCGCGCGGGCCCTGCGCAAGTTCTATGAGCTGGCGGCGGGCGAACTCTCGCTCGAGGACATCCAGCTGGGACTCGTCGAGATCACGCGCACGCCGGTCGGCGCCGAGGCCGGCGCGCTCGCACTTCGTCTGCCGCGCAGGAGCGAGCTCAACGCGCGCACGCCGCGCCAGGCCCAGTACCTGAAGCAGATGCAGACCCACGACATCACGTTCGGCGTGGGCCCTGCCGGCACCGGCAAGACGTACCTGGCCGTCGCGGCCGCCGTCGACGCCTTCGAGCGCGATGCCGTGAAGCGCATCATGCTCACGCGGCCGGCCGTCGAGGCGGGCGAGAAGCTGGGCTTCCTCCCCGGGGACCTGGCGCAGAAGGTGGACCCGTACCTGCGGCCCCTCTACGACGCGCTCTACGACCTGATGGGCTACGACAAGGTGGGCCGCCTCTTCGAGCGCGGCGCGATCGAGGTGGCCCCGCTCGCTTTCATGCGCGGGCGCACGCTCAACCACTCCTTCATCATTCTGGACGAAGCGCAGAACACGACGCCGGAGCAGATGAAGATGTTCCTCACGCGCATCGGTTTCGGCTCCAAGGCGGTGGTGACCGGCGACGTGACCCAGATCGACCTGGCGCGCGGGCAGGCCTCGGGCCTCGTGGACGCGCGCAACGTCCTCGCCGACCTGCGCGGGATCGCCTTCACCGTGTTCCAGTCCGAGGATGTCGTGCGCCATCCGCTCGTGCAGGTGATCGTGGACGCCTACGAGCAGCGCTCGGCCAAGAAGAAGTGAAGGCGCCCCGCCTCGAGCTCTCGGTGCAGCGCGCCTCCCGCGCCGCGCACATCCCCGCGGATGCGCGCCTGCGCACCTGGGCTCGAGCCGCGATCGCGCGCCGCGCCTGCGTGACCCTTCGCTACGTG
>JADKJU010000001.1:0-112500 GCA_016720855.1 Betaproteobacteria bacterium | reverse complement strand
GTCCAATGCAAAGCTACAGTAAAGGTTCATGGGGTCTTTCCGTCTAGCCGCGGGTAGATTGCATCTTCACAAACATTTCAACTTCGCTGAGTCTCAGGAGGAGACAGTGTGGCCATCGTTACGCCATTCGTGCGGGTCGGAACTTACCCGACAAGGAATTTCGCTACCTTAGGACCGTTATAGTTACGGCCGCCGTTTACCGGGGCTTCGATCAAGAGCTTGCACCCCATCACTTAACCTTCCGGCACCGGGCAGGCGTCACACCCTATACGTCGACTTCCAACGTCTTAGCAGAGTGCTGTGTTTTTGATAAACAGTCGCAGCCACCGATTCTCTGCGGCCTTCTTCGGCTTTGGGGGCGAACCCCTCCACCTATGCAGGGCACACCTTCTCCCGAAGTTACGGTGTCAATTTGCCGAGTTCCTTCTCCTGAGTTCTCTCAAGCGCCTGAGAATTTTCATCCTGCCCACCTGTGTCGGTTTGCGGTACGGTCCCGACGGGCTGAAGCTTAGTGGCTTTTCCTGGAAGCAGGGTATCTGCAGCTTCGGGGAGTAAAACTCCCCTGGTCCCGCGCCTCGGTGTTGACCCCCCGGATTTCCCCTAAGAGATCCACCTACACGCTTCACCGGGACGTCCAACACCTGGTCTGCATAACCTTCTCCGTCCCCACATCGCACCCGTCGGCGGTTCCGGAATATTGACCGGATTCCCATCAGCTACGCATCTCTGCCTCACCTTAGGGGCCGACTCACCCTGCGCCGATGAACGTTGCGCAGGAAACCTTGGGCTTTCGGCGAGCGGGCCTTTCACCCGCTTTATCGCTACTCATGTCAGCATTCGCACTTCCCATACCTCCAGCATGCCTCTCGACACACCTTCGCAGGCGTAGGGAACGCTCCTCTACCACCGCTGCAATCCCCATGACGCACTCGAACAACCGCCGCCCAGAACTCCTGGCAGCATCAAGAACACTATGGTGGATTGCAGCGATCCGCAGCTTCGGTTATTGGCTTGAGCCCCGTTACATCTTCCGCGCAGGACGACTCGATCAGTGAGCTATTACGCTTTCTTTAAAGGATGGCTGCTTCTAAGCCAACCTCCTGACTGTCTGTGCCTTCCCACCTCGTTTTCCACTTAGCCAATATTGGGGACCTTAGCTGGCGGTCTGGGTTGTTTCCCTCTTGTCCCCGGACGTTAGCACCCGGGGACTGTCTGCCACGCTTCTACTCTTCGGTATTCGGAGTTTGCCATGGTTTGGTAAGCCTATAGCGGCCCCCTAGCCATAACAGTGCTCTACCCCCGAAGGTAATACGTGACGCACTACCTCAATAGTTTTCGAGGAGAACCAGCTATCTCCGGTTTTGTTTAGCCTTTCACCCCTATCCACAGCTCATCCCCGACCTTTTCAACGGGCGTGGGTTCGGCCCTCCAGTGGGTGTTACCCCACCTTCAGCCTGGCCATGGATAGATCAACCGGTTTCGGGTCTACGCCCAGCTACTGAACGCCCTGTTCAGACTCGCTTTCGCTGCGCCTCCGGCACCAAGCCTTAAGCTCGCAACTGAACGTAAGTCGCTGACCCATTATACAAAAGGTACGCCGTCACCCCCCCCCCCCCCCCCCCCGCCCCGGCCGGGCGGCCCCCCCCCCCCCCCCCCCCCCCCCCCTTTCCCCCCCCCCCCCCCCCGGCCCCCCCCCCCCCCCCCCCCCCCCAAGCCCCCCCCCCGCAAGGGCCCTGGCCCCCCCCTGGGCTCCGACTGTTTGTATGCATGCGGTTTCAGGTTCTATTTCACTCCCCTCCCGGGGTTCTTTTCGCCTTTCCCTCACGGTACTGGTTCACTATCGGTCGATAACGAGTATTTAGCCTTGGAGGATGGTCCCCCCATCTTCAGACAGGATTTCACGTGTCCCGCCCTACTTTGCTCGAGCTCAGTTCCACACACGGGTTTTCGCGTACGGGGCTATCACCCTCTGCGGCGGGCCTTTCCAGACCCTTTCGCTAACGCGCGTGCTAAAACTCGAAGGCTGGTCCCATTTCGCTCGCCACTACTTTGGGAATCTCGGTTGATTTCTGTTCCTCTGGTTACTGAGATGTTTCAGTTCTCCAGGTTCGCTCCTTATCCCCTATGTATTCAGGTGCAGGTGACCCTTGCGGGCCGGGTTTCCCCATTCGGAAATCTGCGGATCAGCGCCTATTTGCCGGCTCCCCGCAGCTTATCGCAGGCTGTCGCGTCCTTCATCGCCTGTTATCGCCAAGGCATCCACCACATGCACTTATTCGCTTGACCCTATAACTCTGCCCTCTCCACCGCACCTCTCGGCACAGCAAAAGAGCTTCGCTACAAGGCTTCTCATTAAGCGCTTGTGCGTGCTCGCCGCCCTTTTTAATACGGCAAGCACACGATGCAATACATTTACCCAGTGTCCTTGCGCAACAGCCCGCCCCAAACCCCAGGACGGACCCCTCCCCAAGAACTACCTTCATTTCCCGAATTGTTAAAGATCAGCCGGTCCCTTGCGGGACAGCAGATGCCAGGCAACGGCAACCGCTTAGTCCAACTTCCGAAGAAGCCAGAAGAGAACGAAGGCCCAAGACCTCGCCTCTCTTCTTCCCTCTGTTGGTTGCTCCCGCCCCTGCCCCAGCACCACTTGCCGCGCAGCCGTGGTGGAGCCAACCGGGATCGAACCGATGACCTCCTGCTTGCAAAGCAGGCGCTCTCCCAGCTGAGCTATGGCCCCCCCGATGGATCCCGTGAACCACCCCCCCGCCCAGCCTGGTTCGAAGAGTGGTGGGTCTGGATGGATTTGAACCATCGACCCCACGCCTTATCAAGACGTGTGCTCTGACCAACTGAGCTACAGACCCTGCCCGGGGGCAGCTACGCCAAACGATACAACCGATAGATGGTGGGTACTGCAGAATGACGCTTCTCTAGAAAGGAGGTGATCCAGCCGCACCTTCCGATACGGCTACCTTGTTACGACTTCACCCCAGTCACGAATCTCACCGTGGTCGGCGCCCCCCTTGCGGTTAGGCGACCGGCTTCTGGTGAAACCCGCTCCCATGGTGTGACGGGCGGTGTGTACAAGACCCGGGAACGTATTCACCGCGACATGCTGATCCGCGATTACTAGCGATTCCGACTTCATGCAGTCGAGTTGCAGACTGCAATCCGGACTACGATCGGCTTTCTGGGATTGGCTCCACCTCGCGGCTTGGCAACCCTCTGTACCGACCATTGTATTACGTGTGAAGCCCTACCCATAAGGGCCATGAGGACTTGACGTCATCCCCACCTTCCTCCGGTTTGTCACCGGCAGTCTCATTAGAGTGCCCAACTGAATGTAGCAACTAATGACAAGGGTTGCGCTCGTTGCGGGACTTAACCCAACATCTCACGACACGAGCTGACGACAGCCATGCAGCACCTGTGTTCCCGTTCCCTTTCGGGCACACCCGGATCTCTCCGGGCTCCAGGACATGTCAAGGGTAGGTAAGGTTTTTCGCGTTGCATCGAATTAATCCACATAATCCACCGCTTGTGCGGGTCCCCGTCAATTCCTTTGAGTTTTAACCTTGCGGCCGTACTCCCCAGGCGGTCAACTTCACGCGTTAGCTTCGTTACTGAGAGTGTCAAACCCCCAACAACCAGTTGACATAGTTTAGGGCGTGGACTACCAGGGTATCTAATCCTGTTTGCTCCCCACGCTTTCGTGCATGAGCGTCAGTATTAGCCCAGGGACCTGCCTTCGCCATCGGTATTCCTCCTGATATCTACGCATTTCACTGCTACACCAGGAATTCTAGTCCCCTCTGCCATACTCAAGCCTTGCAGTCCCAAATGCCATTCCCAGGTTAAGCCCGGGGATTTCACATCTGGCTTACAAAACCGCCTGCGCACGCTTTACGCCCAGTAATTCCGATTAACGCTCGCACCCTACGTATTACCGCGGCTGCTGGCACGTAGTTAGCCGGTGCTTATTCTTCCGGTACCGTCAGTAGCACGGGATATTCACCCGTACCGTTTCGCTCCGGACAAAAGAGCTTTACAACCCGAAGGCCTTCTTCACTCACGCGGAATGGCTGGATCAGGGTTGCCCCCATTGTCCAAAATTCCCCACTGCTGCCTCCCGTAGGAGTCTGGGCCGTGTCTCAGTCCCAGTGTGGCTGATCATCCTCTCAGACCAGCTACCGATCATCGCCTTGGTAAGCCTTTACCTCACCAACAAGCTAATCGGACATCGGCCAACCCAATCGCGCAAGGCCTTGCGGTCCCCTGCTTTCCTCTCTCGAGCGTATGCGGTATTAATCCGGCTTTCGCCGGGCTATCCCCCACGACATGGACATGTTCCGATGCATTACTCACCCGTTCGCCGCTCGCCGCCAGGTTGCCCCGCGCTGCCGCTCGACTTGCATGTGTAAAGCATTCCGCCAGCGTTCAATCTGAGCCAGGATCAAACTCTTCAGTTCAATCCATCAAAACTCACAAAGAAATCACATGGATTCCAAGTGAGTACTGCAAGATGCTTCATTTCCGATCACCACCCACAATGCAGTGGCTCTCGGTGCGCACCCACAGCACCCACCTCTATCGGCTGTAACTTGTTAAAGAGCGACGGGCGTCCCTTGCCGGGCAAAATGCCTGCAGGGATTTGGTTGCGGGGGCAGGATTTGAACCTGCGACCTTCGGGTTATGAGCCCGACGAGCTGCCAGACTGCTCCACCCCGCGCCCGATTTCGAACAGCCGGCTCAAAAAAGATGAACCGCGCGTCGAGAGGGTCATTATGACATCCCCACGCATACTGCGTCAAACACAGACCGCGCCCCAAACCGCGGGGGCGATCTGCCTCAACTGAAATCAAGGACTTGAGCATTGGATCCGGGAAACTGGCAACTGCTTCAGGCCGTGGCGCTGGGCTCCCTCGTGGCCTGGGCCAGCGGCCTTCGCCTCTACCTCGTGGTGTTCGTCCTGGGCCTGGCCGCACGCCTGGGCTATCTCACGCTGCCCGAGGCACTCGCGGTCCTTTCCCACCCCTATGTCATCGTAGCGGCCGGGATCCTGCTCGCCGTCGAGTTCCTGGCGGACAAGATCCCGGGAATCGACAGCGCCTGGGACGCGGTGCACACCTTCATCCGGATCCCCGCGGGCGCGCTGCTCGCCGCCGGCGTGGCGGGCGAGGACTTCAATGCGATCACCGTGGCCGCGGGTCTCCTGGGCGGCACCATCACGGCGGGAACCCACTTCGCGAAGGCCGGCGGGCGGGCGGCAATCAACACCTCGCCCGAGCCCATCTCCAACTGGATCGCGTCCTTCACCGAGGATGCCATGGTCCTGGGCGGAATCTGGGTCGCCCTCAATTACCCCGCGGTGTTCCTCGCCTCGCTGGCGGTGTTCCTGGCGTTCGCGGCCTGGTTCATCGTCGCATTCGCGAGATTCGTGCGCCGGCGCCTGATGCAGTAGAACAACGCGCAAGTGCGCGCTCCGGACGCGCCGCTCGGCTAGGCAGGACGGCGTTCGATCAGGGCCTGGGCCAGGGTGCCCGCGTCCACGTGCTCGATCTCGCCCCCGACCGGGAGCCCGCGCGCGATCCTCGACACCGCCAGCCCCTTGCCCCCCAGCATCTCCGACACGTAATGGGCCGTCGCCTCGCCTTCGACCGTGAAATTCGTCGCGAGGATCACTTCCTTCACCACGCCATCCATCGCGCGCTTGAGGAGCCTGTCGAGATGGATCTCGCGCGGGCCGATGCCGTCCAGCGGTGAAAGCCGCCCCATCAGCACGAAGTAGAGGCCACCGTAGCTCTGCGTCTGCTCCATCATCAGCAGGTCGGCCGGCGATTCCACCACGCACAGGAGCGAGGCGTCACGGCGAGGCGACGAGCACAGGACACAGGTCTCGGCTTCCGTGAACGTGTTGCAGCGCGCGCAATGGCGGATCTTGCGAAGCGACTCGCCCAGGGCCGCCGACAGTCTCCCCGCTCCCGCGTGGTCACGCTGCAGCAGGTGATAGGCCATCCGCGTGGCGGATTTCGGCCCGACGCCGGGCAGGCAGCGAAGGGCCTGGATCAGCTCGTCCAGCGAATCGGGCGTCTGCATCGTGGCGCGATAAGGTTCAGAACGGGAGCTTCATTCCGGGGGGCAGGTTGAGCCCGGAGGTGAAGCCCGCCATCTTTTCCTGGCTGGTCGCCTCGGCCCTGCGCGCCGCGTCGTTGAAGGCGGCGGCGACGAGATCCTCTAGCATGTCCTTGTCCTCGCCGAGCAGGCTCGGGTCGATGGTCACTCGCTTCACCGCATGCTTGCAGGTCATCACCACCTTCACCAGTCCAGCGCCCGATTGGCCCTCGACCTCGATGGACTCGAGACTCTCCTGGACCTTGCGCATGTTCTCCTGCATCTGCTGCGCCTGCTTCATGAGACCGCCCAGCCCGCCCTTCATCATGGCTTTCCCCTCTTGTCTTCGGTTGCCCCGGAATCCTTGTCTCCCGCGATCCGGATGGACGATGACACGATCTGTGCCCCCATGCCCTCCACGAGATCGCGCACGAACGGGTCGCTCTCGAGGGCCGCCGTCGCGCTGTCCAGGCGCTTCTGCGCCTCGACGCCGCGCACGGCCGCGACGCTTCGGCCGAGCGTCTCACCCACCCGGACCGACAACCGGAAGCCCGCGCCGAACTGCGGGGCGAGCGCTGCCTTGAGCTTTTCCAGGTAGGACTTCTCCGCGTACATCCGGTGCGCCTCGGGAAGGACGAGCTTCAGGTGGTTGCCCTCGAAGGAATCCATCTCACCGTACCGGGCGAGCAGCCCGGCCATGCCGCTCAGGCTCTGGCCCTCGACGAACGAGCTCCAGTCGCCCTCGAAGGCGGCCGGCGTTGCTGCCGGGGGCGCCATTTGCTTTTCCTCCCGAGGAGCGCTTGCGGCACGATCCGGTTCGCTGCGCGGCGCCGAGGCGGCGGGCACGCTGCGCGCGGGAAGGCTCTCGCCCGCCGACGTCGTGCCGAAGGAGAGCATGCGCATGATGGCCATGCCGAAACCGGCGATCTCGTCGGGCGCCAGCGCAAGATCGCGCCGGCCCAGGACGGCGACCTGGTACATCACCTGGACGCGCCCCGGGTCGAGACGGTTGGCCAGCGACACGATGCGCGCCGTGTCCGGCTCGTCGGGCGCAAGCTGCGCGCCGTGCTGCGCGAGCGCCACGCGATGCAGGATGGCCGCGACGTCCTGCAGGGCCTGGTCGCAGGACAGGCCGCGCTCGGAGATCCGCTCGGCCTCGGCCAGCGCGCCTGCACCGTCGGCGGAGGCGATTGCTTCAAGGAGAGGCCAGGCAAGCTCGCTCCCCACCGCGCCGAGCATGTCCGCGACCTGCGAGGCCGTCACCTTTCCCGAGCCGAAGGCGATGGCCTGGTCCGCGAGGCTCAAGCTGTCGCGAACGCTGCCCGCCGCGGCCCTCGCCAACAGCGCGAGTGCCGGCTCGTCGAAGGCAATGCCCTCCGCCTCGAGCACCCGCTTGAGGTGCCCGGCCAGCAACGGCGGCGGCAGCGCCTTCAGGTTGAACTGCAGGCAGCGCGAGAGCACCGTTACCGGCAGCCGTTGCGGGTCGGTGGTCGCGAGGATGAATTTCACGTGCTCGGGCGGCTCCTCCAGGGTCTTCAGCATCGAGTTGAACGCATGCCGCGAGAGCATGTGCACCTCGTCGATGATGTAGACCTTGTAGCGCCCCGACACGGGCATGTACTGCGCATTGTCGAGGAGATCGCGCATCTCGTCGACCTTGGTGTTGGTCGCGGCGTCGACCTCGAGCATGTCCACGAACCGCCCCGAGTCGATCTCTGTGCAGGCGCGGCACTTGCCGCACGGCCGGGACGAGACGCCCGTCTCGCAGTTGATCGACTTGGCGAGGATGCGCGCGAGCGTCGTCTTGCCGACGCCGCGGGTACCGGTGAACAGGTAGGCGTGGTGCAGGCGGCCGGTGTCCAGCGCATTGGCGAGCGCGGTGACCACATGCGGCTGTCCGACCAACTGGTCGAACGCCTTGGGGCGCCACTTGCGCGCGAGGACCTGGTACGTCATGGAATCGTCCGGCGAAAAGGCCGCGCCACGCGCGGCCTCATGGAATCTGGAAAGGCGAGCCTGACCCCCGGCACTTGAAGGAATCGACTATGGCTGCTTCGTTCCCGACCTGACCAGGTTCGCCGCCCTTCAATGCGGGGAGGCCCGCCGGAACGGATTATCGCACATCGAAT
Source organism: Betaproteobacteria bacterium (assembly GCA_016720855.1). NCBI lineage: Bacteria > Pseudomonadati > Pseudomonadota > Betaproteobacteria > Betaproteobacteria bacterium. The sequence goes on along the minus strand of JADKJU010000001.1, from coordinate 104,260 downwards.
CAGGCTGCTGCCGCGCAGGTTCGAAAGCCCGCGAAGACATCGTTGCGATGGGGCAGATAGAAGTTGCGCCAGCGGTTGTGGACCAGACGCGAGCGTGTCGCGAAGCACCCGCCCCGCAGCACTGCGTGAGTATGGAACCACGGCTCCGAATACTCCGCGTATGCGTCCGTCTCGAAGCCGGGGTATGGCGCGAAATCCGAGGAGGTCCATTCCCACACCCCGCCGATCATCATCTCGAGGCCGCTCGCCGATGGCGCCGGGTCGGGCGCGGCAACCGGACGCGCGATCCGGTAGTCGAGCGCAAGTGCCGGAGGCGGCACGGCATCGCCCCACGGGTAGCGGTCCTCGCGCCCGCCGTTGCGCGCCGCGTACTCCCACTCGCTCTCGGTCGGCAGCCTCCGGCCGGCCCAACGGCACCACGCCTCGGCTTCGTGCCGGCAGACCTGCACCACGGGCTCGTCTTCCTGCAATGCACCCCACGCGTCGAACCAGCGCATCGACCAGCCGCTATCGTCCCTCTTCCAGTTCCGCGGCATCGTCGCCCCCGACGAATCGAGCCAGCGCTGCCCTTCCGGCGACCAGAACTGCTCGCGCCGGTAGCCGCCCTCCTCCACGAACGCCAGGTACCGGCCGTTGGACACCGGCCGCGAAGCCATCGCAAAGGCAGCCACGCGCACGGGATGCGCCCACTTCTCGTTGTCGAATGCGTGCTCGCCGTCGCCGCATCGTGCTCCCTGCTGGAACTCGCCGCCGGGAAAATGCACGTCCTCTGCGCCGCCGGCGACCGCAGCGGGCATTCGCAGGTGCTCGCGACGGGGCGCGGGAAGTCCCAGCGTGTGCAGTGTCATGAGCAGCGCCTCGCCGTGCATGTCCTCATGGAAGAGCGCCAGGCGAAAACGGTGGCGTTCGTCCTCGCGACTCGATGCGAGGTCATCGAGCGACGCGGTGAGCGTTGCCTCCAGGTAGCGCAACACCTCCTCGAGCGGCGGGTAAGGCAGGGACCACCGCGAATCATGCGCGACGGTCCGCGAGTCGAACAGCGAATCGGCCCCCGCAAGCCGCGACGGCGTGCGCTTTCCTTCCGGATCGTCCGGCTTCCAGCGCCGGCAGAAGAACTCCTGGAAGAATCCGATGTGCGCAAGTTCCCAGAGGGGCGGATTCACGATTTCCAGGAGCGGCACCTGCCACTGCGCGCCCTCGAGGTGACCATACATCGAGAGGGTATACTCGCGGCTCTCCCGCAAGGCGTCCGCCAGCGCGTGGACATCGTTCAGCATGGGCAGTTCTTCCCGAGCAAGGCCGGTGGCATTCATCGTGACGCCCGGCACGCGCGAATCCAACAACGGCAACTGGCGCACCGCCCGGCGGTGGGCCGGATTCCTCGCCGGAGTCGCGAAGCCGATTGTACAGAGCGAATGGAATGGCGAGAGCGCGGATGTGGTTCTCGCCCTGCACGCCCGACGCAGCGCCGCCTCCATCGAGAGGCTCAAGACCGCGAACCCCCGCACGCCTGTCGTGCTCGTACTTTCCGGAACTGATCTGTACCGCGACCTCCCCGCGAGTGCGCTGGCCCGGCGATCGCTGGACCTCGCCGACCGGATCATCGCCCTCCAGGACGACGCCCTCGGGCACGTGCCGCGCGAGCATCTCGGCAAGTGCGAAGTGATCTACCAGTCCTCGACCCCGCTGGCGCCCATTCGCAAGCCGGCCGGGCGGCTCGACTGCGTGGCCGTGGGGCACCTGCGCGAGGAAAAGGACCCGGAAACGCTCTGGAAGGCGATGCAACTGCTCGATCCGCAGTTGCCCATCCGCCTGCGCCACATCGGCTCGGCCCTCGATCCTGCACTCGAGAAGGCGGCTCGCCACGCGATGGCGCGCGATTCGCGCTACCGGTGGAGCGGCCCGCTACCGCACGGGCTGGCGCGTTGCGCCATCCGTGACGCCCACGTGCTCGTCCACCCCTCGGTGATGGAGGGAGGGGCCAACGTGATCGTGGAGGCCATCACGGCGGGAACGCCGGTCGTCGCGAGCCGGGTCTCGGGCAACATCGGCATGCTCGGCGGGAACTATCCGGGCTATTTCGGGGTCGGTGATGCTGCGGGGCTCGCGAGCCTTCTCACGTCCCTGCTGGAGGACCCGCAAGCGCTTCGTGCCCTGCGCCAGGCCTGCAGGGAGCGCCGACCATTGTTTTCTCCGGCGCGCGAGCGCCTGGCGCTTAGGCGACTGGTGCTGGGCCTTGCCGGCGCGAAGCGGCGCTAGAATCCCCCACTGACGAGCCCCTTCGAGGAGAGCTTCACCATGGACATGCCTGTCCGACTCACCCAGTTCAGCCACGGCGGCGGTTGCGGCTGCAAGATCGCCCCCGGCGTGCTCGAGCAGATCCTCTCCAAGGCGGCCCCCGGGCTGGTGCCGAAGCAGTTGCTGGTCGGCATCGAGACCGCCGACGACGCGGCCGTGTACCAGATCAACGAGACGCAGGCGATCGTCGCCACCACCGACTTCTTCATGCCGATCGTGGACGACCCGTTCGACTTCGGCGCGATCGCGGCGACCAACGCCATCTCCGACGTCTATGCCATGGGCGGCAGTCCCCTCTTCGCACTGGCCCTCGTGGGCATGCCGGTAAACAAGATTCCGCTCGAGACGATCCGACGCATCCTCGAAGGCGGCGAATCGGTGTGCGCCCGCGCGGGCATCCCGATCGCGGGCGGCCACACCATCGATTCCGTGGAGCCGATCTACGGGCTGGTCGCCATCGGCCTGGTGGATCCGCGCAACCTCAAGCGAAACGCCGGCGCGAAGCCGGGCGACAAGCTCGTTCTCGGCAAGCCGCTGGGCGTCGGCATCTACAGCGCCGCGCTCAAGAAGGGGCGACTCGACGAGGTCGGCTATCGGGCGATGATCGAGAGCACCACGAAGCTCAACACGCCGGGACCGAAGCTCGGCAAGCTGGCGGGCGTCCATGCGCTCACCGACGTCACGGGCTTCGGATTGCTCGGCCACCTGCTCGAGATCTGCAAGGGCTCGGCCGTGGCCGCGCGCGTGGACTGGAACGCGCTCCCGATTCTTCCTGGTGCCCTGGCGCTTGCGCGCGAAGGGTTCACGACCGGCGCATCGGGGCGCAACTTCGCGGGCTACGACGACAAGGTCATGTTCGGGCCCGCGATCGACGAGGCGGGCAAGGCGCTCCTCACCGACCCGCAGACGAGCGGCGGGCTCCTGGTGTCGTGCAGTGCCGAAACGGTGGAGGAGGTCCTGCGGATCTTCATCGACGACGGGTTCGCTCACGCTGCCGTCATCGGGGATGTCTTGGCCGGCCAGCCGGTCGTTCACGTCGGCTGACGCGGTCCGGCAGGTCGCCGCTCAGGCGGCGTGGAACACCGAGTAAGCCACCCCCTGCGCGTCCCATCGGCGCACGGAAGTGAATCCCGCGTCCCCGAGCATCGCCTCGAACTGCGCGGGCGCGTATTTGTAGGAATTCTCCGTGTGGATGCGATCGCCCGGCCGGAAGCGGCGTCCGCGGCCGTCCAGCAGCACCTCCTGGTCGCGAATGCTCTCCAGGTGCATCTCGATGCGCCCCTCGGCCTCGTTGTAGAAGCCGACGTGCGAAAACCCGTCCACGTCGAAATCGAAGCCGAATTTCGCGTTCAGGTGGCGCAGCGAGTTGCGATTGAACGCCGCCGTGACGCCGAGCGCGTCGTCGTAGGCCGCATCGAGCGTGGCCTTCGCCTTCTTCCCGTCCACCCCGATGAGGAGCGAGCTGCCGGGCCGCGCTGCGCAATACCGCCGGATACCCGCGAGGAATGCCGTGGCCTGCGTCGGCGTGAAGTTCCCGATGCTGGATCCGGGATAGAAGAAAAGTGCGGGCGTATCGACCAGGACACCGTCCAGATCCAGCGCGCGCGAGAAGTCGGTCGCCACGCCAACGAGCTCGAGGTCCGGGAAATCCGGCGCCAGCTTCTCGAGCGCAGCCGCGATCTCGTGGATGGCGATGTCCACCGCGACATAGCGCGAAGGCGACAGGTGCGGTAGCCACCCTTTCGCCTTGCAGCAGTCGCCCGCTCCGAGATCCACGAACTGGCGCCCGGGACCGATGACGGAGGCGATCTCCAGGCGCCTCGCCTGGAAAAGCTCGATCTCCGTTCGCGTCGGGTAGTACTCGGACAGGCGGCAGATGGCGCCGTAGAGCGCGCAGCCCAATTCGTCATAGAAGTATTTCGGCGGGATGGCCGCGGGCTCGCGCAGGAGCCCTTCCACGAGCTCACGGCGCTCGGCCCCGGTATCGAGGGCGAGACGATCAATGAGCAACGGGCCGTCCATGGTACTCAGCGGGCCGCGGACGACGGCCGCTCGCGCGGAAGCAAGGGCAGGATCGCCGCCTCCAGCGCCTCACCGGTATCCAGCTCGCCTTCCGCGAACAGGCGAATGCGCCCGGCCGCATCGACGATGAAGGTCGTCGGCAGCGCCCGCACCTTCCATGCCTTCGCGGCCTGCTTGTCGCGATCCATGAGGATCGGGAGGTCCAGCCCGGTGCGGCCGGTGAAGGCATTCACCCGCTCGGGCATCTCGCCCTGGTTCACCGCGATCACCTCGAAGCCGCGGGGTGCAAGCCTTACGCGCAACCTCGCGAGCGCGGGCATCTCCTCGACGCACGGAGCGCACCAGGTGGCCCAGAAATTCACCAACACCACCTTGCCGCGAAGCTTGGCAAGATCGACCGTGTCGCCGGCCGGTGTCTTCAGGACGAGCACGGGCGTGACTCCTCCCGCCCACGGCCTGAGGGAATCGGCTGCTTGCGTGGACAAGGCGGCAGCCAGCATCGCCATGGCAATGATCGAAGTCGGGAATCGAAGCACAGGGAGGGAGGCCGCGCTTCGCGCGCGGCCTTTTCGAGGGTCAGATCTCGCGCGCGGTGATCTGGTACCTGAAGTTGTCCGGGTCGAGGCTGTCGAGCCTGCCATCGGCCGTCTCGCACTGCGGATACATGAAGAACGGGATCCTGCCCTTCGCCGCGCCCGGAAGCGCCACGTCATGGGCGAAGTTGTAGGCGAGCCAATTCATCTCCCACGACCCGAAGAGCCGCGCGCGCGCCTTCGTCACCTTCTCGTCCCCGATCCGCAGGTTGCCCGGGGGCTCCTCCAGGACGACCTTGCGAACGTCGGCGGGATCGACCGGCACCCAGCCGTAGCCGTTGAGGAACACCTCGGCGCGGCAATGCTGCGCCTTGGTGATGTTCTCGGTCCCGGCGCCCAGGCTCTTGTACCCGTACTCGGATTTCGCCACGCGGATTCCGTACACGTCGCGCGCGGGCAATCCCACGGCCCGGGCCAGGCCTACGTAGAGCGAGTTCAGGTCCGCACACTTGCCGCTCAGGTTCTTCGTCTCGAGCAGGTACTTGATGTCGCCTTCACCGCAGCCGCGCGTCTTCGGATCGCGGAAGGTGTTGTCGCAGATCCATTCGTAGAGGGCGCGCGCCTTCTCGACGTCGCCCCGGGTGCCCTTCGTGATGTCCATCGCCGTGTCCTTCACGATGCCGTCGGTGGGCAGGAACTCGGTCGCCTTGAGGTACTGGGCGAGTTCCGCGGGATTCCCGGACACCTTGCGCGGCTTCGTCAGATCCACCGCGACGTCGCGCGTCGCGAACCGGCTCACGAGCGTGAGGACGGGCTTCGCGCCTTCCGCCCATTCGGTCCACACCATGCCCAGACCCCAGGCGGGATCGGAGGCGGCGCTCCCCTCGGCCCCTTCGGCCTTGAACGTGCTTCCCAGCGACTTCTGGTACGGCGTATCGACGGTGAGCGGCGTCGGCAGCCATACGCGCGTCTTGCCCGCTGGCTTCACGACCTCGACGCGCGTGGTCACCTCGAAGGTGCGCCAGCGGTCGGCGGGGGATTGCGCGAAGGCGCGGGAGACTGCGGCGGGAAGGACCAGGCCCGTGGAGGCGAGTCCGGCAAGGCGGAGGAAGTTGCGACGTTGCATGGTGGGCTCCATTCTCAGTCGGGTTGAGGAGGCGCGAGGGCCAGCCGGGGACCGCATCCGCTACAGGCAAGCGGGGCGGACATGAGGGATCGCTTGGTTCGCGAACGGTTCGGCACGATCATGAGTGCTCCCGGGAAACGTGGCGGGCTCGCCACTGTGCGGATAATGATAGTGGATACGGTTCGCAACGGGCTGCGGATTTGGTCCCATGACCCGGCCGGTGCGCGCTGCTCTGACGCAGCGCAGCATTCCCCTCCCGGCTCGGCTAAAATGATCCGCTTTGCACCGCATGGCGCACGCACAAATCCCTGCGCCGAGTATGGGAATTCCATGACCACCCGCACCGCCCCCCCCGCCACAGCGCTTGCTCTCGCCTTCGGCCTGCGCTTCGATGATCTTTACGAAACCGCGGGGCTTGCGCGCCTCGATGCCGGCTTCGTCGCAGCCCTCACGACCGCGAACCCGGACCTGAGCGCGCGACTGACCGCCGCCCGCACTGCTCCCGACTCCCTCGCCGTCAAGGACGAAGCCGAACTCCTTATCGCCGTGGCACCCGTCCTGGATGACTTCATCACGGAGCTCTTCGGCATCGGTCCCGAGGTGGATCGCCTGGTCGCCGCGCACACGGAAAGCGAGCCGCTCTTCCGCGTCAAGCGCAAGTTCGTGCAGCGCCGCGCGATGCTCAAGATCAAGGCCGACGAGGCCGCGACGATCGACGGCCCGAAACTCGAGGCCGAACTCGCCGCGAAGCTCGGCGGGCGCTTCGAGGAACTTGCATTCGCACGCGCCGTACTCGTGTGGCAGGCGGACGAAGCGGCGAATGCAGAGGTCCTCGCGCTGGCGGAGCGCTACAGCGCCTGGGCCGCGCACACGGCCGAGGGCCGCCGCCGCAACCGGACGGGTGTGCTCTTCAAGCCGCCGCAGAAGGTCGAGCCGCTGCACCTCGTGCCCGTGTCCACCGACTCGTCCGCCGGATACGCCGTGCACACGCTGAACCATGTCCGCCGACGCGAGGGCTTTGCGCTCACCGACCCGGGCATGAGCCTCACCGCAGCACTCGGCGAGACCAACTACTGCATCATCTGCCACGAGCAGGGGAAGGATTCGTGCTCCAAGGGACTGAAGGAGAAACCGGACGGGAACGGGAAGGTCGCCTTCAGGAAGAGCGTCTTCGGCGTGCCGCTCGCCGGTTGCCCGCTCGAGGAACGAATCTCGGAGTTCCACAAGCTCCAGAACGAAGGCGTTGCGATCGGCGCGCTCGCGATGATCACGATCGACAACCCCCTCGTGTGCGCGACCGGGCACCGCATCTGCAACGACTGCATGATGTCGTGCATCTTCCAGCGCCAGGATCCGGTGAACATTCCGCAGGCCGAGACGCGCACGCTCAAGGACGTGCTCGGACTGCCTTGGGGCTTCGAGATCTACTCGCTCCTCACGCGCTGGAACCCGCTCAGCCTGCGCCGCCCCCTGCCCCGCCCCGCCACGGGCAAGCGCGTCCTCATGGTGGGCATGGGTCCCGCGGGATTCACGACGGCGCATCACCTCATGAACGATGGCCACACGGTCGTGGGCATCGACGGGTTGAAGATCGAGCCGCTCGACCCGTCGATCTCCGGTGTCGATGCCTCGGGAAGCCGCGTGCCGTTCCAGCCGATCCGCGACATCGAATCGCTCGGCGAACCGCTCGACGACCGCGTGATGGCCGGCTTCGGCGGCGTGGCCGAGTACGGCATCACCGTGCGCTGGGACAAGAATTTCCTCAAGATCGCGCGCCTGCTCGTCGAGCGGCGCGCGAGCTTCGCGCTGGTGGGCGGCGTTCGCTTCGGCGGCACGCTCACGGCCGAGCAGGCCTTCGCCATGGGCTTCGACCACATCGCGCTCGCGGCCGGGGCCGGCAAGCCGATGGTCCTGGATCTTCCGAACGGCCTGGCCCGTGGCGTGCGCACCGCCTCCGATTTCCTCATGGCGCTGCAGCTCACGGGCGCGGCGCGCACCGATTCCATCGCCAACATGCAATTGCGACTGCCGATCGTCGTGGTGGGCGGCGGCCTCACGGCCATCGACACGGCCACCGAGTCGCTCGCCTATTACCCGGTGCAGGTGGAAAAGTTTCTCTCCCGCTACGAGACGCTCGTGGAAGAGCTGGGCGAGGCGCGCGTGAGGTCGGCGTGGCGCGAGGAAGAGCTCGAGATCGCGGCCGAGTTCATCGCCCACGCCCGGGCGATACGGCAGGAGCGCGTGGCGGCCGCCCGCGAAGGCCGGAAGGCCCGCGTGGTGGAACTGCTGCAATCGTGGGGCGGATCCACCATCGCCTACCGCAAGCGCATGATCGACAGCCCCAGCTACACGCTCAACCACGAGGAAATCGAAAAAGCCCTCGAGGAAGGCATCCGCTTCGCCGAGCAACTCACGCCGGTTCGCGTGGACGTGGACCGTTACGGCCACGCGCAGGCTCTCACCGTCCGCGCATCCCCGGAATCGGGTGAGCGCGAGTTCCCGCTTCCCGCCCGCAGTATCCTCGTGGCCGCGGGCACGCAGCCCAACACCGTGCTTGCGCGCGAGGATGCCGGCCACTTCGTCGTGGACGGCCGGTACTTCCGCGCGGTCGATGACGAGGGCAACCCGGTCACCCCCGAGCGATCCGCGAAGCCCGCGATGCCGAACATGCTCCTCTCGCGCGACAGCGAGAATCGCTACATGAGCTTCTTCGGCGACCTGCACCCCTCGTTTTCCGGGAACGTGGTCAAGGCCATGGGCTCGGCCAAGCAGGGCTACCCGGTGGTGAGCCGGGTGCTCGAGCGCCGCCCCTCGCGCCCCGCCGCCGATGCCGCGGCATTCCTCGCCACCATGAACTCGCTGTTGCGCGCGCGTGTTCACCATGTCGAGCGGCTGACCCCGAACATCGTGGAGGTCGTCCTGCACGCGCCGCTCGCGGCGCGGCAGTTCCTGCCCGGCCAGTTCTACCGGCTGCAGAACTTCGAGACGCTCGCCCGGCGGGTTGACGGCACGAGCCTCGCGATGGAAGGCATCGCGCTCACCGGCGCCTGGGTCGACCGCGACCAGGGACTCGTCTCCACGATCGTGCTGGAGATGGGCGGCTCGAGCGACCTGTGCGCGCACCTCCAGCCCGGAGAGCCCGTGATCCTCATGGGCCCCACGGGCGCGCCCACCGAAACGCCCGGCGGCGAGACCGTGGTCCTCATCGGCGGCGGGCTCGGCAACGCGGTGCTTTTCTCGATCGGCGCCGCCCTGCGCAAGGCCGGCTCCAAAGTGCTCTACTTCGCGGGGTACAAGAAGCGCATCGACCGCTACAAGGTCGACCAGATCGAAGCGGCGGCGGACGAGGTGGTCTGGTGCTGCGACGAGGCGCCGGGATTCACGCCGGGCCGCGCGCGGGACAAGTCGTTCCACGGCAACATCGTCGAGGCCATGAAGGCGCATGCCGAGGGCCGCCTCGGGACCGTCTCCATCGCGCTGACTGACGCGGACCGCCTGATCGTCATTGGGTCGGACGCGATGATGGCTGCGGTTGCCGGCGCCCGCCACGGCGTGCTGGCCCCGCACCTCAAGGCGTCGCACGTGGCCATCGGGTCCATCAACTCGCCGATGCAATGCATGATGAAGGAGATCTGCGCGCAGTGCCTGCAGCCGCACCGCGACCCGGTCACCGGGAAGACCTCCTACGTCTTTTCCTGCTTCAACCAGGACCAGGAGCTCGACCGGGTGGATTTCCCCGGCCTTCGCGCGCGGCTCGGACAGAACTCCGTGCAGGAGAAGCTCACGGCGCTTTGGATCGACCGGTGCCTCAGACGCCTGGGGCTTCGCGCGGGAGCCTGACCGGCTGCCGTTCGGGCATTGGCCCGGCTTGATCCGGGAGTGCCGGGAGAGCACACTGCAGCGCCTGCAGCAGAACCCAGGCCAGTCTGGACGGGGAGGCATACACATGCATCACCCGCATTCCTGGATCCCCGCGTTCATCGCTGCCATGCTGGGGGCCACGTTCGCCCATGCCGTCGCACCCGCGATCAGCGCCGGCAATCACCACAGCGTCGCCTTGAGCGCGGACGGCACGGTCCGGACCTGGGGGGACGATTCCACCGGGCAACTCGGGCTCGGGCGCACGCTCCAGTCCACCACCCCGGCCGCCGTGCTCGGTGTTTCCAGCGTGGCGCAGGTGAGTTCGGGGCAAAATCATGTCGTTGCACTCCTGCGCGACGGCACCGTCTGGGCCTGGGGCGCCAACAACGTGGGACAGCTGGGCGACGGAACCGTCACGAACCGCTCCACGCCGGCCCCTGTGGAAGGCCTCGCCGGCGTGATCGCGATTTCCGCGGGTGGGGATCACACGCTCGCCCTGAAGGGCGACGGAACCGTCTGGTCCTGGGGCGTGAACTATCACGGCGAGCTGGGATACGAGGAGAGCCTGCGCAAGCCGGTGCAGGTGCCCGGGATCTCCGACGTCACCGCGATTTCGGCGGGAGGCGCCCACAGCCTCGCGCTCAAGCGCGACGGCACGCTTTTGGCGTGGGGGCGGAACGACGCGGGGCAGTTGGGCGACGGCACGTTCAGCACGGATTACACGGGCCGAACCATGCCGAGCCCCGTGATCGGATTGTCCGGCGTGATCCGCGTCGCGGCCGGAAACGAGCATAGCGTCGCGGTGACGGCCAACGGCTGGGTCTACGCGTGGGGCAGCAACTACAGCGGGCAGGTGGGAGACGGCCTGACGGCCGACCGTTCCTCGCCGTACCTCGTGTCCAGCGGCCTTGCCGCGAAGGATGTGGCGGCCGGCGACGACCATACCTTGTTGCTCCTTCAGGACGGAAGCGTCTATGGCTGGGGCGGCGGCTATTCGGGCCAGCTGGGCGATGGACGCAATACGCCATCGACCACACCGGTTCGGGCATCGGGGCTCGCCGGCGTGACGGCGATCGCCGCAGGCAACTACTTTTCGGTCGCGCGAACCGCAGACGGCTCCGTCTGGACCTGGGGCAACAACAGCTACGGACAGCTGGGCGACGGGATGACAGACAACCGGGGGGAGCCGGTGCGGGTTGCGGCGATTCCCCCCGCGGCCACAATCGCCGCCGGCGGCTATCACGCCTTCACTGTTTCCGATGACGGTTTGGTGCGCGCCTGGGGCGCGAACGACTTCGGTGAACTCGGCGATGGCGTACGGCCACTGCGAACGACGCCTGCCATCGTTCCCGGCGCGACGTCGGTCACGAAGATCGCGGGCGGGGGCAGCCATACGCTGGCGCTCAAGTCCGACGGTACCGTTCTCGCCTGGGGAGGCAACGGCCTCGGGCAACTGGGCGACGGAAGCCGGATCAGCAGGTCCACACCGGCTCCGGTGACCGGGCTCGCCGGCGTGAAGGATGTCGGCGCGGGGTATTACTCCTCGTTCGCGCTCAAGTCCGACGGAACCGTGTGGTCCTGGGGCTACAACTATGGGGGCCTTCTCGGCCGGGGCAGCGATGTCGACGAATTGAACCCGGCGCAGATCCCCGGGCTCGCGGGCGTCAGCGCATTCTCGGCGGGACCCTCCCATACGCTGGTGCTCATGGGCGACCGGACCGTCCGCGCCTTTGGAGGCAATGGCGCCGGCGAGCTCGGCGACGGCACGACGATCAACCGCGACGCCCCCGTGCCGGTGGCCGCCCTGACCAACGTGATCGCCGTCGCGGCGGGAGGCGGGCATTCCCTCGCGTTGCGGAGCGATCACACGGTATGGTCGTGGGGCCTCAATTATTCCGGAGAGCTAGGGGACGGCACGAACATCGATCACGGGATTCCCGCTCCGGTTCCCGGGCTGACCGACGTCGTCGCGATCGCCGCGGGTGACTCCTTCTCCTTCGCGATCCGCAGCGACGGCACGGTATGGGCTTGGGGCGCGAATTGGGATAGCCAGCTGGGTGACGGGTCCGGCTACAGCCAGACGAGCCCCGTCGTGGTGACCGGAATTGCCGCCATCGTCGGGGTATCCGGCGGCGGCGGGGGCGCCATGGCCCTCAAGGCGGACGGCACGGTCTACGCGTGGGGCAAAAACGTCGACGGGCGCCTGGGCGACGGGACCTTCGTCACTCGCGATCTACCCATCGTCGTCATCCGGGACGACGGCACCGGGAGCATCGAGGCGAACAACTGGTTTCTCGACCTGAACCCCGCGATCACCAAGGTGATTCCGTCACAGAAGATTCCCGTGTTTCTCCTCGTCGCGTCGAACGCGGGCGGCGACGTCAAGGCGAACCTGCAGTTCCGCCAGCAGGACCAGGGCACGACCGGCAGCGTCTTCGTTTTCGCTTCGGCGCCCGCGGATGTCGTGCGATCGGCGAAAGGCGGCGAGGCGCCCCTGGTGGTGGGCAGGACGGTGTCGCGCGATGGCCGCAAGGACGCCGCGGTGGCGTGCGTGCTGGCCCAACTCACCTCGACCGGGCAACTGCAGGCGGTCACCGCCTCGAGCCTGCAAGCCTACGTGACCGGCGTGCTCTCCGCGCAAGGACAGGCGGTGAACATCATCAACGGTGCCGTGACCGCGAATATCGGAGGCGCCACCTTCTACGTGGGGTATGGATCGAACGCCTCGGCGATGCTCAGTGGCGGCTTGAATCGCGGCGTGGCCAGCGTCGCGGGCAATCGTGAATGCAAACCGCAGGCCCCGCAGACCGGCTGGTGGTGGAACGCCGCCGAGGGCGGCCGTGGCTACTCCGTCGAAGTGGCCGGCAATCACATCTTCTTCGCCGCCTTCCTCTACGACGACACGGGGCGCTCCAACTGGTACGTGGCCACCGGCAACACCTCGCTCGACGGCTCCCTCTTCACCGGCGACCTGCTCAAGGTCACCGGCGGGCAGACGCTCACCGGTGCCTACAAGCCTCCGAATCCGGTGCAGAGCGCGGGCCCTTTCACGCTCGCCTTCTCCGATGCTTCCAACGGGACGATGGTGTGGCCCGGCGGAACGGTCGCCATCGAGCGCTTCAACATCATTCCGGGCGGACTCGCCGCAGCTCCCCAGGCCAATGTGCCGGAGTCGGGCTGGTGGTGGAACCCGGCGGAGAGCGGCCGCGGCTTCTTCATCGAGTGGCAGAACGGGAGCGCCGACCTCGCCGGCTACATGTACGACGAGGCGGGCAACCCGGTGTGGTACCTGTCGCTCTTCCCCACGCCCAACCCGCGCACCTTCAGCGGCAACTGGTGGAGCTACGCCAACGGGCAGACGCTCATGGGCGCGTACAAGCCCCCCACCCTCCCCCCGAGCACCGTGGCGCCGGTCACGGTGCAGTTCGACACGACCACCACCGCCACCATGACGTTGCCGGACGGACGGCAGCTTCCCCTCACCCGGCACCGGTTCTGAAGGTCTCGAGGGTGGCGCACTCACGACTCAAGGCTTGCTTAGCGCGCCTCGGGTCGCGAAACGCATGAGCGTCTCACTAAGCGCAGTACGGATCACGTCGCGATTCGTGTCACCCCTACCCGGAGGTGAAGTCAATGAAAGTTCTCAGCGGGCTGGCGCACGGGATTATTGGTGTTGAGCTATTTCTTTCGGCAACCAGCGGAGCGCTGGTCATGCTTACTGGTACAGGCGCCGCGTACGCGCAGAGCACACCAAGTGCCTTTGCCGGACCTTGGCGTGGCGTGATCACGAACGTCGAGCAAATTTCGTGCAACGGCTCGACTACCACCTACGCGTTCACGCTGCCGTGGTCCGGGACGGTCTCCGAATCTGGCGAGTTCGAAGGCATTTGGGGCCTGGCGATCGCCACCCGAAATGGAGCTCCGTACTCGATGGCGCAGCCCTCCGGGACTCCTGCGTGGTTCGTCCAGTCCGACGGCTCGGCCGCTTCCGTGTACGGGGATCACGAGGCCAATGGCGCAGTCAATTGCGATCTGACCGCGCAATACTCGGCATCGCCATCGCTTGCGATGAGCGGCGACCAGCGCTGTCCACCGCAACCGTTCGTGAATTCGCCCACGGGGGAAACCTGCACCAACACGATCCACCTCAGCGTCCAGGGAACCGGAGCGCCGCCCGTCTTCCCGATGGTCGTGACGGGGAGCATCGGTCCCACGGTCTCGAACATCACGGCCGCGATCCAGTACCGTCCGGAGGATGTCGGCAGGCAGGGCAGCGTCTATTCGTTCGCCATGGCCCCGTCGGACCTCGTGAAGGCGGCGCCCGCCAATGCCTCGCTGCCTCCCCTGGGGTACGCGAGGAAGTCCGACGGCACCAAGGATACGGCGATCGCCTGCGTCCTCGCCCAGCTCGATTCCTCGGGCCAGCTGCAGGCGGTGTCCCCCTCCAGCCTCCAGGCCTATGTCACCGGCGTCCTCTCCTCGCAGGGCCAGGCGGTAAGCGTGATCAACGGCGTGGCCACGGCCAACATCGGAGGCGCCACCTTCTACGTGGGCTACGGCACGAACGCAGCAGCCATGTTGAGCGGGGGCCTGAATCGCAATGTGGTCACCGTCCCCGGTGCGCGTGAGTGCAAGCCCCAGGCCCCGCAGACCGGCTGGTGGTGGAACACCACCGAGGGCGGTCGCGGCTACTCCGTCGAAGTCGCCGGCAATCACATTTTCTTCGCCGCCTTCCTCTACGACGACACGGGGCGCTCCAACTGGTACGTGGCCACCGGCAACACCTCGCTCGACGGCTCCCTCTTCACCGGCGACCTGCTCAAGGTCACCGGCGGGCAGACGCTCACCGGTGCCTACAAGCCTCCGAATCCGGTGCAGAGCGCGGGCCCCTTCACGCTGGCCTTCTCGGACGCCTCCAACGGGACGATGGTGTGGCCCGGCGGGACGGTCGCCATCGAGCGCTTCAATATCATTCCGGGCGGACTCGCCGCAGCTCCCCAGGCCAACGTGCCCGAAAGCGGCTGGTGGTGGAACCCGGCGGAGAGCGGCCGCGGCTTCTTCATCGAGTGGCAGAACGGGAGCGCGGATCTGGCCGGCTACATGTACGACGAGGCGGGCAACCCGGTGTGGTACCTGTCGCTCTTCCCCACGCCCAACCCGCGCACTTTCAGCGGCAACTGGTGGAGCTACGCCAACGGGCAGACGCTCATGGGCGGGTACAAGCCCCCCACTCTCCCCCCGAGCACCGTGGCACCGGTGACGGTACAATTCGACACGACCACCACCGCCACCATGACGTTGCCGGACGGAAGACAGCTTTCGCTTACTAGACACCGCTTCTAGCCCGCGCGCCGGGAGGATGACCAGAATGCACAGCGTCTTCGCCCGCCGTCTTGCTCCCACAGCCGCCGCCCTCTTCCTGGCGCACTCCGCAATCGCAGCCGATTCCGTCGCCGAGATCGTCAGCCTGGAAGGCAAGGGCGAAGCGCGCGAGGCCCGGCAAGTCGCCTGGTCCCCCGCCAAGGTCAAGCAACCGCTTTTCCCCACCAACTTCGTCCGCACCCTGGACCTCTCCCGCATGGGCGTGCTGCTGGCCGAAGGCACGCAGGTCCGACTGGCTCCCAACAGCGTGCTGCAGATCAAGAGCGCGGCCAAGGGAACGGATGCCAAGACGATCCTCAACCTCAATGCGGGCCGCAGTTGGGTGCAGTCGAAGTCCGCGCCCCGCGGGCTTGTGATGGAAACGCCTTCGGCCGTAGCGGCCATCCGCGGCACCGATTGGGAGATGGTGGTCGATCCGGATGGGCGCGCCACGCTGTCGGTGCTCAGCGGAGAGGTGGACTTCTCGAACGACTTCGGCGCGCTCGTGGTGCAACGCGGCGAGCAGGCGCGCGCTGAAAAGGGCAAGGCGCCGGTCAAGCTGCAGGTGACGGTCTCGCGCGAGCGCGTGCAATGGGTATCGTCGGTCCGCGCCGACCCGGACAGCTTTGAAGGCACGCGCGGGCTGGGCATGGCCGAGGCATACGCGCGGCTCAAGCGTTACGCGGATTCGGGGGCACAGCGGCCCGCCGAAGCCGACCTCCTGCTCGCGGATTTCGAAGCGTACCGGGGCGACATGCGCGCGGCCACGGAAGCAATCGACCGGGGCCGGGCACGCAACCCGAAGGACGAGCGTTTCGCCGCCGCCCTCTCGCGCTACGCCCTGCTCGAAGGCGAAAGCGCGAAGGCGCTCGCCATCGCGCGCGAGGCTGCAAAGCGCGCGCCCGACTCGCTCGACGCCTGGCTCGCCGTGTGCGAATCAGCGCGCCTCGATGGCTACGCCGACGAAGCCGCGAGCGCCTGCCAGCGGGCGATCGATCTCGCCGCGGGCGACCCGCGCGGCTGGCTCGGTCTGGGCATCGTGGAGGAAGAGCGCAACAATCTGCGCCCGGCCCTCGACCACCTGGGCAAGGCCGTGGCGCTCGACCCGGCAAACGCGAGCGCGGTCGCAGAGGATGGCACGGCCTCCACCGCAGCCGGCGCGCTCGGCCGCGCACGCGCGAGCTTCTCGAAGGCGCTCGACCTGCAGCCCGACAACTACGTTGCGCTGACGGGCCTGGGCATCCTCGAATTGCGACTGGGCAATCGCGAGGCGGCCACGGAAGCGCTCCTCAAGGCGACCCTGATCGAGCCGCGCTATGCGCGCGCTTACGCCTACCTTGCCGCAGCCTACTATCAGGACGGGCGTCGCGAAGCGGCCGCCGACATGCTCAAGCGCGCGGCCGAGGTCGATCCCAGGGATCCGCTCCCGTACGTACTCTCCTCGATGGTCCGGATCGACGCGATCGATCCCGTGGCCGCCGCGGCGCAAGGGCGCGAGGCGCTCGTGCGCCTGCCGTTCCTCAAGTCGCTGGACGCGGTCGCCGACAACCAGAAGGGCGTGGCCAACGTGGGCAACGCACTGGGCTACATGGGCCTGGAGGCGTGGGCCAGCAGTGCCGCGCAGGAGTCCTACCTTCCCTTCTGGGGCGGCAGCCACCTGTTCCTCGCCGACCGCTACCCTGGCGAATACAGTCGCCGCTCGGAACTCATGCAGGGCTTCATCACCGATTCGCTCGCGTTCGGCGCCTCGAACCGCTTCCAGGCGCTCGTGCCCGCACCGGGGAATCACGCAACCGCAACGCTTCGCTACACGCGCAGCGACGACATCTCGCTCACCGAGCCCGTGCTTTCCGTGAACGGGATCGTCGGCGATGGCGCGCAGTTCGCCTACTTCCTCGAGGGGATCGACACGCACATCGACCCGCGCAACACCGCGTTCGAGGCGCGCGCGAAGACCTACACGGTGGCGCTGGGCGCGAAGCCTTCCTACGACCTCTCGTTCTTCCTCTATGCCAACCGCCTGTCCGCAGACGTGGACATCGGCAAGCAGGACGTTACGGGCCTCTTCAGCCGGATCGACGGATCCGTCGGTCGCATCGACGTGGGAGCGCGGTATTCAATTTCGGCCAGCGACGCGGTCTGGATCAAGGCGGGCGCCGGACGCGAGGACTCGAACCTGGACCAGTCCACGAACGTGTACCTGCCCAACCAGACGCTCGTCCGCGCCTCCACCTTCAACACGCGGCCCGATAGCCGCGATGCAGGCGCGAGATACACCGGAAGCTTGGGCAAGCTCGTTGAAATCACCCTGGGCGCGGAATACGCGCGCGTCGAATCGCCGCGCACGCTGGCGCAGGACTCCACGCTGCACTTTGTGGGCACGCCTTCGCTGCAGCAATACCTCGACCAGAACGACATCGACCGTTCCGAAGCGGTGAACGTACTCGCCACGATGGGCCGTGGATCCCTCGTGGGGGAACTGGGCTTCGTCTGGCGCGACTACCGCAAGGACCGCGACATCTCGGTCACGAGCGCACAGGGAACGACGTCGTTTACCGACGATTATCACAAACGCGGTACCGACCCGCGCGCGGGTGTCGTCTGGAGGCCCCGGGAAGGAAACATCGGGCGCCTCGCCTGTCTCAAGTGGTTGCGTCCCGCCGCGCTCGACACGCTGCAGCCCGTCGCCGTCGCGGGAATCCCGGTGGAAACCCAGCTCGTCTTTCCCGGCGGCGACCTGCAGCAATGCCGCGCGCAATGGGAGTGGACGATTTCGCCGGTGTCGTTCGTCGCAGCGCACTACGACTATGTGAACGTGAACAACCTCGTCTCGCCGCTGGATGGTGTGCTCAACACGCGCGCGGACGTGACGAATCTCGATCGCCTGCGCAACCGCGTGCTCACGCCCCCCACGCGGCCGGACGAACTGGAAGACACGCCCGTGTTCGGTGAGGGCAAGGTCCGGCGCGCCCAGGTGGCCTACGAGCGCACGATCGGCCGCGGCGTCGGGATGCGGCTTCACTACGAATACGCCGACAGCGAGAACACGTCGTCCGCCTTTGCCGGCAAGCAGGTCCCCTGGATCCCCCGCCAGCATGCCGACGTGGGTGCCACGTGGGCCCCCGGCTGGCATACCTTCGTCACCGTGGCCGGCGCGTGGCGCAGCCAGCGCTACTCCGATGAAGCCAACAACGTGGTCGTGCCCGCGGGCTGGGACGCGCGATTCAACGTGTACATCGAGAGCGCGGACAAGCGCTGGTCGGTCGAGCTCTACGGCTTCAACCTGCTCAAGAAGGAAACGTCGGACGCCTTTGGCGTTGCCGCGAGCTGGCGCTTCTGACGGCCCGGATGCGCCGCTTTCTCGCCGCCCTCCTCGCGTTCCTTCGCATGCCCGCCGGAGAGCGGGCCGCCCCGGTATCCCTTCGCGTCTGGCTCGGCATCGCGGCGGCGGTGTCCGCGACAATGGTGGCGCTGTCGTTCACCGGCGCCGGTCTCGGGCTCGAGCAACGCGGCTTCGACGCGCTCACCGTGGCCACCGCTCCGATGAAGTCGCGCCTGCCGATCACGATCGTCGGCATCGACGAGGCTTCCTTCGCGCAGATCGGCCGCCAATGGCCGTGGCCGCGGAGCCTGTACGGAAAGCTGATCGACCAGCTCAAGCGTTCCGGCGCCCTGATCGTCGCGTTGGACGTGACGCTTTCCGAGGTCTCGACCGAGGAGGAGGACCGCGCGCTCGCGCAGGCGATCCGCGACAGCGGCAACGTGGTGATCGCCTCCACCATGGCCTACCAGGAAACCGCCTACGTTCGCCAATGGATCCGGATGGACCCGATCCCCGCCTTCGTCGCCGCGGGAGCGTCGAAGGGCCTGGCGCACGTCGACCTCGACAGCGACGGTGTGATCCGGCGGGTGCCGGACGGCGAGGACGTTTTCTGGAAGGCCATCATCGATCGCGCCAACATGCTGTCGCCAGGCATGCTGCCAACGCCTGTCGTGCCGTCCGGCGCCATGGTCCGCTACGTGGGGCCGGACCACACGTTTCCCTACGTGTCCTTCTACCAGGCGCTCAATGCCGATACCGACCTGCCCGCCGGGGCGTTCCAGGACCAGATCGTCCTCGTGGGCCGCGACGTGCAGGCAAGCCTGGATGCGCGCGCCGCGCAGGCCGACCTTTTCTTCACGCCGTTCACCGCGCAGACGCGCGGACTCACGCCCGGCGTCGAGATCCACGCCAACGTCCTCGAGGGGGCGGTGGCCAACAACCTGATCGTTCCCGCCTCGCTTCCCTGGCGCCTTGCGCTTATTGTGGCCGGTTCCCTCCTCGCCTCCGCGCTGCTGCGCCGCTGGCGCCCGCTGCCGAGCCTTCTCGTCGTGATCCTGCTGTGCGCGGCGCTCGCGGGCACATCCTATTGGCTGTTCGCCGATCGCTCGACGTGGCTTCCCGTCTCGCTCGCCATCGCGGGCGTGCTCATCGCCTATCTCGTTTTCGGCGCCATCGCCTTCATCGGCGAGCGCCGCCGCCGCTCGGAGATCCGTCGCGCCTTCGCGCTCTATGTCTCCCCCGAGGTCGTGGACCACATGCTCGCGCAGCCCGACCGCCTGAGGCTGGGAGGCGAGCGCCGCACGATCACCGTGCTCTTCACGGACCTGGCCGGCTTCACCACCATCACCGAAAAGCACGGGCCTGAGCAGGTGGCCCAGGTGCTGCAGCAGCACTTCTCGCGCGCCTCCGCCATCGTGAAGCGCCGTCAGGGCACCCTCACGCAGTTCATCGGCGACGCGATCATGGCGCTGTGGGGCGCGCCGCTCGACGACGCGGACCACGCCACCAATGCCTGCCTGGCGGCCCGCGAGATGCAGGCCGACATGGAAGACCTGCGCGCGAGCCTCGCCGAGCAGGGCCTGCCTCCGATCCGGATGCGCGTCGGCATCCACACGTGCGAGGCGGTCGTAGGCAACCTCGGCGCGGAGGACCGCTTCAACTACACGGCGCTGGGCGACGGCGTGAATCTCGCCTCGCGCCTCGAGGGAGCCAACAAGCTCTTCGGGACCCCGATCCTCCTGAGCGGCGCCACGGCACAGCGGCTTCCACCCGGGATGCCGCTGCGGGAAGTGGGCCGCATCATCGTCAAGGGCAAGAGCAAGCCCGTGGACGTCTACACGTTCGACGAGGACGCGGAGGTGCGGACGATGACGGCCGCGGCTCTCGCGGCGTTCGGCCGGCAGGATTGGGATGCCGCGCAGGCTGCCTTCCGGGGCCTGCTCGCCAAGCGCGACAGCGACGGCGTGGCAACCCACTACCTGGCGTGGATCGAGGCCCTGCGGCGCGATCCACCGGGGCCGGATTGGGACCGGGCCGAGTCCCTGGACAAACTGTGATGCTCTCTTGCGATTGGCGGGTTGGAGACGGGACGTCGAGGCCATGCCCGGCAGCAGGGCTTTCATTCCCGCTCTCCTTAGCGAAAAACGGGGGCGGCTGACTGACCGGGTGCGCCGCCCCGGGGCACTCTGCTTCGTTCGGCTTCCGGTCAGCCGATGCGCACGGGCACGAAGATCCTGGTTCCGTCACGCTGGATCAGCAGCGCCACCGACTTGCTGGACTTGGCCAGGACTTCGCGAACCTGGTCGACGCTTCGGGCTGGCGTGCCGTTCACGGCAACCAGGACATCGCCGGCCTGCACACCGGCCCTCGCCGCGGGGCCGGCGGCATCCTCGACCAGCAGCCCGGTTTCGACATCGGCCTCCTTTTTCTCCTGGGGTTGCAGGGCGCGCAACGCGAGGCCGAGCTTGCCCTTGCCAACAGCCTCGTCGGCGTTGGCGACCTTGGCCGCCTTGTCGCCGGAGTCGGCGAGCCTGGCCGTCACCTCCTCGCGCTTGCCCTGCCGCCACAGCTCGAGCGTGACTTTCTGGCCCGGGGTCGCTTCCCCGATGATCGACGGCAAGTCCCCGGAGGAAATGATCGGCTGGCCATCGACCTTGCGAATCACGTCGCCCGGCTTGAGCCCGGCCTGGTCCGCCGGCCCGCCCTTGTCGACGCTCGACACGAGCGCTCCCTCGGGCTTGTCCAGCTTGAACGAATCGGCAAAGGTCTGGTTCACCTCCTGGATGGCCACGCCCAGGCGGGCATGGGTCGCCTTGCCGGTGGCGACGATCTCGTCCTTGACCTTCGTCGCCATGTCGATCGGTATCGCAAACGACAGGCCCTGGTAGCCGCCGGTGCGGCTGTAGATCTGCGAGTTGATGCCGACGACCTCGCCGCGCGCATTGAACAGCGGCCCGCCGGAGTTGCCGGGATTGACCGCCACGTCCGTCTGGATGAACGGCACGAAGCCGTCGTCCGGAAGCGAGCGTCCCTTGGCGCTGACGACACCAACCGTCACGCTATTGTCGAATCCGTACGGCGAGCCAATGGCCAGCACCCACTCTCCGACGCGCAGGTCGCGCGCGCTGCCGATCTTCACCGTGGGCAGGTTCTTCGCATCGATCCTGAGCACGGCCACGTCCGTCTTCAGGTCCGTGCCCAGCACCTTGGCCTGGAACTCGCGGCGATCGGTCAGCTTGACCGTCACGTCCTTCGCGTTGCGCACGACGTGCGCGTTGGTCAGGATCAGTCCATCCGAGCTGATGATGAAGCCCGACCCCTGGCCGCGCGCGGGCATCTCCTGCGGGCCGGAGGAGCCTTCGCCTGGCACGCCGAAGCGCTTGAAGAACTCGTAGAACGGATCGTCCGGATTCATTCTCGAACGGCCATGCTGGCGCCCGGCCGGTTCGTCCATCGCCGTCCTGGTCATTCCGCTGACGCTGATGTTCACGACGGCGGCTCCGTTCTGTTCGGTGATCTGCGAGAAGTCGGTCAGGGCCATCGGGGCAGTGGCACTTGCCGGCACCGAAGTGGCCGCGGAAGCAACACCGGCGCGGGCGTGGGTGCTGCCGAAAAGGCCGCTCTCCGCTGCGCCGAATGCGCCGGCCATGCCGATGACGCCGGCCGCCACGAGGGCGACAACAACGTGTTTGAGAGTGAAGATGCGAGCGTTCATGAGAGATCCTCCAATGGGGTTGCAGGTCGGTACGCGTTCAATATGCGTGCGGACACTTAGACGGCGCTTAAGCAGCCGCTCGCGGCCACCATGCGCGGCGACCGGTCTCAGCGTCCAGTCGGAAACCGCACCTGCGCGCGAACACCCCCGAGCCGTGTCGAACGGCCGAGTTCCAGCTCTGCACCATGCAGGTCCGCGATGGACTTCACGATCGAAAGTCCCAGGCCGCTGCCCGTGGTCTCGCTGCCCTCCAGCCGGTAGAAGCGATCCAGGACGCGCTCGCGATCCTGCTCTGGAATTCCGGGACCGCTGTCGTCCACGCTGAGCACCAAGGCATCGGCACGGCGTTCGACCTCCAGATCGACTCGCCCGCCCGGGGGCGTGTACTTGATCGCGTTGTCGAGCAGGTTGCGAATCAGGATGCGCAGCGCCTCCGGGTGCCCGTCGATATCGCCTTCGTCGGCTCGGCCCAGGCCCAGATCGACCCCGCGAGCGTGCGCCGCCGGCGCGACCTCGGCCACCGCCTGACCGGCCATCTGCGCCAGGGCGACCGCCTGTGGCTTGGCGCCCGAGGCCAGGTTCGCCTGCTGGCGTGCCAGCGCCAGCAACTGCTCGACCAGCCGCGTTGCCCGGTCGATGCCGGCGCCCACGCGGCTGATCGCCAGTTCGCGGGCGGCGTCGTCGGGCGCCCGCTGCAGGCCCAGGACCTGGAGCTTCAGTGCGGCAAGCGGCGAGCGAAGTTCGTGCGCCGCATCCGCGACAAAGCTCTTCTGGGCGTCGAACGCATGGCGCACGCGCCCGAAGAGGAGATTCAATTCGTGCACCAGGGGCCGGATTTCGTCCGGCAGGCCGACCTCGCTCACCTCGGTAAGATCGTCTGCCTGGCGCTGCGCCACCTGACGGCGCACCCGCGACACGGGGGCAAGCGAGATGCTGACCACCCACCACGCCAGGAGCATGAGCAGCGGCGCGACCACGGCCACCGGGCCCACCGTCCGCAGCGCAAGTGTTCGCGCCATCTCACTTCGGATCGTCATGTCCTGCGCGATCTGGATGACCCGGCTGCGGGTCTGCATCGAGAACACGCGGTACGTGCCGCCTCTCGCCTCCACGGTCGAGAACCCCAGGATCGCGCGCTGGGGCAGTTCGGCTCGCGCCGCCGACTGGAAGACCTTCAGGCCGTCGGAAGTCCAGACCTGGACCACGAAGTCGAAATTCTCCTCGTCGCCGGCCTCGTTGGCCCCGGCCGCCGCTGCATCCGCCGGCAGGCCCGAACGCAGCGCCATCGCCATCTGCTGCATGTGGTAGTCGAAGATCTCATCCGCCTCGGCGCGCGCGGTTCGGTACACGATGGACGCCTGCATCACCGCCGTCAGCAGGATTGCGGCAAGGAGGAGCCACAGCAGGCGCGCGCTCAACGAGTGGGCGGCATTCATGCCCATGTTCACGCCTTGGGCACCATGTAGCCCACGCCGCGGACGTTCCGGATCAGGTCGGCGCCAAGCTTCTTGCGCAGGCCGTGAATATAGACCTCGACGGCGTTGCTGCTGATCTCGTCCTTCCAGCCATAGAGCTTGTCTTCCAGCTGCGCGCGCGACAGCACCATGCCCGGCCGCGCCAGGAGCGGCTCCAGAACCGCCCATTCGCGCGCCGACAGCGCCACGGGCCGGCCGCCGATGGCGACTTCGCGGGTCGCCGGATTGATGCTCACGCCCTTGTGCTCGTAAACCGGCTCTGCCCGGCCGGCCGCACGCCGCAGCAGCGCCCGGATGCGGGCGAGAAGCTCGTCGAGATCATAGGGCTTGAGCACGTAGTCGTCCGCGCCGGCGTCCAGGCCCTCGACGCGCTGCTGCACCGAATCGCGGGCGGTGGCGATCAATACCGGTATGCGCTCCTTGCGCGAACGCAGCGAACGCAGCACCGCCAGGCCATCGCGGCGCGGCAGGCCGAGGTCGAGCAGGACGAGGTCGTAACCCTGCGCGCGCAGCGCCGTCTCGGCCATCTCGCCGTCCTTGACCCAGTCGACGGCATAGTTCTCGGCGCGCAGGAGATCCAGAACGGCCTCGCCGATCATCACGTCGTCTTCGACCAGCAGGATTCGCACGGGTCAGACCATTCCGCGTCCGGTCAGCGCAGGTCCACCGTGCCGCCATCGCGGCCGGAAGACTGCCAGCTTCGCCACCCATGTCTTGCATACGCCCAGGCGAGCGTGGCTGCCGCCGCGCCCAGCAGCCCGAGAAGGACCAGGGAACCCGCCAGCCAGAGCAGCGGCAACGCGACGACAATCAGCGCCGTCGTGAGCGCTGCGCGAACCGCGCTGCGCCAGCGCGCTCCCGGAGTGACGTCGATCACGCGCCGAGACGCCCGGTAATCGTGGAAACGTCTTTCGATCATCGCGATCTCCCTGCCCTGCGCGGCGCCCCGCACGGCGATGTGGCCTCCGGCGCGGTGCCGGGCTCCTGGGTCATTTCGACGCGCCGGACGATTCGAGTGATCGGCCGGGGCATCACCGAGCGATTGCATGGATTCACGGATCGATTTCCTGCCATTGACGCCGAGGTTGCATCCCGAAGGGTTGCGGCATCTCGTCGGAAAGTACTTTATGAGACGACCCTTAAAGGAACCTTAAGGCCACCGCCATCGAACTAATCCTGACCGCCCGCGTCAATCGAGACTGGGTCAGGGGCCAATTGTCTTCCGCGGAGCCGTTGGCGACAAGGGATGAGGCGCCCATGGCCCCACGGGGCACACACAGGGACTTTCATGCAGACCCGAATCATCGTCGTCTCCAACCCCCATGGCCTCCATGCGCAAGCGTGCGCGCGCATCGTGAACATTGCAAAGCGCTGCCGCTGCAGCTTGTCGCTGGTGGTCAACGGGCGCCGCGCGAGCGCGCGCAACATCTTTGCCGTCATGCTCCTGACCGCCGTGATGGGCGTATCGGTGCGGATCGAGGCCAACGGTCCAGAAGAGGATGCCGCCATGCGGGAGATCGCCCAGCTGTTTCACGACGGCTTCGGCGAGCGCCGTTAGCTGCCGGAGCTGCCCTGGCGCCTGCCAGCCCCCTTAAGTGTGGCCTAAGCAACGGGACTCACCGTGAGTGCGTGGACAAGCCCCTGTCCCACCCATTCACCCATGACCCAAGGAGCTGACATGAAGACATCGAGAAAACCGAACGAACTGGTCGCCACCGGATTTCATCGCGGGGCGATCGTCCTGAAGCCCGTCTTCAGGATTGCCGTCCCCATGGTCGTCGCTGCGTTCGCCTGTGGAACTGCATATGCCCAATCCACGGCGACAACGCAGACCTCGGACACGAGCCGCGCGGTGCAGGGCGACAGAATGCAGATCAAGGCCGACGAGGCCGCGCTATCCCAGGAGCGCCAGAATCTGAAGACGGACAAGAAGACGCTCGAAGCCGATGCCAGGGCGGGCCGCATGGCGGCGACGTCCGATGACGCCGAGACAGTCTATCGGGACAAACTGGCCATCAAGGGCGAAGCGCAGGCGATCAAGGCGGACAAGCCCGCAACGCCGCAGATGAAGACCGACGAAGCCGCATTGGCGCACGACAGGAAGCAACTGCGCGCGGACGAGAAGGCACTCGAGGCCGACACCACGGCAGGCCGGATGGCTGCAGTGTCCCGTGATTCCGAATCCGTCTATCAGGACACCCGGGCCATCAAGGGAGAAAAGCGGGATCTCGCGACCGACAAGGCGAATCTCAAGAGCGACCTGAAGAAGCAGGGCCACCCGGAGGCTTCCTGATTCTGGCCTTCCCGGAACTCCCCTGATCTGTGTGGGCCGGCGCACGGACGGCGCCCGGCCGGAAGCACAGATTGGATCCGAAGACTGTCCACAGCAAGGAGTACCCAAATGCAAAAGGACGAACCCAGCACCACAGTCGCGATATTCCCTGAACACCAGGGCGCGGAGGCCGCGGTCAGGAAGCTGGCCGGGGCCGGAATCGACATGAAGCACCTCAGCGTGGTCGGCAGGGGATACCACATCGACGAGAAGGTCGTGGGCTTCTACAACACGGGCGACAGAATGAAATTCTGGGGCAAGCGCGGGGCCTTCTGGGGCGGCCTCTGGGGCTGGCTCGTTGGCGGCGTGTTCCTCTTCGTTCCCGTCATCGGACACGTCGTCGTGCTGGGATACCTTACCGCCGCGGTGATCGCCGCCATCGAGGGAGCCGTCGTGATCGGCGGGCTGAGCGCCCTGGGCGCGGCTCTCTACAGCAGTGGCATTCCGAAGGACACCGTGATCGCCTACGAGACTGCCCTGAAGGCCGACAAGTTCCTGGTGATGGCGAGCGGCCCGGCAGAAGAGATGGCGCGCGCCAGGGCGATCCTGAGCACTCTGAATGCCTCGCGCGTCGACCTGCACGAGAGCCATGTTGCCGCGCAATCGGCGAAGCACGCGGCGTGAGTGTTCGTCGGAAATCCGCGCCGGCGGCTTACCCGCTTGCCAATGGCCGCTGGCGCGGTCCGTAACAACTCAGTGTCGTTCGCTGCCTCATACGCACGAGAGGAGTATCCATGTTTGATCTCAAGGTCGGACAGGAACTGGAAGTCCAGCTTCCGCTGGGCTTCGAAGGCAAGGTCATCCCGGAGGGAGCGCGAGTGCGCGTCGGCGTCATCATCACGGAGTTCTTCGAGCCCAACGTGACGCTCGTGACGCTGAACGGCAAGCCGCCGGAGACCCTGACATTGCCAAAGCACACCGTGATGCTCAATTGCCGACCGGCGCCGTGAGTGCGTCGAGTATCGCGCAGATCGGGAGGTGGCACGAGCTTCAGCCGGGATGAGCCTGGTTCGCTGCGGCCGTGTCCGCGAGCAGCAGGGCCCGGCTCTGGCGCACCCGCCCTGCGGGAATCGAGCGGTCGGCGTCGCACAGTCGCGCGAGCATTGCCGCCTTGTCCGCGCCGGTCACGAGCCACAGGATGCGCCGCGCGCGATCGAGCGTCGGGTAGGTCAGGGTCATCCGACGCCTCTCCCGGTAAGGCCCGGCGAGCGCCACGTCGTCGGCGATGTTATCCAGCACCGGGTCGCCGGGCACCAGCGACGCGGTGTGGCCATCGGGTCCGAGCCCGAGGTGGATGAGATCGAGCACCGGCGGCGAACCCGCGAGTTCGCGCAGCATCCTGGCATAGCTGGCCGCCGCCGCCTCCAGATCGGTCGCCTCCACCGGCATCGCATGAACTTGCGCGGGCGCGAGCGGGGCATGCGCAAGCAGGCTTTCCGCCAGGTGTGTGAGGTTGCGCTGCGCGTCTCCGGCGGGTGCAACGCGCTCGTCGACCTGCATGACGTGCACGCCCGCCCAGGGCATGTCTTCCTGCGCCAATGCCCGCAGCATGGCCCAGGGAGTGCGGCCGCCACTGACCGCCATGACGAAGCGGCCCCGTGCGTCAACCGCGGCGCGCGCATCCGCAGCGACCAGCCCCGCAGCCCGATGCGCCACGGCGTCGGGATCGGCGAGCACTTCGATCTTCATCATCAGCCGGTGACGACCGGGTTGCGCCAGCCGCCCGGCGGCGACACGCTGTCGTCAGCCGGCAGTGGGCCCCAGGTGCCGGGCTCGTAGGCGTGGACCGGAGTGCCCGCCTTGAGCACGGGATCGACGATGCGCCACGCCTCTTCCACATAGTCCTCGCGCGCGAACAGGGTCCGGTCACCGGCCATCGCGTCGCCCAGCACCCGCTCGTAGGCGTCAATCTGGGCGCCGTCGGGCCGGTGGCTCGCGAGCAGCTCCGTCTGCTCGCCTATCATCCGGTCCTTCGGGTCCATCACCGTGGCTCCGATGGCGAGGGTCATCTCCGGACTGATCCTGAAGCGCAGGTAGTTCGCCTTGCCGGCGCACCCGGCAAACACCCTGGGCGCGCGGCGCAGCGTGACGACAGCCTCCGTGCAGGTCACCGGCAGGCACTTGCCCGCGCGGATGTAGAACGGCACGCCGGCCCAGCGCCAGGAATCGATATCCAGCCGCAATGCCGCGAAAGTCTCCCGCGGCGAGTCGGCCGCGACGCCGGGCTCCTGCAGGTAGCCGCGAAACTGGCCGCGCAGGAGATTGGCCGGCTCGATCGGCCGGATCGACTTGAGCACCTTGACCTTCTCGTCGCGCATCGATTCGGCGTCGTCGCGCGCCGGCGGCTCCATGGCGAGGTTGGCCAGCACCTGGAACAGGTGGTTCTGGACCACGTCGCGCATCGTGCCGACCTGGTCGTAGAAGGCACCGCGGCCTTGCACGCCGAAATCCTCGGCCATGGTGATCTGCACGCTCTTGATGAACTCGCGGTTCCAGAACGATTCGAGGAACGCGTTGGCGAAGCGGAAAAAGACCAGGTTGTGCACCGGCCGCTTGCCCAGGTAATGGTCGATGCGAAAGATGTGCTCCTCGTCGAAACAGCCGAGCAGTATCCGGTTCAGATCCCGTGCCGTGGCGAGATCGCGCCCGAACGGCTTCTCGACCACGACTCGGGCGCCTTCGGTGCAGCCCGACTTGGCCAGTTGCTCGACCACCACACCAAACAGCGCGGGCGGGATCGCGAGGTAATGCGCCGGCCGGTGCGCGGCGCCGAGTTCCTTGCGCAGCGCCTGGAACGTCGCCGCGTCGCCATAATCGCCGTCCACGTAGCGCAGCAGCTCGCTCAGGCGCGCGAACGCGGCGGCATCGAACACGCCGTTCCTTTCGATGCTGTCGCGTGCGCGCGCCTTGAGCTGGTCAAGGTTCCAGCCTGCCTTGGCGACGCCGATTACCGGCACGTCGAGGTGGCCGCGCTTGATCATCGCCTGCAAGGAAGGAAATATCTTCTTGTAGGCAAGGTCGCCGGTGGCGCCGAAGAATACCAGCGCGTCTGATGGCTGTTCGTTCATCGCTTTCGCACCCCCGTCGATCTATTTTCCGGCGGGCAACTCGTGATGGCCGCCGAACTCGTAGCGCATGGCGGACAGCAGTTTGTCCTGAAAATCCGCCGCCCCGCGCGAGGCGAATCGTTCGTAGAGCGCGGTGGTCAGCACCGGGGCGGGCACGCCTTCGTCTATTGCCGCCTTCATGGTCCAGCGCCCTTCGCCAGAATCGGAGACGCGCCCCGTGAACTTCGCCAGCGCCGGATCCTTTGCCAGCGCGCTCGCGGTGAGGTCGAGCAGCCAGGACGAGACGACGCTGCCGCGGCGCCAAACCTCGGCGATGTCGGGCAGGTCGAGCTCGTACCGGTAATGCTCGGGGTGGCGCAGCGGTGTCGATTCCGCGTCGATCGCATGCGTCTGCGCCCCAACGTTCGCCGCGCGCAGCACGTTGAACCCCTCGGCGTAGGCGGCCATCAGGCCGTATTCGATGCCGTTGTGGACCATCTTGACGAAGTGACCCGCCCCGTTCGGGCCGCAGTGCAGGTAGCCCCGTTCGGCGGTGCCGATGGCCCCTTCCCGCCCGGGGCTGCGCGCGATGTCGCCGATGCCGGGAGCGAGCCGCGCGAGGATGGGATCGAGATGCTGCACGGTCGCAGCTTCGCCGCCGATCATCATGCAGTAGCCGCGTTCCAGGCCCCAAACGCCGCCGCTGGTGCCGACGTCGACGTAATGGATGCCCTTCGGGGCGAGTTCCTTCGCACGGCGGATGTCGTCGATATAGTACGAATTGCCGCCATCGATCAGGATGTCGCCCGGCTCGAGCAGCGGCACCAGGGAGGCGATGGTTCCGTCCACGGCGGCGGCAGGCACCATCAGCCACAGCGCGCGCGGCTTCGCGAGCTTCTTCACCAGGTCGGCAAGGGTGGAGGCGCCGACGGCCTTTTCCTTGACAAGTTCGGCCACCACCAGGGGCGACACGTCGAACACCGCGCAGTCGTGACCACCCTGGATGAGCCGGCGCACCATGTTCGCGCCCATGCGGCCGAGTCCTATCATTCCGAGCTGCATAGTGAGTTCCTTTCGATGAATGGCTTGCGAAGGCGATTGCCCGCGCCACGGTCCTGGCGCGCCGGGACAACATCGTCGCGTACGAATCGCGGCGGCCTGTCACCACGATGCGGAACGCAGTTGCCGCGGCCGATGCTCATCCCGGCGACCGCTTCATTTTGCGGTACAGGCGAATCAGCGCGTTGGTCGAACTGTCGTGCGCGAGCCTGGGCTCGGCCGCGCCCTCGAGTTCGGGGACGATGCGCTGCGCCAGCACCTTGCCCAGTTCGACGCCCCATTGGTCGAAGGAATCGATATGCCACATCACGCCCTGCGTATGCACGCTGTGCTCGTACAGCGCGACCAGGCTGCCCAGCGTTGCCGGCGTCAGCCGCCTGGCCAAGATCGTGTTGGACGGCCGGTTGCCCTCGAACACCCGGTGCGGCACCAGCCAGTCCGGGGTGCCTTCCGCGCCGACTTCGTCCGCCGTCTTGCCGAACGCGAGTGCCTCGGCCTGGGCGAACACGTTCGCGAGCAGGATGTCGTGGTGCCGGCCTAGCGGGTTGAGCGACTGGGCGAAAGCGATGAAGTCGCAGGGTATGAGCCGCGTTCCCTGGTGGATCAGCTGATAGAAGGAGTGCTGGCCGTTGGCGCCGGGTTCGCCCCAGTAGATCGGCCCCGTGTCGCGCTCGACCGGCTTGCCGTCGAGCGTCACGCGCTTGCCGTTGCTTTCCATGGTGAGCTGCTGCAGGTAGGCGGGAAAGCGCTTCAGGTACTGCTCGTAGGGCAGCACCGCGACCGTCTGCGCGCCGAAGAAATTGTTGTACCAGAGCGCGAGCAGGCCCATAAGCACCGGCAGATTGCGCGCGAACGGCGCGCTGCGATAGTGCTCGTCCATTTCATGAAAGCCATCGAGCAGCGCGCGGAAGTGCCCGGGCCCGATCGCGAGCATGGTGGACAGGCCGATCGCGGAATCCATCGAATAGCGGCCGCCGACCCAGTCCCAGAATCCGAACATGTTGGCGGTGTCGATGCCGAATGCGGATACCTTGGCGGCATTGGTGGACACCGCGACGAAATGCTTCGCCACCGCCCTTTCGTCCCCGTCCAGCGCGCGCAGCAACCACTCCCGCGCGGTGTGCGCATTGGTCATGGTCTCCAGCGTGGTGAACGTTTTCGAGGCGACGATGAACAGCGTTTCGGCGGCGTCGAGGTCGCGCGTGGCCTCGGCGAAATCGGTGCCGTCGACGTTGGAGACGAAGCGGAACGTCATGCCGCGATCGCTGTAGTGCTTCAGCGCCTCGTAGGCCATGACCGGCCCGAGGTCCGAGCCGCCGATGCCGATGTTGACCACGTTGCGAATGCGCTTGCCGCCATGGCCGGTCCACGCCCCGCTGCGCACGCGCGCGGCGAAGGCCTCCATCCTGTCGAGCACCGCATGCACCGCGGGCACCACGTTCTGCCCGTCGACCATGATCGAGGCGCCGCGCGGCGCACGCAAGGCCACGTGCAGCACGGCGCGGTTCTCGGTGACATTGACGCGCTCGCCGCGGAACATCGCCTCGATGCGCGAGCGCAGGCCCGACTGCTCCGCGAGCGCCACGAGCAGCTTGATCGTTTCGTCGGTGATGCGGTTCCTGGAGTAGTCCAGCGTCAGGCCCGCCGCCTCGATGGTCATGCGTTCGGCGCGCGCCGGATCGCCGGCGAAGAGTTCGCGCAGGTGCAGGTCGCGGATTTCCCGCTGATGCTGCGCCAGCGCCTTCCACGCGGCGGATGCTGCTTCGACGGCGGCCGTCATTTCCATGCGCCTTTCACGGGGGGCTGACCGGGGCGCGTACGCCGGTGCAGGCTGCGCCTGCCTCCCGCTGCCTTCTGCCAGAGCCGGAATCCGCCCAGGAATGCGTTGGCATTGTCGCCGAGCCGGCAGCCGAGGGGCGGCTCGGCGAGCTTCTTCGAATTGCCGCCGCCAATGACCACGTCGTCGGGCTCGAGGGCGGCGCGCAGACGCTCGACGACGGCGACGACATGCCGCCGCCACTTCTTCTCACCCAGGCGCTCCAGCCCGCGCAGCCCCACATAATCCTCATAGGTGCCCTTCCGGTAGGGCAAATGGCCCAGTTCCATGGGCTCGACCACGCCTTCCACGATCATCGCCGTTCCGAGACCCGTGCCCAGGCCCAGGAACAGCATCCTGCCTCCCTGGTAGCTGCCCAGGGCCTGCATCGCGGCATCGTTGACGACCTTGGTCGGACAGCCGAATGCCGCTTCGTAGTCGAATGCGACCCATCCTGTCCCGAGGTTGTGCGGTTCGGCCACCGGTCGGTTGCGCAGCACCGGTCCCGGATACCCGATCGCGACCGCGTCGTATTTCCAGTTCCCTGCCAGCTTCTTCACGCCGGCAACCATCTGCCTGGCCGTCAGCTTCGGCCCGGAGGCAAACTCCCGCGATACGGCCTGCCCGGTGGCCAGTATCTTCACATGGGTGCCGCCCACATCGACTGCCAATACGTTCATGGCTCGCCCTTTACGCCCGTCAGCTCGTTCCAGGATTCTACAAAGGACGCCGCGCCTTCGTCCTGCAGCCCGGCCGCCAGCTTTCAGCCGCCATCCAGGCGGGCCGACAAGCCGCAGACTTGAACCCGCACCTTACCTCGATGTCGGAACACCCAGGAACTCCTGCGATGGACGAAGAACCTCCCCGTATATAGTCGTTGATCGCATTGACATCACGATAGTTCCGGCGCAAGCGTCATTTGCAGGCGCAGGCATTTTGAAGTGACCCGGGTTGCGTGCGCGCAATCGGCCCGCGGAAGGACGATCGTCGATGACCGCAGAAGAAGACCGGCTGGACGCTGCCCGGGCCGGAACCGAGCCGTGGCGTCGCTGGGGCCCGTACGTCAGTGAGCGGCAATGGGGCACGGTGCGCGAGGACTACAGCGCCAGCGGCGACGCCTGGGAAGGCCTGACGCACGACCAGGCGCGCTCGCGTGCCTACCGCTGGGGCGAGGACGGCATCGCCGGCATATCGGACGAGGGTCAGCATCTGTGCTTTGCGCTGGCGCTGTGGAACGGCGCCGACCCGATCCTGAAGGAGCGGATGTTCGGGCTCAACGGCAACGAGGGCAATCACGGCGAGGACGTCAAGGAGTACTACTTCTATCTCGACAATGTCCCCAGCCACGCGTACATGAAGTTCCTGTACAAGTATCCGCAGCGAGCCTACCCCTACGCGGCCCTGGTGGCGGAAAGCCGGCGGCGCGACCGGATGAGGCCCGAGTACGAACTGCTCGACACCGGGATCTTCGACGACGATCGCTACTTCGACGTGTTCGTCGAATACGCAAAGGCCGCGCCCGAAGACATCCTGATCAGGATCAGCGCCATCAACCGCGGCCCGGCGGCCGCGGCCCTGCAGGTGCTGCCGACGTTGTGGTTCAGGAACGACTGGTCGTGGCATCCGGGCCGGCCGAAGCCGCGCATCGAGATCGATCGATCCGGAGGCGACGCCGTGGTCCTCAAGGCGACGCACCACGATCTGGCGCCGCACTGGCTGGTGTGCGAGCTGCCTGAGGACGTCCTGTTCACCGAAAACGAAACCAATAGCGAGCGCCTGTCAGGCGCGCCCAACGCCTCGCCCTTCGTCAAGGACGCGTTCAACGACTTCGTTGTCAATGGCCGGCACGAAGCGGTCAATCCGGCGCGCATCGGCACCAAGGCTGCCCCGCGCTACGAGCGCGTCGTCGGCGCAGGCCAGACGGTGACGATCCGGCTGCGCCTGGGCAACGCGGGCGGCTCGAAGGCGCCGCTCGGCGACGAATTCGACGCCATGTTCGCGCGGCGCAAGGACGAGGCGGATGCGTTCTATCGGCGTGTCACGCCTTTCGAGCTGCCCGAAGACATGCGCAACGTCCAGCGCCAGGCCTTCGCCGGCATGCTCTGGAGCAAGCAGTACTACCATTTCCTGGTGCATCGCTGGCTCGAGGGCGATCCCGTCGGCCCGCCGCCGTCCGAGGCGCGCAAACGCGGCCGCGACCACGCGTGGGGGCATCTGGCCGCGGGCGACGTGCTGTCGATGCCGGACAAGTGGGAGTACCCGTGGTTCGCCGCCTGGGACATGGCGTTCCACGCCGTCACCTTTGCCATGATCGACCCGGATTTCGCCAAGAGCCAGCTGCTCCTGCTGACGCGTGAGTGGTACATGCACCCCAACGGCCAGATTCCCGCCTACGAATGGGCATTCGGCGACGTCAATCCACCGGTGCATGCGTGGGCGGCGATCCGCGTCTATCAGATCGAGCAGAAGATGTACGGACGCAGCGACCGCGCCTTCCTCGAGCGGATATTCCAGAAGCTGCTGATCAATTTCACCTGGTGGGTCAACCGCAAGGACGCCCAAGGCAACAATATCTTCGAGGGGGGATTCCTGGGCCTGGACAACATCGGCGCTTTCGACCGCAGCGCCGGACTGCCCGGCGTCGGCGAGCTCGAGCAGGCTGACGGCACCAGCTGGATGGCGATGTATTGCCTGAACATGCTCAGCATCGCGCTGGAGCTCGCCCGGGGGGATCCGGTGTACGAGGATATCGCAACCAAGTTCTTCGAGCATTTCATCTACATTGGCGCGGCCATGAACCAGGTCGGCGGCCGAGAAGGCGGCCTATGGCACGAGGAAGAAGGCTATTACTTCGACGTGCTCAATTTCCCGGACGAGCGCTGCCTGCCGGTCAAGGCGTTCACCATCGGCGGCACGATTCCGGTCGCCGCCATCGCGATCGGCGAGTGGGACATCCTGCACGCATTCCGCGGCTTCAGCGAGCGCTCGCGTTGGTTCGCCCGTTACCGGCCGGAACTGCTGCAAGGCCTCGCCGACTTCAATCACCGCGGCATCCGGGACCGGGTCCGCCTGGCGCTGGTCGATTCGCACAAGCTCGGCCGCATCCTCGAGCATGTACTGCGGGAAGACGGGATGCTGAGCGCCCACGGTGTGCGTTCCGTGTCGAAACAGCACGCGGCGAATCCGTTCGTCCTGCGCCTGGACGCTCATCAGTTCGTGCTGGACTATGAACCGGCCGAATCGACGATCGCGCAATTCGGCGGCAATTCGAACTGGCGCGGCCCGGTGTGGTTTCCCCTCAATTTCCTGCTCATCGAGTCGCTGCAGAAGCACCACTATTTCCTCGGCGACGACTTCCATGTCGAACTGCCCAGCGGGTCCGGTCGCAAGGCGACGCTGTGGGAAGTGACGGCCGACCTGTCCTACCGGCTCATCCGGATCTTCCTCCGGGACGAGAACGGCCGCCGTCCGGTGTATGGCAACTGCGAGAAATTCCAGAACGACCCGCATTGGCGCGACCTGATCCTGTTCCACGAATACTTTCACGGCGACACGGGTGCGGGCCTGGGCGCGAGCCATCAGACCGGCTGGACCGGCGTGGTGGCGAAGCTGATCCAGCAATATGGCGAGTACGCGCTGCAGGGGAAGCCACCCAGCCTGCAGGACGCCGACATCGGCACCACCCGGCAATGAAGGCGGACTCATCCACCATGGGAGATTCGCGGTCCTCTCGCTGATCGCGTGGATAGCGTGGCTCATCGCACGCATCAATTCCGTCAGCAGATCGCCACTCCCCGCATGCAGCGACGCCTATCGGGCGATGCCGAGTGCGCCGATTCCGGGGTAGTCGGCGCGCGCGAGCGCGATCTTGCGTGCGTACGGCCCCCACCGCTCACCGACGGCGAGCGCCTTCTTGAATGCGTCGGGGTGCTCGATCCACACGCCGCCCATCAGCGTCACGCCCCGCGCGAACAGCGCATCGGGCAAGCAGCTCGCGCCGGGGCCGATCATCGCGAATGCGCGTGCGTGACCGCAATGCGCGAGCACGGCGTCGAGCGTCTCGTTGAGCAGCACGGTGCTCGTCGAGAGCACCTTGTCGCAGGCCTCGAGTTCACGCGGGTCGAGCGTGATGTGGAACCCCTCACGTGCTCCCGCCAGGTCGGGCCTCAACTCGAGCACCATGAGCCGCGCACCATTTGCCGTGACCTGAGCCACGAGGGGCCGGAAGTAGCCGATCATCCCGATGTGCTCCCCCGCCAGTGGCGCGAGACCGCCGATGGAATCGGTAGCGTCGGGTGGAACAAAGCCGGCGCGGTCGAACAGGTGGCGCGTCAGTGCATTGACCGCGGCGAATCCGATCGTGCGCAACGTGGTGTCGGTGCCGCCCCAGTGGCGAGCGACGGCGAGCGCGTCGACGCCGACGGGGCCTGTCCCTGACGCGCCGGAAGCAAGCTTGGCTAGCGTGTCATCGAGCAGCACGTAGCTTAGCCCGAGCGAGCCGTCGTCCAGCTCGAGCGCGCAGAACTCACCGTCACGCGTCTCGGTCCACTGCGCAGGCGGCAGGTGAAGCGCACGCACGCGCGGCACACGCGTGCCGCGCAACGCGCCCTCCAGCATTCCAAGCGTCTCTTCAGCGATTTTCATGCTTGCCATGATGCCTGCATCGTGCGTTGGTACCGCTCGAGCGACTTCATTCAATACGCGATTGCCCACCTCGCCCTGCCGACAATGGCCCCCGTGGGTCCAGGTACCCCACCACCAGAGGCGTGGGTGCCTCGCCGTTTGTGGGCGGGATTGTGGGCAAAAGCCACCGCACAAATGGAATTCCCCCGTTTCCCCGGACACATCTGATGATGCCAAACTGGCAATTGGAGGTGTTCGATGGCAACGAAGCAAAGACGGAAGTTTACGGCCGAGTTCAAGCGCAGGGAGTGAAACTCACACAGCAACCTGGACGATCGGTGTCGGCGGTTGCGCGTGAGCTTGGCGTGGAGCGTTCGGTCCTGAAGGGGTGGGTGGACAACTTCGCGGCAGGTCGATACGAGAAGGACCGGGCATTGCCGTTGAAGGCTGCGCAGCAGCTGGAGAACGAGCAGCTTAGGCGAGTTGGCGAAAGTTCGAATGGAGCGCGACATTCTAAAAAAGCGCTGGGCTACTTCGCGAAGGAACCAACGTGAGGTATGTGTTTGTAGCCCGCTATCGGCCGGGTGTGGCCGACCCGGATGATGTGCCGCTTGCTCGAGGTGTCGTCGAGCGGGTTCTGCCCCGGCGCGTCCGGCCCAGCCGGCCGGCCGCCGGCGTGCGGCGGCGTCGAGTCCGCACGGCCCGCGGGCGTGGGAACCGGTGCCGCCGCGCGGGGCCCACACAAAGGCCGGGGGCAACGGGGTCGGGGGGTCCGGGGCGTTCCGGGGCGCGGGGCGCTCGACCGGAAAAAACTTGCCGAAAATTGGGGGGGGGTGGGATTTTTTTTGGGGAAGTGGTGGGGGTTGTCGCCAACTCGGGGGGGAACGGGGCGGGGCCGGGGCGGCCGCGGCGCGGCGCGGGGGGGGGCGGGGCCGGCGCGCGGCCCGGGGCCCCCGGGGGGGGCCCCCCGCCGCGCCCCCCCGCCGCGGCGGCGCGGGCCCGCGCCGGCGGCGCGGGGCCGGCGGGCCGGCGGCGGCCCCGCGGGCGGGGGGGGCGCGGCGCGGGGCGCGCGCGGGCGGGGCCGCGGCGGCGGGGGCCGGGGGGCGGGCCCCGGGGGGCCGGGGGGGGGGGGGGGGGGGGGGGGGGCCCGGGGGGGGGGGGGGGGGGGGGGGCGGGGGGGGGGGGGCCCGGGGGGGGCGGGGGGGGGGCGCCCCCTCCGGGCCGGGGCGGGGGGGGGGGGCGCGGGGGCCGGGCGGGCCCGCCCCCGCGGGGGCGCGGGGGGGGGGGGGGGGGCGCCGCCGGGCCCCGCGGGCGGGGACGATGGCTTGGACGCTCGCCGAGCGTGCGCTCGATCGCCAACGCGGGCTTGCTGGTG
Source organism: Betaproteobacteria bacterium (assembly GCA_016720855.1). NCBI lineage: Bacteria > Pseudomonadati > Pseudomonadota > Betaproteobacteria > Betaproteobacteria bacterium. The sequence goes on along the minus strand of JADKJU010000001.1, from coordinate 66,295 downwards.
CTGATCCGGGAAGCTTCGCCTTGAGTCACCAGACCTACGGCTCGCCGCGGGTCTGGAGGACATGGTCGTCGCAGGCCAATCCTGCAGCGAGAATCGAGTGGCGCGACTGATGCGAGGGGCTGGCATGAGCGCGCAGCCCAAGCCGCGGCGCATGCCTACCGACATTGGATTGCGTCCGGAACACAGCATCGCACCGAACGTGTTGGAGCGAGACTTCGCCGCTGCTGCTCCGAACCGGAAGTGGGCAGCCGATTTCACCTACATCTGGACGGGCGAGGGCTGGTTGTTCCTTGCCGTTGTGGTGGATCTGTTCAGCCGGCGCGTGGTCGGCTGGTCTATGCAACCCACCATGACCGCGCAACTGGTGCTGGACGCGTTGATAATGGCGCTGTGGCGACGCGGCAAGCCTTCGGAGCTTTTGCCCATTCCGACCAGGGCAGCCAATACACCAGCGAGGACTTCCAGCGCCTGCTGTCGGCCGAGGGCATCACCTGCAGCATGAGCAAGCGCGGCGACTGTTGGGACAACTCCGCGGTCGAGAGCTTCTTCGCCTCGCCTCAAAAAGGAACGTGTCTATCGCAGGACGTACGCCACGCGCGAAGTCGCGCGCGCCGACATCTTCGACTACATCGAAGTGTTCTACAATTCCCGGCGCCGACATTCGACGCTTGGGCAGGTCAGCCCGATGGAGTTCGAACGTACTCATGCGGGCTTAGCGTAGTGTCCGGAGAAGCGGGGGAATTCCACAAATGACAACGCCAACCGGATCATGCGGTTGGCATTGAAGACTGGCGGAGAGGGCGGGATTCGAACCCGCGTTAGGCTATTAACCTAAACACGCTTTCCAGGCGTGCGACTTAAACCGCTCATCCACCTCTCCGTGGACTGCTTGCAGTTCCCGCTGCCGGGAAGCCCGAAATTATACCTCGGCACGGCTTCCCGGGCGAGCGCGCCTACCGCCCGAACGCGAACCAACGCCTGGAGTACATCTGCCTCGACAGCAGGAAAGCGATGACGGCCGCCACCGTGAGGTGCACCGGCCACAGGCCGAGCCAGAGCGGAACCTTGCCTTGCGACGTCCAGGCCTGGAATATCGAGAGCAGGTTGTTGTAGAGCGTATAGACGAGCACGGCGAGCACCAGGTTCCACGAGCGCCCCGTGCGCGGGTTCACGAACGAAAGCGGCAGGGCGATGAGCGCCATGAGAAGCACTGAAATGGGCATCGCGATCCGCCAGTGCAGCTCCGCGATGTTGTGCGGGGTCGGATCCGCGAGCAGCTCCATCGTGTCCATGGCCTTGGAGGGGGGCACCTCCTTCTTGGCCTCCTTCGGCTCGATCCGGATCAGGTAGCGCGCAAAGTCCGCCATCCGGTAATCGAGCAGGCCCGGCGTCCCCTCATAGCGGCGCCCGTTCTCCAGGACGATGAAGCGGTCGCCGTTCTCCGCGGTCTCGACAAAGCCCTTCTGCGCGACGATCACGCCCAGCCGGTTGTGCTCCGTGGACTGCACGAAGACGTTGTTCACCACGTCGTCTCGCTCCGAGAGCTTGTCCACGAAGAACACGCGATCGGATTGCCGCGACTCGCGAAACACGCCCGGCGTCACCGCGGAGACCTCGTCGCGGCTCTCCAGCAGGCGCCGGTACTCGCGGCTCTGTGACTCCGACCACGGAGCGATCACGAGCGAAAGCGCGGCGCAGACGAGCGCGATCGGGAGCGCGAACCTCAGCACCGGCTTCACCCACGCGGCAATCGACAGCCCCGAGGTGAACCACACCGTCATCTCCGCGTCCCGGAAGCTGCGCGTGAGCGTGAGCAGCACCGCCACGAACGCCGCGATCGACAGCAGGATCGGCAGGTAGGTCAGGATCCCGAAAGCGATGAGGCCGATGACAGCCTCGGGCAGCACCTCGCCACCGGCCGCCTTGCCCAGCAGCAGGATGAGGAGCCGCGTGAGGATGAGCGCGATCAGGACGGCCACCACGGCGAGCGCCACGAGACTGAACTCGCGAATGAGGCTGCGATCGAAGATCATCGTCGAGGGAAGAGCCGACAGGAAGTATGAGTGGACACGGGCTCGGCTGGCTTTGACTTGAGTCGCTCAAAACAGGGATAATCGCAATCCGGCAGCGAGCGTCCAAGTACAGGAAAACAAATGGAATTTAGCATAAAGAGCGGCAGCCCCGAAAAGCAGCGCACCGGATGCGTGGTGGTTGGTGTCTTCGAAGGTCGAAAGCTCACTGCCTCCGCGCAGGGCATTGACCGTGCCGCCAAGGGTTTCATCACGGATGTACTGAGCCGCGGCGACCTGGAAGGCAAGGCCGGCACGACGCTCCTCCTGCAGAGCGTGGCGGGCGTGCCGTCCGACCGCGTCCTCCTCGTCGGGCTCGGCAAGGACCGCGAGATGGGCGAGTCGGCCTACCGGAAGGCCATCGACACGGCCGTCAAGGCGCTGCGCGCCACCGGGGCGACCGATGCGGCCTTCTTCCTCACCGACATCACGCTGCGCAAGCGCGACACGGCCTTCAAGGTCGAGCAGGCAGTGCTCGGCATCATGGAGGGGATGTACCGCTTCGACCGCATGAAGAGCAAGCCGGAGGAGAACAAGCCGGAGGAGAACAAGCGGGCCCTTGGCAAGGTGGTCCTGCACTTGGCGAGGCGCAGCGACGTCGCGGCCGGCGAAGCGGCCGCCCATCGGGCCTACGCCATCGCCGGGGGCGTTTGCCTCGCGCGCGACCTCGGCAACCTGCCGGCCAACGTGTGCACGCCGGCCTACCTCGCCACCGAAGCCCAGGCGCTCGCGAAACTGCACGGGCTCAATTGCGAGGTCCTGGGCGAGAAGGAACTCGAGAAGCTCGGCATGGGCGCGTTCCTGGCCGTCGCGCGCGGCAGCCGCCAGCCCCCGAAACTGATCGTCCTCGAGCACCGCGGCGCGAAGAAGAAGGGCCAGCCCCCCGTGGTTCTCGTGGGCAAGGGCGTCACGTTCGACACGGGCGGCATCTCGCTCAAGCCCGCGCCCGAGATGGACGAGATGAAATTCGACATGTGCGGCGCGGCGAGCGTGCTGGGCACGATGAAGGCTGTCGCCCTCATGAAACTGCCGATGAACGTCGTGGGCATCGTCCCCGCCACCGAGAACATGCCCGGCGGCAACGCCATCAAGCCCGGTGACATCGTGACCACGATGTCCGGCAAGACGGTCGAGATCCTCAACACCGATGCCGAGGGCCGCCTCATCCTCTGCGATGCCCTCACCTACGCGGAGCGCTACAAGCCCGCGGCCGTCGTGGACATCGCCACCCTGACCGGTGCGATGGTGATCGCGCTGGGCAACATCGCCACCGGCCTCTTCGCCAACACCGATTCGCTGGCCCGGGAACTCATCCAGGCGGGCGATGCCTCATGGGACCGCGCCTGGCACCTGCCGCTGTGGGACGACTACCAGGAGGGGCTCAAGTCCAACTTCGCGGACATCCCCAACATCGCCTCGCGCGCGGGCGGCGCGATCACCGCTGCCTGCTTCCTCGAGCGCTTTGCCAAGGCCTACCCCTGGGCGCACCTGGACGTCGCCGGCACCGCCTGGAAATCGGGAGCCGAGAAAGGCGCCACCGGCCGCCCCGTCGCGCTGCTCGCGAATTTCCTCACGCGGCGCTCGGCGTGACGCGCATCGACTTCTACCACTACGCCGAGGACAAGCTGCGCTACGCCTGCCGCCTCGCGGCCAAGGCGGCCGATGGCGACAACCGGCTGGTGGTCTATTCGCCGGACGCGCAGGTTCTCGCGGGGTTCGACCGCTTGCTCTGGACTTTCCAGTCGATCCGCTTCGTTCCCCATTGCCGCGCCACCGATCCGATCGCGCCCGAAACGCCCGTGATCCTCGCGGCGAGCGAGGAAGGGCTGTCGCACCACGACGTGCTCCTGAATCTCGCGGACGAGTGGCCGCCCTTCTTCGCCTCCTTCGAGCGACTGCTCGAGATCGTGGGCAAGGATGAGGAGGACAGGCAGCGCGCCCGCGGCCGGTTCGTCTTCTACCGCAAGCGCGGTTACGAGATCAACGTGAACGCGATCGAGGAGGCCTGAGGGCCATGGAGGACGACCGCGACATCCTCGGCAAGGCCGACGCCCTCCTGCGCAGGCACGTGCCCCCTCGCGCCGAAGACGGTGACAGCGCGGACTTTCCTGTCCTGACCGAGGTGATCACGCGCGGCGGCACACCGGCGGCGGGCCCCGCAGCGCCTGCTGCCCCGCCGGCCCAGGTTCACGACAGGACCATGGCCGCCGGCGACGACGAATACACCCGCGCCCTGATCGCCGAGGTCGTGAACGCGGTCCAGTCACGCCTGGCCCGGGACCTGGAACGCCGCCTCACCCAGCAGGTCGCCGCCGAGGTCCACGCCTCCGTGGCCGCCACGCTGGGAGATCTCAGGCAGGAAATCGCGAACGCCGTCGGCGACGCGGTGGCCGAGGCGCTCGCGCGCCGCCCGCATCGATAGGCACGAACGAACCATGGAACTCGAGAAAAGCTTCGCCCCTCACGCCATCGAGGCGCACTGGTACCCCTACTGGGAATCCCGCGGCTGGTTCAAGGCCACCTTTGACGCCGCGCGCCCGTCGTTCTCCATCCAGCTGCCGCCGCCCAACGTCACCGGCACGCTGCACATGGGGCACGCCTTCCAGCAGACGCTGATGGATGTCCTCACCCGCTGGCACCGGATGAAGGGGGAGAACGTCCTCTGGCAGCCGGGCACGGATCACGCCGGCATCGCGACGCAAATGGTGGTCGAGCGCCAGCTGGAGCAGGAGGGCACCTCGCGCCGCGCGCTGGGCCGCGACAAGTTCGTCGAGCGCGTCCGGGAATGGAAGGAGGCGTCGGGGTCGACCATCACGCGCCAGATGCGACGCCTGGGCGCCTCCTGCGACTGGTCGCGCGAGTACTTCACCATGGACGAGGCGCGCTCGCGCGCCGTGACGGAAGTGTTCGTCCGCCTGCACGAGGAGGGCCTCATCTACCGGGGCAAGCGCCTCGTGAACTGGGATCCGGTCCTGCTTACCGCCGTGTCCGACCTCGAAGTCGAATCGCGGGAAGAAAACGGTTCGCTCTGGCACCTGCGCTACCCGCTCGAGGAAGGGACGGAATGCCTCGTGGTGGCCACGACGCGCCCCGAAACGATGCTGGGCGACACCGCGGTGGCCGTGCATCCCGAAGACCGGCGCTACAAGCACCTCATCGGGCGAATGATCCGGCTGCCGCTCGCGGACCGGCTGATCCCGGTCATCGGCGACGAATACGTGGACCGGGAATTCGGCACCGGCTGCGTGAAGATCACGCCCGCCCACGACTTCAACGACTACCAGGTCGGCGCGCGCCATTCGCTGCCGATGGTGGACATCTTCACTCTCGACGCGAAGGTGAACGACAACGCCCCCGCGCCATACCGCGGCCTCGACCGTTTCGAGGCGAGGAAGCGCGTGCTGGCCGACCTGGACAAGGCCGGCCTGGTGGACAGCGTGAAGCCGCACAAGCTCATGCAGCCGCGCTCGCAGCGCTCCGACGCCGTCGTCGAGCCGATGCTTTCGGACCAGTGGTTCGTGAAGATGGATGGCCTGGCCAGGCTCGGCCTCGAGACGGTGAACGACGGGCGCATCCGGTTCGTGCCGGACGAATGGACGACGGTCTACCGCCAGTGGCTCGAGAACATCCAGGACTGGTGCATCTCGCGGCAGCTGTGGTGGGGGCACCAGATCCCGGCGTGGTACGCCGATGACGGCACGCCGTACGTGGGGCGCACCTTCGAGGAAGCTTGCGCGAAGGCGAAGACCGGCGGCAAGGCCCTTTCGCCCGACAGGCGCGATCCCGACATGCTCGACACGTGGTTCTCGTCGGCCTTCGTTCCCTTCTCGGCACTGGGGTGGCCCGACGGGGCGCAGTTCGCCCGCGAACGCAAGTTCTACCTGCCTTCTTCGGTGATGATCACGGGGCCGGACATCATTTTCTTCTGGGTCGCGCGCATGATCATGACGACGCTCCACTTCACCGGCGAAATCCCGTTCAGGGACGTATACCTGAATGCGACCGTGCGCGACGGCGAGGGTCAGCGGATGTCGAAGTCGAAGGGGAACACCATCGACCCCATCGACGTGATCGACGGGATCGGGCTTCCCGCGTTGCTGGAGAAATCCACCAAGGGGCTGATGCTCGCCTCGCACAAGGATGCCGCGGCCAGGCGCATCAAGCGCGACTATCCGGAAGGAATCACGTCCTACGGCGCGGACGCACTGCGCTTCACCTTCGCCGCGCTCTCCACGCTCGGGCGCACCCTGAATTTCGACCTGAAGCGCTGCGAGGGCTACCGCAGCTTCTGCAACAAGCTCTGGAACGCGACTCGCTTCGTCCTGATGAACTGCGAAGGCAAGGACACCGGCCTCGACGCCGCCTCGCCCGTCGAACTCTCCTTTGCCGACCGGTGGATCGTCTCGCGATTGCAGCGCGCGGAGGCGCAAGTCGCGCAGGGCTTCGAGGAATACCGTTTCGATACCGCTGCGCGCGCGCTCTACGAATTCGCCTGGGACGAGTACTGCGATTGGTACGTGGAGCTCGCCAAGGTGCAGCTCCAGACCGGGAGCGAGGCCGCCCAGCGCGGCACGCGCCGCACGCTCATCCGGGTGCTCGAGACGACGCTGCGCCTGGCCCACCCCATCATCCCCTTCATCACGGAAGAGCTCTGGCAGAAGGTGGCGCCGCTCGCCGGCGCCACGGGCGAAACCGTCATGCTCGCGCGCTGGCCGCAGCCGCAGCCCGACAAGATCGACGAGGAGGCCGAGCGCGCCGTCGCCGCCTTGAAGGAACTCACCAACGCGGCCAGGAACCTGCGATCCGAGATGGGCCTCGCCCCGGGGCAGCGCGTGCCGGCGTTCGTGCAGGCCGGTCCCGAGGTGGCGATCCACCTGCCGTACCTGCAAGCCCTCGCGCGCCTGTCGGAGGCCAGGGTCGTCAGCGCGCTTCCGGATGTGGAGTGCCCCGTCGCAGCGACCGGAAGCGGCAAGCTCATGCTTCACGTCGAGATCGACCGTACCGCCGAACGCGAGCGGTTGGCGAAGGAAGCCGCGCGGCTGGACGGCGAGATCGCCAAGGCCGAAACCAACCTGGGCAACGAGGCTTTCGTCGCGCGTGCGCCGGCCGCCGTGGTGGACCAGATGAAGAAGCGGCTCGCGGACTTCCGCACGAAGCTCGAAGACATCCGGTCACAGCTCGCGCGCCTCGCCTGAGGCAACCCGGCCCCGAGCCGGAATCCGACCCCCCCCGTGCCCCTACCCCACAGCCTTCGAGCGCTCGCCTCGCCCAACTTCCGCCGCTATTACGCCGGGCAGGCGGTGTCGATGATCGGGACCTGGGTGCAGTCGCTGGCGCTCATGTGGCTCGCCTACCGCCTGTCCGGCTCCACGCTGTTCACGGGACTCGTGGGCTTCCTCAACTCGGTGCCCTACCTGGTCCTGTCGCCCTTCGCCGGCGTCCTGGGCGACCGCCTGGACCGGCGCCGGATCCTGATCACCGTACTCTCGCTCCTCTGCCTGCAGTCGCTCGTGCTCGCGATTCTTTCGGGCCTGGGCGTCATCACCATGACCCAGCTCGCCGTCCTCGCCTTTTTCGCGGGCCTCGCCAACTCGTTCGAGACGCCCACGCGGCAGTCCTTCTTCGTCCTGCTCCTCGACGACAAGGACGACCTCCCGAACGCGATCGCGCTCAATTCCATCCTCATGAACGGGGCGAGGCTCGTGGGCCCGTCGATCGGCGGATTCATCGTCGCCGCGTGGGGCGAGACGGCCTGCTTCGCCCTCAACTCGGCGAGCTTCCTCGCCGTCCTGGTTGCGCTGTTCGGTATCAAGGTGCGGCCGGCGCCGCCCCGCGCCGCGAGCCATCCGCTGGCCGACCTTGCCGACGGCTGGCGCTATGCGATGGGCAGCGTCCCCATCCGCAGCATGCTCTTCCTGCTGGGCACGCTGAGCTTCACGATCGGCCCCTATTCCACGCTCATGCCCGCCATCGCCGTGAAGACGTTCGGCGAAGGCGCCCATCTCGTGGGCATCTTCATCGGCGCGGTCGGCCTGGGCGCCGTCATCTCCGCAGTGAGCCTCGCGCGCCGTCCCTCGGTGCGCGGGCTCGGCAAGTGGATCCCCATCGCCGCCATTACCGCAGGCGTCGGCGCGTGCGGCTTCAGCTTCTCCCGCTCCGTCCCCCTTTCCGCGTTCCTCATCGGCCTGGCGGGCTTCGGCATGTTCATGACGGCGGCGACCTGCAACACGATCCTGCAAAGCATCGTGGACGATGACAAGCGCGGACGCGTCATGAGCTACTACACGATGTTCTTCATCGGGTCGCTCCCCATCGGGCACCTCGCCGCAGGGTCCCTGGCAGAGCGCATCGGCGCGCCATTCACGTTCCTGGTTGGCGGAATTGCCTGCATCGTCGCAGGAACGATCTTCGCCTTCCGCCTGCCCTCCTTCCGCAGCCACCTGCGTCCCGTGTACCTGGAGCGTGGCATCATCCCTCCGACTGGAGACCCGCCCCAATGACCGAAGCCGTCCTCCTGGAATACCGCCCCAACGCGGCCATCATCACGCTCAACCGCCCCGAGAAGCTCAATGCCCTGGACGGCGCGCTGGCGGGCGAACTCGACCGCATCACGCGCGAGGTGGCCGGGGACAAGGTCATTCGCGCGGTGATGCTCCGCGGGGCCGGCCGCGCCTTCATGTCGGGAGGCGATGTCTCCGGGTTCCACTCGAATCTCGACACGCTGGAAGCGCGCTTTCCCGAGATGGGCAAGGTCTTCCATGCGTCCATCACGCGCCTGCGCACGATGGACAAGCCCGTGCTCGCCTGCGTGCACGGCGCCGTGGCCGGCGGAGGCCTGTCCGTCATGCTCGCCTGCGACCTCGCCATCGCCTCGAACGACGCACTGTTTTCGCTCGCCTACGCGAACATCGGGACCTCGCCGGACGGCGGAAGCTCCTTCACGCTGCCTCGGATCGTGGGAATGCGAAAGGCGCTGGAACTCGCGTTCCTGGGCGAGCGCATCGACGCCGAAACGGCCTGCACCCTGGGTCTGGTGAACTGGGTCGTGGATCCCGCGGAACTCGAAGCGCGCGCCCTCTCCCTGCTCGAGCGCCTCGCGGCCGGGCCGACCTTCGCCTTCGCGCGCACGAAAGCCCTGTTCAACGAGACGTGGGAGCGCCCGATGGCTGCGCAGCTCGATGCGGAGCTCGTCGCGTTCGCCCGCTGCGTGCCGACGCGCGATTTTGCGGAAGGCACGGGCGCCTTCGTGGCGAAGCGGCGTCCCGAGTTCACCGGGGAGTAGCCGACGATGACGACGCTGGCCGGCAAGACGGTTTTCATCACCGGCGCCTCGCGCGGCATCGGCCGCGAGATCGCGCTGCGCGCCGCACGCGACGGCGCCAACGTGGCGATCGCCGCCAAGTCCGCCGAGCCGCATCCGAAGCTCAGGGGCACCATCCACACCGTCGCCGCCGAAGTCGAGGCGGCGGGCGGCAAGGCGCTCGCCATCGCCCTCGACGTGCGCGACGACTCCGCCATCGCGGCGGCGGTCGCCGCCACGATCCAGGCGTTCGGCGCACTCGACATCCTCGTGAACAACGCGAGCGCCATCAGCCTCACGCCGACGCTGCAGACCCCGGCGCGACGCTTCGACCTGATGATGGGAGTGAACCTGCGCGGGACCTTCCTGTGCTCGCAGGCCTGCATCCCGCACCTCGGCAAGGCGGCGAACCCGCACATCCTCAACCTCGCCCCGCCCCTCGCGATGAAGGCGAAATGGTTCGCTCCGCACACCGCGTACACGATCTCGAAATACGGCATGAGCCTGTGCACGCTCGGCATGGCCGAGGAACTGAAACCCGACGGGATCGCCGTGAACTCGCTGTGGCCGGCGACCACCATCGCCACCGCCGCCGTGGAGTTCAATTTCCCGCCGGAGATCCTCGCGGCGAGCCGCCACCCGGCCATCATGGCCGATGCGGCGCACGCCATCCTCACGAGCAACAGCCGGGAGACAACGGGGAACTTCTTCCTCGACGAGGACGTGCTGCGCGCCGCGGGCGTGACAGACTTCGGCCGCTACGCCGTCACGCCAGGCACGCCGCTCTTCCGGGACCTCTTCGTCGAATGAGCGGCGCGAAGCCGGCCCGCGTGTCCTTCGGGGCGGCGCTGCGCTTCTGGCTCAAGCTCGGTTTCGTGAGCTTCGGTGGCCCCGCGGGGCAAATCGCCATCATGCACCGCGAGCTGGTCGAGACACGGCGGTGGATCTCGGAGCGGCGCTTCCTGCACGCGCTCAACTACTGCATGGTGCTGCCCGGTCCCGAGGCGCAGCAACTCGCCACCTATATCGGCTGGCTGCTGCACGGCACGTGGGGCGGCATCGCTGCCGGGGCGCTGTTCGTGCTTCCGTCGCTCGCGATCCTCATCGGGCTGTCCTGGGCCTACCTCGCGTTCAGCCAGGCTCCCCTCGTGGCGGCGATCCTGGCGGGGGTGAAGCCCGCCGTCGTGGCGATCGTGATCGCCGCCACGGTTCGCATTGGCTCCCGCGCCGTCAAGCGGCCGTTCCACGTCGCGATCGCCGTGGCATCCTTCGTCGCGCTCGCCCTGTTCTCCGCGCCTTTCCCGCTCGTGATTGCCGGCGCCGCGCTCGTCGGCGTCGCCGGACGTCGCTACGCGCCGCCCCCCGCGCACGCCGCCCCGGCGCCGGGAACTGCGCACGATGCGGCCGTGATCGACGACGACACGCCGCCCCCCGCGCACGCGGCCACCTCGATCGGGAAGCTGGCCAGGGTCGCGTTGGTGGGACTCGTACTGTGGGCAATTCCCTTCGCAGCCCTGGTCGCCGCCTTCGGCCCCAACGGCGACTACGCGAACATGGCGCGGTTCTTCACGCAGGCCGCACTGGTCACGTTCGGAGGCGCGTACGCGGTGCTCCCCTATGTCGTCGACAGCGCGGTGAACCACTTCGGCTGGGCCACCATGGGGCAGATGATCGACGGTCTCGCCCTCGGCGAGACGACGCCGGGCCCGCTGATCATGATCGTGGCGTTCGTGGGTTTCGTGGGCGCGTGGACCAAGGCAACGCTCGGGCCGGAAAGCCTGATTGCCGCGGCGATCCTGGGCGCGGCCGTGGCGACCTGGTTCACGTTCCTGCCCTCGTTCGTTTTCATCCTCGCCGGTGCTCCCTGGGTCGAGCGCACGCGCGACGACGTTCACCTCGAAGGACCGCTCTCGGCGATCACGGCGGCTGTCGTAGGCGTGATCGCGAGCCTCGCCCTCTTCTTCGCCTGGCACGTATTCTGGCCCGGCGCGAGCCAGGCGAATCCATTCCCCGTCCCGATCGTCTGGCCCGCGGTGGCGATCACGGTGCTCTCGCTCGTCGCGCTGGTGAGGTACCGCATCGGAATCATCCCGGTGATCGCCTGGTCGGCGGCCGCCGGCATCGCGTTGAACACGCTCACCTGAAACGGAAACGACCCGGCGCCACCTTCCCGGGTCCCGCTCACGGAGGCGAGGCTTCGCGGGGTGCGAGCGAGCCATCCCAGCCGCCTCCCAGGGCCTTGATGAGGCCCACGCTGGCCGTGAGCCTGCGGCCCAGCAACGATACCTCGGCCCGCTCATTGCTGAGCTGGTTCGCCTGGAACACGACCACGGCCAGGTAGTTCGCGGTGCCCGCCTTGTATTGGTTGGTTGTGAGCGTCACGGTTTCGCGCGCCGCGCGCACCGCGGCCTCCTGCACCGTGGCCTCTTCCTCGAGGATGCGCAGGATGGCGAGGTTGTCCTCGACTTCCTGGAAGGCGTCCAGCACCGTCTGGCGATAGCTGGCGACGCTCTGCTCCCACGCCGCGGTCGCGGAATCGACGGCGGCCGCGCGCGCACCGAAATCGAGGAGCGTGAGCCCGAGCGCCGGGCCCAGCAGCCAGTAGCTGCTCGGCGCCGCCACCCAGTTCGCGAACGACGAGGACGCATACCCGGCAGCCGCGGGGAACGTGAGCGCCGGAAAGTAGGCCGCCGTCGCGACGCCGATCTGGGCGTTGGCGGCCATCGCGCGCCGCTCGGCCGCGGCGATGTCGGGGCGGCGCTCCAGCAGGGCCGAGGGCAATCCCGGAGGAATCCCGGGCAGCGTCGAGGCGAACCTCGCCGGCGGGAGCGCGAACTGCGCCGGCGCCTTGCCGATGAGCACGGCGATCGCATGCTCGAGCTGGGCGCGCGTGGCGCCCAGGTCGATCGCCTGCGCCCGCGTGGCGAGGAGCTGCGATTGCGCCTGCACGACTTCGACCTTCGCGGCGACACCAGCCGAATAGCGGTTCTGCGTGAGCTCGAGCGATTTCGCATACGCGGCCACGGCGTCGTCGAGAAGCTGGCGCTGCACATCGGTCACTCGCAACTGGAAGTAGGCCTGCGCGAGGCTCGCCTGCAGCGACAGGCGCGCGGCCTCGAGGTCTCCCGCGCTCGCCTCGGCCGACGCGCGGCTCGATTCGTAGGAACGCCGCAGCCGGCCCCACAAGTCGATCTCCCAGCGCATGTCGGCCTCGGCGCGGTAGCTGCGCACGGCGCCGGTGTCCAGCCCCTGGCTGCCCGCGGACTGGCTGCTCTTCGTGGCCGCAGCACTTCCGGTGAACGTCGGGAAGAACGCGGATTGCGAAGCGTCGAGGGCCGTGCGGGCCTGCCGATAGCGCGCCTCGGCGGCACGCAGGTCCTGGTTGCCCACCTGCACCTGCGCCATGAGTCCGTCGAGGGCGGGATCGCCGAAAGCCTTCCACCAGTCGCCGCGGGGCGAGGCGTCGGCAGGCCGGGCCAACTTCCACTCTCCTGCCTCCTTGTAGACGGCCGGAGAGTCGACGGCGGGACGCACGTAGTCCGGTCCGACCGCGCAGCCGGCGAGGAGGATCGCCGCGGCGGCGGCGAGGGGAAGCTTCGGAAACATCATGGCGCGGCCTCCAGCGCAGGGCGCGGCGGGTCGCGCCGCGAGAACTTCGCCTTCGCCCAGAGGCGGAAGCGGTCGAGGTAGAGATAGACCACGGGCGTCGTGTATAGCGTGAGGAGCTGGCTCACGGCGAGCCCGCCCACGATCGAGATGCCGAGCGGGCGGCGCAGCTCCGCCCCGTCGCCTGCGCCCAGCGCGAGCGGGATCGCCCCGAACATCGCCGCGAGGGTCGTCATCATGATGGGGCGGAAGCGCAATTGGCACGCCTCGAAGATCGCATCGTGCGCAGAGAGCCCCCGCGTGCGCTCGGCATCGAGTGCGAAATCGATCATGAGGATCGCGTTCTTCTTCACGATCCCGATGAGCAGGATCACCCCGATCAGGGCGATCAGCGAGAACTCCGTCCGGAAGGCCAGGAGCGCGAGGAGCGCGCCCACGCCCGCCGAGGGCAGGGTCGAGAGGATCGTCACCGGATGCACGATGCTCTCGTAAAGCATGCCGAGCACGATGTAGACCGTGACCAGCGCCGCGAGGATGAGCCACGGCTGGCTTTCGAGTCCCGCCTGGAATGCCTTCGCCGTTCCCTCGAAGGAGGCGTAGATCGTCGAGGGCACGCCGATGCGGGCCATGGTTTCGCGCACCGCGTCGGACGCCTCGGAAAGCGCCGTGCCTTCGGGCAGGTTGAACGAGATCGTGCTGGCAGCGAACTGCCCCTGGTGGTTCACCGCCAGCGGCGTGAGCGTGGGTTCGTAGCGCGCGAACGCGGAGAGAGGCACCTGGCCGCGCGTGGGCGAGAGCACGTACACGGAATCGAGGGTCGCGGGGCTCTGCCAGTACTCGGGCGCGGCCTCCATCACGACGCGGTACTGGTTGCGGTCCTGGTAGATGGTGGAGACCTGCGCCTGGCCGAAAGCAAGGTAGAGGGCGGTGTCGATGGCCAGCATCGTGATCCCGAGGCGCGAGGCCGTGGCACGGTCGATGGCGAGTGTCATCTGCAGCCCGCGATTCTGCTGGTCGGAGTTCACGTCCACCAGCTGCGGCACTTCGCGCAGCCCCTGCTCGAGCTTCGTCGCCCAAGTCCTCAGTTCGTTGAGGTCGTCGCCCTTCAGCGTGAACTGGAATGCCGCGTCCGACTGGCGCCCCCCGGCGCGCAGGTCCTGGATGGGAAAGAGGAAGAGGTTCGCGCCCGCGACCTTCCCGAGATTCACGCGCAGCCTCGACATCACCCTGTCGACGCTGTCCGTTCGCTCCTTGAGGGGCTTGAGCGCGATGAACATCTGGCCGCGGTTGCGTTGGCCACCGCCCGTGAACGCCGTAACGGACTCCACGGCAGGGTCGGCCCTCACGATCTCGACGAACTGGGCGAGCTTGCCGCGCATCGCCTGGAAGGAAATCGACTGGTCGGCCTGGATGAAACCCATCATGCGACCGGTGTCGACCTGCGGGAAGAACCCCTTGGGCACGATCGCGTAGAGGTAGACGTTCAGGCCGATGGTGGCGACAAGCGCGATGACGACCGGCAGCGGGTGCCGCAGGACCCACCCGAGCGATCTGCCATAGCCCGCGAGCACCGCGGCGTACGCGCGTTCGCCGAGCTTCGCGAAGCGCCCCGCCTCCCCTTCCTTCCGGCGGCGCAGGAGCGCGGCGCACATCATGGGCGTTGTCGTGAGCGAGACCACCAGCGAGACCAGGATCGCGACCGACAGCGTCACCGCGAACTCGCGGAACAGCCGCCCGATGATGCCGCCCATGAACAGGATCGGGATGAACACCGCGATGAGCGAAAGGCTCATGGAGACGACGGTGAAGCTCACCTCGCGCGCGCCCTCCAGCGCCGCGCGCAGCGGCGAGTAGCCCCGGTCGAGGTAGCGCGAGACGTTTTCCACCACGACGATGGCGTCGTCGACCACGAAGCCGACGGCGATGGTGAGCGCCATCAGCGAGAGGTTGTTGAGGCTGTAACCCAGCAGGTACATCGCCGCGAAGGTCCCGATGAGGGAAACCGGCACCGCGAGGCCCGGGATGAGGGTCGCGCGGGCATCGCGCAGGAAGAGGAACACGACGAGCGTGACGAGCAGCACGGCAACCACGAGCGTGCGCTCCACCTCGCGAAGCGAGGCGCGGATCGTGCTCGTGCGCTCCATCACCATCTGCAGCTGGATCTCCGAGGGAACGATTCCCCGCAGTTCCGGCATGATCGCCTGCACGCTGTCCACCACCTCGATGATGTTGGCGTTCGGCTGGCGGTTGATGATGAGCACCACGGCGGGCTTGCCGTTGGCCGAGCCATCGTTGCGCAGATCCTGGACCGAGTCCACCACCTCGCCCAGCTCCGCCAGGCGCACCGGGGCGCCGTTGCGCCAGGCGACGACGATGGGCATGTACTCGCGGGCGGTCTTCGCCTGGTCGTTGGCCTGCACCTGCCAGTAGCGCTCGCCGTCCTCGAGAAAGCCCTTGGGACGGTTCGCATTGGTCGTGGCGATGGCGGTGCGCACGGCGTCGAGGCCGATGCCGAGCTTCAGGAGATTGTTCGTGTTGAGCTCGACGCGCACCGCGGGCAGCGAGCCGCCGCCCACCGTGACCTGCCCCACGCCCTTCACCTGCGAAAGGCGCTGGGCGAGCACCGTGGAGGCGATGTCGTACATCTGCCCGCGCGAATAGCGTTCCGAAGTGAGCGCGAGGATCATCACCGGCGCGTCCGCGGGATTCACCTTCCGGTACACGGGGTTGTTCGGCAGGCTCGTCGGCAGGTCGCTGCGCGCCGCCTGGATCGCCGCCTGCACCTCGCGGGCCGCGCCATTGATGTCCTTCGAGATGTCGAACTGCAGCGTCACGCGTGCGCTGCCTAGCGTGCTCTGCGAGGTCATCTCGCTCACGCCCGCGATGCGCCCGAGCGCGCGCTCGAGCGGCGTGGCCACGGTCGCCGCCATCACCTCGGGGCTCGCGCCGGGAAGCGAGGCGGAAACCGAGATCGTCGGGAAATCCACCTGCGGCAGGGGCGAGACCGGCAGCAGCGTGAAGGCGACCGCGCCGGCGAGCGCCACGCCCAGCGTGAGGAGCGTGGTCGCGACCGGCCTGCGGACGAAGGGCTCGGTGAGGTTCACGTCAGTCGCCGGGCGCTTCGCCCTCGATCGGGCCGCCCTTGCCGAAGCGCTGCGCCAGGCGGTCGAAGTAGAGATAGATGACAGGCGTCGTGAAGAGCGTGAGCACCTGCGAGACGAGGAGCCCGCCCACCATCGCGATACCGAGCGGATGGCGCAGCTCCGAGCCCACGCCGGTGCCGATCATGAGCGGAAGCGCGCCCAGCATCGCCGCGAGCGTCGTCATGAGGATCGGCCGGAAGCGCAGCAGGCAGGCCTGGTAGATCGCCTCGCGCGCGGGCAGGCCCTGGTGGCGCTCCGCCTCGAGCGCGAAGTCGATCATCAGGATCGCGTTCTTCTTCACGATGCCGATCAGAAGCACGATGCCGATGATCGCGATGATGCCCAGGTCCTGGCGCGCGACGATGAGGGCCAGCAGCGCGCCCACGCCCGCCGAGGGCAGCGTCGAGAGGATGGTGACCGGGTGCACGTAGCTCTCGTACAGCACGCCCAGCACGATGTACATCGTGACGATGGCGGCGAGGATGAGGAACAGCGTGTTCGAGAGCGAGGCGCGAAACGCGAGCGCGGCGCCCTGGAATCCCGTTCGCACGCTCACGGGCAGGCCCAGTTCCTTCTCCGCCGATTCGATCGCCTGCACCGCGTCGCCGAGGGACGCGCCGGGGCCGAGATTGAACGACACCGTGGTCGCCGGGAACTGGCCCAGGTGGTTGACCGCGAGGGACCCGGGCCGCTCGGAGAAGGTCGCCACCGAGGAGAGCGGCACCTGCACGCCTGCCGCGCCGGGAACGTAGAGGTCGTTGAGCGATCCCGGCCCGCGCCGGAATTCCGGCTTCACCTCGAGCACCACGCGGTACTGGTTCGCCTGCGTGAAGATGGTGGAGACGAGGCGCTGTCCATAGGCGTTGTACAGCGCGTTCGAGACGCCGGCCGGCGTCACGCCCAGGCGCCCCGCCGTGTCGCGGTCGATGGTGACGTAGGCCTGCAACCCCTGGTCCTGGAGGTCGGAGGCCACGTCGGCGAGTTGCGGCAGCGTGGAGAGCTTCTCCACCAGCTGGCGGGTCCAGTCCGCGAGCTCCTCGCCGTTCGCGCTTTCGAGCGTGAACTGGAACTGGGTGCGGCTCACGCGATCCTCGATCGTGAGGTCCTGCACGGGCTGCATGTAGAGCTTGATGCCCTCCAGGCTTGCGAGCCGGGGCTTCAACCGCTCGATCACCCCGGAGGCGCTCGCGTCGCGCACGTCATGGGGCTTCAGGTTGATGAAGAGCCGCCCGCTGTTGAGCGTCGTGTTCTGGCCGTCGACGCCGATGAACGAGGACACGCTCTCTACCGCCGGGTCCTCCAGGATCGCGCGGGCCAGGATCCGGCTGCGTGCGGCCATCGAGCCGAAGGACACCGACTGCGGCGCCTCCGAGATTCCCTGGATGACGCCCGTGTCCTGGATCGGGAAGAAGCCCTTCGGGATGAACACGTAGAGGAGCACCGTGAGCGCGAGGGTCCCCACGGCGACCCAGAGCGTGGCCAGCTGGCGCTCGAGGACCCAGGTGAGCATCACTCCGTAGCGGTGAATCACGGCGTCTAGGAACTCCCCCGCCGCGCGCGAGAACCGGCTCTGGCTCCCGGGCGGCTCGTGCCTGAGCAGGCGCGCGCACATCATCGGCGTGAGCGTGAGCGACACCACCGCGGAAATGAGGATCGCGACCGCGAGTGTGATGGCGAATTCGCGGAAGAGGCGCCCCACGACCTCGCCCATGAAGAGCAGGGGGATCAGCACCGCCACCAGCGAGAACGTGAGCGAGATGATGGTGAAGGCGATCTGCTTGGAGCCCTTGAGCGCCGCCTCCAGGGGCGGGTCTCCCTCCTCCACGTAGCGCGCGATGTTCTCGATCACCACGATGGCGTCGTCCACCACGAATCCGGTGGCGATCGTGAGCGCCATGAGGGTCAGGTTGTTGATGCTGAACCCGGCGAGGTACATGACGCCGAACGTGCCCACCAGCGAAAGCGGCACCGCCACGCTCGGGATGAGCGTCGCGGAGACGCTGCGCAGGAAGAGGAAGATCACCATGACGACCAGCGCCACCGCCAGTAGCAGCTCGAACTGCACGTCGCGCACGGAAGCGCGGATGGTCACCGTGCGGTCGATGAGGAGCTGCACCCGCACCGAGCCGGGCAGGCTCGAGGTGAGCGTGGGCAGGAGCTTCTTCACCCGGTCCACGACCTCGATCACGTTCGCGCCCGGCTGGCGCTGCACGTTCACGATGATGGCGGGCGTATCGTTCATCCACGCGGCGAGCTTCGCGTTCTCCGCGTCGTCGATCACGTCGGCCACGTCCGCGAGGGTGATGGGAGCGCCATTGCGATAGGCGATGATGATGCCGCGGTACTCATCGGCGCCCTTCAGCTGGTCGTTCGCGTCGATCGTGTAGGCTCGCGCCGGGCCGTCGAAACTGCCCTTCGCGAGGTTCACGTTTGCCGAGCCGATCGCGGAGCGCACGTCGTCGAGCGACATGCCCTGGGCGGCGAGCGCCTTCGGGTTCACCTGCACGCGGACCGCCGGCCGCTGCCCGCCGGAGAGCGTCACCAGCCCCACGCCGGGCAGCTGCGAGATCTTCTGCGCCACCCGCGTGTCCACGAGGTTCTGCACCTGCGGCATCTTCATCGTCGCCGACGTGATGCCCAGGGTGAGGATCGGGGCATCGGCCGGGTTCACCTTGCTGTAGATGGGAGGCGACGGCAGGTCCGACGGCAGGAGGTTCGACCCCGCGTTGATCGCGGCCTGCACTTCCTGCTCGGCGACATCCAGGTTCACGGCAAGGTCGAACTGCATCGTGATGACCGAGGCGCCGCCGGAGCTGGTCGACGACATCTGCTTCAGGCCCGGCATCTGCCCGAACTGGCGCTCGAGGGGAGCGGTTATCGAAGAGGTCACGACGTCCGGGCTCGCGCCGGGATAGAGGGTGACGACCTGGATCGTCGGGTAGTCGACCTCCGGAAGCGCCGAAAGCGGGAGCTGCCGATAGGCGAGGAATCCCGCGAGCAGGATCGCCAGCATCGCGAGCGAGGTCGCGACGGGACGAAGGATGAAGAGACGGGAGGGGTTCATTGGCCCGCGGGCTTGGCGCCCTCGGCCTTCCTCGATTCGCGCCTGGAGCCGTCCGCCGGCCTTCCTTCGCCGCGCGGGCCGCGCCCCCCGGCCCCCGCGCCGACGCCGGCACCGGCGCCGGCTGTCACTTCCACCTTCGCGCCTTCGCGCAGGCGATCGACGCCGTCGGTGATCACGCGCTCCCCGAGCGCCAGGCCGCTGTCGATCGCCGTCAGGTCGCCCTCGGCAGGGCCGGTCTTCACAGGTCGCACGGCAACCGTGCTGTCGTCCTTCACGACATAGACGATCGTGCCCTGGCTGTTGCGCTGGATCGCCGCGGAGGGAACGACGATCGCACCCTCGCGCGTGTCGACGACCATGCGCACGTTGACGAACTGGTTGGGGAAGAGCCGCCGGTCGGCATTCGCGAACTGCGCGCGCATCCTCACCGTGCCCGTGGTGACGTCGACCTGGTTGTCGGAAGTCAGTAGCGTGCCCGTGGCGAGCTTCTGCTTCTGGTCGCGGTCCCACGCCTCGACAGCGAGCCTCTCTCCGGTGGCAAGCCGGGCGAGCACGCGCGGCAGGTTGTCCTGGGGAATCGAGAAGAGAACGGTGATCGGATCGACCTGGGTGATGACGACGAGGCCGTTCGCGTCGGATGCGCGCACGATGTTGCCCGCATCGACGACGCGCAGCCCGAGGCGACCCGAGACCGGCGCGGTGACCCGGGTCCACGAGAGCAGCAGCTTCGCGTTGTCCACCTGCGCCTGGTCGACCTTGACCGTGCCCTCGTACTGGCGCACGAGCGCTTCCTGGCCGTCGACCAGCTGCTTGGCGATGGAGTCCTGCGCAAGCAGTGTCTTGTAACGCTCGTAATCCAGGCGTGCGTTCTGGAGCAACGCCTGGTCGCGCGCAAGCTGGCCTTCGGATTGCGAGAGAGCCACCTGGTAGGGCGCGGGATCGATGACCGCGAGCACGTCGCCCGCCTTCGCATCCCGGCCCTCGACGAAATTGAGCGACAGCAGCGGCCCATCGACGCGCGGTTTGACGGTGACGGTGCGCAATGCGGTCACGGTCCCGAGCGCGTTCTGGATGACGCGCACGTTGCCCTTGCGCGCCGCGACGGCGGCGACCGGTTGCACGCGATTGGGATCGCCGAAGCGGCCCCCCTTGCCGGGCGCGCCACCGGGAGCGGCCGTGCCCGGGCCGCCTGCTGACGCCTTGGCCGCATAGCCCGGCGAGGCCGTGGCCGGGACATCCGCGGAGCGCCCCCAGTACCACCAGGCGGCCGCCGCGGCGGCCGCCAGGACGGTCACGGCATAGACAATGCGCGCAATCCTCCGGCGCGGCGCGCGGGCGCCGGGAGGCGGGGGCAGGACGTCACTCATGGGATTTCCTCGGGTTTTCCGGTGCGGACGCGCGGCAAGACCACCATTTTCCCCGGAGTGGCAGCCATGTTCCTGCGGATTATGTGTCGAAGTGTAACGCCGCCGGAACCTACGCCCGAATCGCGCGACAAACGCAACACGATGACCCGGAATTGCCGAGTCCCGATCAGAATCACTCACTACGGAGCGAAACCAGAGGCCATGACCGACACCGTGTTCTTCGAAATGGAGTTCCTGCTTCTCGTCGCCTGTTCGGTCCTGGTGCCCGCGGCAATCTACGGATACCTGTACAGGAAGAGGGCCATTGCCCGCTGGACGGTTCTGTTCTTTGCCTCGACGCTGATCGCATTGTCCGGAGTCGACGTGCTCCTGCTCCAGGTCCTGGCAACCATGGCCAGGGCAACGCCTTCCACCTACGACGACCGGCTGTTCAACTCGGAGATGGCCCTGGCTCTTTATCTGCTTCCGGCCGTCTTCGCCGGAATCGGGGTAAACCTCATCTCCCACGTGCTCATCGGCCATCTCGCGGATGCCGAGAAGACCTTCGACACGGAGCATCGCCGATGAGTGCCGGCGCGACGATTGGTAACATTTCATGTTCTTCCAGGCGCAGCGCCGGGGGGATAATGCCTTCATGACGTACCTTGCCAGCCCACCGGCAAGGCCAGGCCGAACATTCGGACTGACCCTCCCCGGCTCCCTGCGACGCATCCTGATCGGCCTGCTGGCGGCGATCCTGGTTGCGACTGTGCCGACCCATGCGCAGACCCAGGAACCCCAGGCGTACAGCCAGGACGAGCTCGACCAGTTGCTTGCGCCCATCGCGCTCTATCCGGACCAGTTGTTGTCGCAGGTCCTGATGGCGGCCACGTATCCGCTGGAAGTCGTGCAGGCCGCGCGTTTCATCCAGCAGAATCCGGGGCTCGCCGGCGAGGCGCTGGACCAGGCGTTGTCCGGGCACCGGTGGGATCCCAGCGTGCAGTCGCTCGCCGCCTTTCCCCAGGTTCTCGCGATGATGAACGATCACCTGGAGTGGATGCAGCGCCTGGGAGACGCTTTCCTCACCGATGAGCGGCGCGTGATGGACACCGTGCAGTCGCTGCGCCAGAGGGCGCAGGCCGCGGGCAACCTGCAATCCACGCCGCAACAGACGGTCGCGTCCCAGGGTGAGGCGATCGTCATCCAGCCCGCGCAGCCCGACGAGATCTACGTGCCGGTCTACGATCCGCTCGCCATCTACGGCCCGTGGTGGGCTCCCGACTACACGCCCTGGTTCTGGTATCCCCCGACGATCTACGGGTACCCGGCCGGAGTGGTCATCACCGGCATCTACTTTGGTCCGGCGTGGAGGGTCTCCCACGATCATTGGGGCTGGGCGCATCCGGATTGGCACGGCCGCCACATCAACCTCGATGTCGGCCACAATCGCTTCTGGAACCGCCCGACCCCCGCGCCGGCAGCCTGGCACCCCCCCCCCCCCCCCCCCCCCCCCCCCCCCCCCAACAAGCCCCCCCCCCCCCCCCCCCCCCCCCCCCCCCCCCGCCCCCCCCCCTTCCCCCGGGAACGCGCCGCCCCCCCCGCACACGCAAGCCCCCCCCCCCCCCCCCCCCCCCCCCCCCCCCCCCCCCCGCCCCCCCCCCCCCCCCCCCCCCCCCCGCCCCCCCCCCGGCGGCCCGCCCCCCCCCCCCCGCGGCGCCGCAACCCCCCCGCGCCCCCCCCCCACCTTCAGCGCTCGAAGGCCAGCGGGCGCCGTCCTGACCGCCCCCGCGCCGCCACCCCCCCCCTGCCGACTAGATTTCCCCCACGCGTCAGTCCCACCGCGAGAGTCCTCCCCCCCCACCATCGGACCGCCCCCGAGCATGGCATCATCACGTTTTCCAGCGCCGTGAACGCGGGGATCAGGTAGTGGTACTGGAAGACGAAGCCCAGGCTTCGTCCGCGCAGCCGGGTGATGGCCTTGTCGTCCAGGCTGCCGGTCTCGGCGCCATCGATGAAGAGCCGTCCACCCGTGGCGCGATCCAGCAGCCCGATGATGTTCAGGGCTGCTCTGCCCGATCCCACGGCCCCATAAGCGCAGAACTCCCCGGGCGGGATCAGAAATCGATTCCGTGCAGGACCTCGACCTCTATCGGCGTGCCAACGTTGTAGGCCTTGCGCAAGGCTCGATGCGAAGGACGGGTTCAGCCACGGATGGCCACCACCGGATCCAGTCGCGCGCCGCGCAATGCCGGCGCGAGCGCAGCCGCGAGTCCCGTGATCGTCGCGAGGATGGTCGAGACGACGAACAGCCTCGGGTCCAGGATCAGGAAGAAGAGCGGCGTGCCGTCCGGGTTCCGGGCATAGGACTGCCACAGGATCAGCGCCCCCGCGCCGATCGCAGACCCGACGAGCGATCCGGCCAGGCCGAGCAGGCCGCCCTGGAGCAGGAACACGCGCATGATCTGGCCCTGGGAAGCGCCCATCGCCCGCAGGATCCCGATTTCCTTCGATTTCTGCACCACCGACACGAAGAGAACGCTGGCGATGCCGAAGGCCACGGAGAGCGCCACGAAGAACCGGATGGCCGTATTGGCGGTGGTCTGCGCGCTGACCGCCGAGAAGAACTGGGCATTGGTCTTGATCCAGCTGTCGGCCTCGATGCCGGTCGCCGCCTCGATGCGCTTCGCGATGTTCTCCGCTTGGTAGATGTCGTCGACAGTGAGATCGATGCTGGAGACGCCGCCCACGAGCCCGAGCAGGCTCTGGCCCGTGTGCAGCGCCACGTAGGTGTTGCGCTGGTTCGCGCCCTTGCTCCCCAGGTCGACGATGCCGGAAATCGTGAGCGTGATGCTGCCGCCGCTGGCGGCCGCGATGCGCAGCTTGTCGCCGACGGTGACGCCGAGGTCGTTGGCGAGTTCCATGCCGACGATGATGTCGGTCGACATGAGCCGCGGGGCACCGGCCACGATCAGGTCCGGAAGGTGCACGATCCGGAAGTACCGGTCGGGCTCCACCCCCATGGCGGTCACGGCCCGGCTCGCTTCGCCGCGCGAGGCGAGCACCGGCCCGGAGACCATCGGCGAAACGGTCACGATCGAATTCATGGCCTTCAGTTCCTCGATGATCTTCTGCCATTGGTCGATGGAGCGCAGGCGCTGGTAGGGCTTCTGCACCACGGCGGCTTCCGCAACCTGCGGGGAGGCCATGAGCGGCCGCGCGACTTCCTGCGGCGGCAGCAGGACAATGTGCGCCTGCGAGGTGAGAACGCGGCGGATGAAATTGGCCTGCATCCCGTCCAGCATGGCCGACATGAACACGATCACGGCGACGCCGATGGAGACCCCGATCGCGATGAAGGACGTCTGCAACCGCCCTTCCCGAAGGAAACGCGTTGCCGCGGTCCACTCGAACGGCAGCCAGTCATTCATTCATGACAGGCCTCACGTGCTGGCCATCGCGCAACGCAGCGCTTCCCTCGAGAACGACGTCGCCGGCCCGCAGTCCTTCCAGCACCTGCGTGAAGCGGTCGCCGCGCAGCCCGGTGCGCACCGGCTGCCGGCGCGCCTTTCCCTCGACGACCTTGAGGACCCAGGGCGCGGGCTGGAGCCCGTTGTGCAGCGCTTGCGTCGGGACCACGATGGCATCGGCATGACGGGCGATCTCGATATCGACGGAGACCGTCATGTCCTGCCGAAGGTAATCCGGCGGACTCGGCACCCGCAGCTTCACCTCGAGGGTGCCGCGCTGCGCATCGATGCCGGGATTGATGTAGACCAGCTCGGCGGGAAACTTCTGCTTCGCGAATGCGTCGGCCGAGGCGAGCGCGGACTGCCCGAGCCTCAACTTCGAGAGGTTTCTCTCGTCGATCTGCAGCACGAGCTGCGTTTCGCCCGCCGGTGAAAGCACCATCAGGTCCTTGCCGGGCTGGACGACGTCGCCGCGCTCGACGCTGCGGGCGATCAAGGTGCCATCGGAGGGGGCCCTGATCACCGAGTAGCCCAGCCGCGCCCCCACACGCGCGCCCCCCCCCGCCGCCGCCCCCCCGGTCGACCCCCTCCCGTTTGGCCGGGGGCACTGCCCTGCGTGCCCGATCTGGCCCCGATGCACCGAAGGGCCCGACCCGGCCGCTGGCGACGACTGCTCGACAACCTTGCGCGCGACCCGCCCCAACCATGCGCGCATGATTCCGAACGCCGCCCGCACGACGGAGCAGAAGCGATGGGAACTCGCCGCCCCCCGCCCCCCCCGCCAAATGGGAGTCACGAGGGATGGGTCCGCGCAGAGACAACACCATTCTCCCGCCCAACCGCAGGCGGCGGTTGACATAAGTCAGTGGTGCCCCGGTTGACGCGGGTCAGGGATGCTGACGAGTCCCGCCAGCGCCTAGCGTTCTGCGACCCAGCGCCCCGACTTCCCACCCTCCTTCTCGAGGAGGCGGATGTCGCCCATCGTCATGCCGCGATCGACGGCCTTGCACATGTCGTAGATGGTGAGGAGGCCGGCGCTCACGGCGGTCAGGGCCTCCATCTCGACGCCGGTGCGGCCGCGGCACTCGGCAACCGCCCTGCACGCGACGAACGATCCGGCCTCGTTCACCTGGAAGTCCACTTCGAGCGCGGTGAGCGCGATGGGGTGGCACAGCGGGATGAGTTCCCAGGTGCGCTTGGCCGCCTGGATCGCGGCGATCCGCGCAACCCCCAGGACATCGCCCTTTTTCGACGTGCCGGAACGGACGAGCGCCACGGTCTCCGGGCGCATGCGGATCATGCCCGCCGCGACGGCCCGGCGCGCCGTTTCGTCCTTGGCGCCGACATCGACCATCCACGCCCGGCCGCCTTCGTCGAAATGGGTGAGTTTTTCGTTCATAATCAGGGGCTCCGGATGCGGCGAACCAATGCCGTCGCCGTATGTCCCAAAGTATCCACGATTTCACATTCACACGCTCCCGTCCCCCGCCCCCGATCCATGATGCGCCGACTCGTCGCCCTCGCCGTCTGCGCCGCCCTGCTCCCCGCGCACGCCCAGGGCCTGCCTGATCTCGGAGATGCCTCCGATTCCGTACTGTCGGACAAGCAGGAGCGCACGATCGGCAACCGCGTCATGCGCGAGGTGCGCACCGACCCGGCATTCGTGGACGACCCCGAGATTTCCGATTACGTGAAGTCCCTGGGCAATCGCCTGCTGGGCGCGGCGGATCCCCCGCGCCGCCCGATCGAGTTCTTCGTGGTGCAGGACGACTCCATCAATGCCTTCGCGATGATCGGCGGCCACATCGGGATCCACACCGGGCTCATCCTGCTCACGCGCAACGAATCCGAACTTGCGGGTGTCGTCGGGCACGAAATCGCGCACATCCTGCAGCGCCACCAGGCGCGCCTGTACCAAAGCCAGGGCAAGTACCAGCTCGCCTCCCTCGCCGCACTTGCGCTCGCGATACTCGCCTCCCGCGGCAGCGCCTCGAACAGCGGCCAGATGGTGCAAGCGGGGCTGGTCGGCGCGCAGGCCCTCATGATCCAGGGCCAGCTCGACTACACGCGCGAGCACGAGCGCGAAGCGGACCGCATCGGCATCACGATCCTGGACCGCGCCGGCTACGACCCGCGCGGCATGGTCAGTTTCTTCGAACGCATGCAGCGTTCCAACCGGTTGAGCGAATTCAAGAGCGCGCCGTCCTACCTTCGGACCCACCCGCTCACCGTCGAACGCATCGCCGACATGCAGGCCCGGGCCGATGCCCTGCCCCCGCGTCTCGTCCCGGACAGTTTCGAGTACGGCCTCGCGCACGCCAAGCTGCGCTCCGCTTCCGGGTCGGCCAACGACGCGATCACCCATTTCCGCGAGTTGCTCGCCGATCGCACGGTCCTGCGTCCGCGCGAGTACGTCTTCGGACTGGCCCTCGCCCTGCGCCGAACCCGCGAATTCACCGCCGCGGAAAAGGAATTGGCCACGGTCCGCAACGCCGAAAGCACCCATCCCGCCTTCGAACTTCTCGCCGCCCAGTTGCTGGTGGACCAGGGGCGGATGGACGCCGCCCTCGCGTCCTACCAGGCGGCCCTGAAGACCTATCCCGATTACCGCGGGCTCTACTACGGGTACGCGCAACTCCTGATGGATACCGGCCGCACGACCGAGGCCATCGCATTCCTCGACGAGCACGTCCGGGCCTCGCCGGAGGACGCGAAGCTCTACGAGCTGCAATCGCGCGCCTACGCAGCCGTGGGCAACCGGCTGGCCCAGCATCGGGCGCAGGCTGAGGCCTACTATCGCCGGGGCAACCTTGCCGCGGCGGTGGACCAGCTTGAAATCGCGACCAAGGTGCGCGGCGGCTCGGATTTCTACGAGCTTTCGATCACGGATGCGCGGCTGCGCGATCTGCGGTCCCAGCTCCAGATCGAACGCGAGGCCGAAAAGGCCCTCAAGCTCGGCTGATGCCGCATCACGCCCGATTCCTCGCCGCCGCGGTGACATTGGCCGCCACGGTGGCGTGGGGCCAGGCGACCGTGGGGCGCGAGATCTTCACACGCGCGGACAAGGGCAACTGCATCGCATGCCACCAGGTTCCTGAAGGATCGGGCCCCGCGATTCGCTCGGATGTGGGCCCGCGACTGGACGCCGCGCGTCTGAAGGGATGGGATCGCGCCCGGTTGCAAGCGTTCCTCGAAGACCCGATGCCGGCCAATCCCGACACCGTGATGCCTCCCTACGGGCGCCATCGCCTGCTCGATGCGCCCGAGATCGAGAGCCTCATCGACTATCTCCATGCGCTTCCCTGATCGCCTCGCATTCGCCGCGCTGGCGTTCCTCGTCGCCGTGCCGCTGGAAGCCATGGCGGGCGCAGACAGCGTGAGGAACGACATCCTGTCGCGCATTCGCGAACGGCATCCCTCCGTCACGCCCGCGCAGCTGGCCTCCGGGTCGGCCGCGTTCGATCCTTCCCGCCTGGCCGAACTGGAGCGCAACAGGCCTGCTCCGGGCGCCGCGGAGGCCATCGAGGCCGGCCGGCGGATCTGGATCCGCAAGTTCGCCAACGGCCGCTCCCTCGCCGGGTGCTTTCCCAACGGAGGCCGCCGCGTCGCCGCCGCCTACCCGCAGTACGACCGGCGCGTGAAGCGACTCGTCACGCTCGAAACGGCGGTCAACCAGTGCCTGAAGTCGCACGGCCAACCGCTACTCGACGCAGGCGATGCGAACTCGATGGGTGTCGTGCTCGCCTACCTGCGTTCGTTGTCCGACGGCCAGAAGGTGTCGGTCAAGGTCGCCTCGGTGCAGGCCGAAGCGCGCTTCGAGGAGGGCCGGCGCCTCTACTTCACGCGCATGGGGCAGCAGAACTACGCGTGTGCTTCGTGCCACCTGACCCACGCCGGCAAGTTCTTCGGTGACGTGGCCATCCCCGCGCCGGTCGGCGCCGCGGCGCAGTGGCCGTACCTTCGGGATGGCCGCCCGGTCACGCTGCAGATGCGCGTGCGCGAATGCCTGGATCTCATGGGCGCAGCCCCTTTCCCGGCCGGCTCCGACGAACTGGCGCACCTGGAATATTTCCTCACCTACCTTTCCAATGGAATGGTTCTCCGGCCAAATGCGTGGCGTCCCGCCCGGCCCTGAAGGCTGCTTGCAACGAACGGTAAGGCGAGGGCTCGTCCGAGCGCCCCGCTCTCTGGAATTTAGCCTGTGGCAAACGACACTCTCCCCATGATCAGAGAACTTCTTCGTCCGCGCGTCCTGATACCCCTGGTCCTCGTGGCCGCAGCCGGCGCCGGCTGGTACTTGTGGCGGGATACAACGACCCTGTCTCCGGCCGAGCGCTGGCGTCTCGAGGCTGCCGAAAAGGGCGACGTCGTGCAGGTCATCTCCGCCAACGGCAACGTGAACCCGGTCACCTCGGTCAGCGTGGGCACGCAGGTCTCCGGAACGCTCATCAAGCTGTACGCCGACTACAACAGCATCGTGAAGGAAGGCCAGTTGCTTGCCGAGCTCGATCCGGCGCTCTTCAACGCGGCGCTCGCCCAGAGCGAGGCCAACATGAACAGCGCCCTGGCGGGCCTTCGCCTCGCCGAGACCAAGGAAGTCCGGACACGCTCGCTCGTGGGCAAGGGGTTCATCTCGCAGGCGGAACTCGACATCGCCGTGAAGGAACTCGATGCCGCGCGCGCGCAGGTGGAACTCGTGAAGGCCCAGATGGACCGCGACAGGACCAACCTGCGCTACACCGTGATTCGTTCCCCGATCTCAGGGGTCGTGGTCGCCCGAAACGTCGAACTCGGCCAGACGGTGGCGGCGAGTTTCAACACGCCCACCCTTTTCCTGATCGCCAAGGATCTCGCGCAGATGCAGATCGAGACGAGCATCGCCGAGGCCGACATCGGTGGTATCAGCCAGGGGCTTCCCGCCCGCTTCCGGGTCGATGCCTTCCCCGGAATGTTTTTCCGCGGGGTGGTGAACCAGGTCCGGTTGAACCCCACGATCCAGTCCAACGTGGTGAGCTACACCGTGCTCGTGAGCGCCGACAACGCCGAGGGCAAGCTCAAGCCGGGCATGACCGCCTTCGTGCAGATCACCGCCAATCGCCGCGAGGGCGTGCTGCGCGTGCCCAATGCGGCGCTTCGCTTCCGGCCACCGGCCGATCCTGCGCAGCCCGACAAGTCGGGAGCGTCAACGAAGTCCGGTGGCGGCCCGGGAACAGGAGGAAGCCCGGGAATGGGCGCAGGTGGCGCAGGCGGGGCGGGTGGAGGAGGCGCGAACCGGCGCGATGCCGCCTCCCGGGTTTACAAGCTCGTTGACGGCAAGCTCACGCCCGTGACCGTGCAGATCGGCATCTCCGATACCGCCTTCACGGAAATCGTGGGCGGCGCGGTGGCGGAGGGCGACAAGCTCGTCACACGCGACCTTGCCGGCACGGGCGGGGCGCAATCGCAACTGCGCCTGCGCATGTTCTAGCTGCCATGGCCGACCGGTTCATCGAGGTCGAGAACCTCGGCAAGCTCTACGAGTCGGCTGCGCCGGGGACGCCCCCGGCGCTGCAATCGGTGTCGCTCGGCATCGGGCAGGGCGAGTTCGTCGCGGTGATGGGGCCCTCGGGCTCGGGCAAATCGACCTTCATGAACATCATCGGGCTCCTCGACTCCCCCACGAGCGGCACGTACCGACTCGACGGCAAGGATGTTGCGGGGCTCTCCACCGATGAGCTGGCGCACGTGCGCAATCGCATCTTCGGATTCGTCTTCCAGGGCTACAACCTGCTCAAGCGCATCTCGGCTTCCGACAACGTGGCACTTCCGATGGTCTATTCCGGGACGCCGGGCGCCGAGCGGCGCCGTCGCTCCGAGGAGTTGCTGGCGAAGGTCGGCCTGGCTCCCTATGCGAACGCGATGCCCAATCGTCTCTCCGGCGGCCAGCAGCAGCGGGTCGCCATCGCCCGCGCGCTGGCCAACCACCCGAAGCTGATCCTGGCCGACGAGCCCACGGGCAACCTCGACACGCAATCGAGCATCGAGATCATGAACCTCTTCACCGCGCTCAACCGCGAGACGGGCGTCACGATCCTGCTCGTCACGCACGAGCATGACATCTCGCAGTTCGCCAACCGGCTCATCCGCTTCAAGGATGGCCACGTCGTCCACGACGGGCCGGTGCTGCACGAGAGCGCAGCCTGATGAACTTCCTCTCGATCATCCGCGAAGCGGCGCGTTCGCTCGGCGCCAACAAGCTGCGCACCGGCCTCACGATGCTCGGCATGGTGATCGGCGTATCCGCCGTGGTGCTGATGCTGGCGGTCGGAACGGGAGCGCAGAACCAGGTGAATCGCGCGGTGTCCTCGATGGGCAGCAACCTGCTGGTGATCCTCTCCGGCAGCACGAGTTCAGGCACGCTGCGCTTCGGGTCCGGCAACGCCCCCACGCTGACAACCGGGGATGCCGAGGCCATCGCGCGGCTGCCCGATGTGCAGGCGGTCGCCCCCACCTTCCCCGGCGGCGCGCAGGTGGCCTACGGCATCAACAACTGGGGCACCCAGGTGCTGGGAGTCACGCCCGAGTACACGATGGTGCGCGACTGGCCCGTCGAGGCCGGGGAAGCCATCAGCGAAACCGACATCCGCAGTTCCACGAGGGTGGCCCTGCTGGGCTCGACCGTGGTCGAGAAGCTCTTCGATACCGAAGACCCCGTCGGCAGGACCATCCGCATCCGCGGCCAGCCCTTCCAGGTGCTGGGCGTGCTCAAGAAAAAGGGCCAGAGCCTGGACGGCCGCGACCAGGACGATTCGATCCTCGTCCCCATCACGACGGCCCAGAGCAAGCTGTTCGGCAACCGCTTCCCCGGCACCGTGCGCTTCATGTTCGTGCAGGCGGTGAGCCAGGAAGCCACTCGCGCCGCGGAAAACGACATCACCCTGCTGCTGCGCCAGCGCCATCGCATCCAGCCCGACGCCGACGACGACTTCACGGTGCGCAACCTCACGCAAGTGGCCGAGGCGGCATCGGCCACGGCGCGCATCCTCTCGCTCATGCTGGGCGCCATCGGGTCCATCTCGCTCGTCGTGGGCGGCATCGGGATCATGAACATCATGCTGGTGTCGGTCACCGAGCGCACGCGCGAGATCGGCATCCGCATGGCCATCGGCGCGCGCCAGCGCGACGTGCTGATGCAGTTCCTGCTCGAGGCACTGATGATCTGCATCGTGGGCGGCCTCATCGGCATCGCGATCGGCGTGGCCGGCGCTTTCGCGGTCGGCAAGGCGATGCAGATCGAGGTGGCCTTCTCCGCATGGGTGGCCGTGGTGGCCTTTGCCGTCTCGGCGGCGACCGGAATCTTCTTCGGGTTCTGGCCCGCTCGCCGCGCGGCGAGCCTGCGGCCGGTCGAGGCGCTTCGCTACGAGTAGGGGCGGTACCGTCCTACCAGGGCACGATCTCGAGGAAGCCCGCGACCGCGCCGGTCTTCGCATCGAGCAGCACGCAGTAGTCCCGGCTTCTCGCCTTGAGGGGCAGGAAGCGCAATTCCTCTTCCCTGCGCCCGAGTTCCGCCAGCGTCCGGTCGATGAGCGCCGATTCATCGGGATGGCGCTTGCGCAGCACAGTCACCGGTTTCGAGACTTTCAGCGCACGAGCCGCGAGCGTCTCGTACTTCGCGTAGTACTGCGGAAAGGTCTGCAGGTCCGCGCCGGCGAGCGCCGACTGGATGATGCGCATCTGCTCCTTCGGGTCCCTGGGGCTATTGACTGCGACTGTTCGCGGCCTGCCCCACGGAACGCCCTTGAACTCCGGGTCGGCCACGCGGGCAAGTTCCGCTTCCTTGAGGTCGGTGGCCGCCACGAGATCGAAGCGATCGATCGTGAACACCATGTACACGGGCCGCACCTCGGCGATGACATACCCGCCGTAGGCCAGCGCCGCAGTCTGGATGACGCCGATGAAGGCGAGGTCCATGCGCAGCAGCCGCAGCCCCTTGCGCGGATTGAACACCACCAGCGTGATGAGCGGGCCCAGCACCACGTCCACGCCCAGCAGGATCATGACGAGTTCGTTCCC
The DNA here is from genome assembly GCA_016720855.1 of Betaproteobacteria bacterium. NCBI lineage: Bacteria > Pseudomonadati > Pseudomonadota > Betaproteobacteria > Betaproteobacteria bacterium. Next base: position 34,248 of record JADKJU010000001.1, on the reverse strand, counting down.
GCCCATCGCCGTGAAGAAAGGGCCGGGGTACCAGACGAGGAGCATCGTGGCGACCACGATCGTTCCGATCGTCGCGCTGATGCCCAGGTGGATGGCGAATGCTTTCCAGCGATTCATGGATTTCGCGTGCGGCGCGGAAGGGACCGCAATTATCCCGCATCGAGGCGCAGGGAACAAAGCGCCTCGCCAAAAAGAAGAAGGGCGGGGAAACCCCGCCCTTCCGTACTGCAGGTACTGCTCAGGCGATTACAGCGAGGCCTGGCGGCAGTTGGCCGGGAAGAACTTCCACTCGGTGTTGGCGGAATCCGTGCTGCAATACCAGCCAGTGACCGACGTCGTGCCGTCGTTCAGCACGCCGGGGGACTTTTCAGCCTGGAGGAACAGGTTCTTGCCATCGACCGTCGAGTCCACTGCTTTGATCTCGACACCGATCTTCGCGCCGACAACCGTCACGCCGTTCACGTAGGTGGTCTTGGTCTGCGAGCAGCCGGCTTCCAGGACGTTCGCCGGGAGGAGGTTCTTGGAGGCGATGAACTCGCCCACGGAAGTCTTGCATGCGCCGGCGGTGGCCGCGACTTCAGTGATCTTCGAACGCTTCAGGTAATCCTGGTAGGCGGGAATGGCGACCGCCGCGAGGATGCCGATAATCGCAACGACGATCATCAGTTCGATAAGCGTGAAACCTTGCTGGATTTTCTTCATGAGGAGACTCCGGATTGAATTGGAAGGTTGGGCCGTTGGAACCACACCTGGGTGTGCGAAGTTATGTGAGCAATCCGTATGCCACGATCCGCCTACGGATTTGCGTCAGCTGTAACATGGTAACCTGTTGTTTTCATTGATATCCGGTAACTGGGGCTGTTGATCTTGCATCTGCCCCCCCGCTTCTCGCGGCACGATGGGCGGGGGGCGCAGGCAAGACCGAAACCCGCGGGGCACAATGTGCCCAGGATCGTCAGTTTTTGGAGGCCTTGTCGTCGCCCGCCGTCGCCGGTCGACCGAGATATTCCGGATCCATCCAGGAGAGCAGCAACCGGATGGCAAGGTGATCGAGTTGCCGCGGTTCGACGGCGTCACCATGCCGGACCCACAGCGCTTTCGCGCCGGCGATGTCGCCCGCGGCCAGCCGCCCTGACGCCGCGATGAACAGGAGCTGCGCCCGGTCCGCCTTCGTCCACTCGCGTCCCGATCCCAGGAGCTTCTCGGCCAGGGCCACAGCGTGCCCCGAGTCGCGCATCGCCATCGCGTTCTGGAGATCGACGCGGTCGCGATCGATGGCCGGCAACTGGTGGTAGCACCGCGAACCGGAGATGCGCGCGTAGAGCTCCTTGTGCGCGGGCGCGTCGAGATAGGGAATCGTGGTCCGGTAAAGGTCCTCGGCCATGTCCACCCACATTTCAGGCTGCGCCGAGCAGTCGGCCAACCCGTCACGCATCAACTTCAACTGCATCGCGTAACGCGGCTCGATTCCGACGACGCCCGCATCGGCGGGCGAGAGGAAGGCTTGCCAGGACAGCTTCGCCGTGAGGGCGCTCATCGCCGTCCGGTTGACCACCTTCCACGAGGGGTCGAGGGTGCGGGGGTCGTACCGCGCGTCGCGCGAAAACAACGCCGCGAAGGCAACGTAACCCTGCGACAGCGCTCCCAGCTCGGTCGCGCTCTGATGCATGAAACGGGCCTTTGCGGCGCGGGTGTCGATCATCGGGAAGTAGTCGGAGTTCGCCGGGTAGATGCCCGAGCGGAACAGCGGCTCGAGGGCACGCCGTGAACCGACGCGCGACATCTCGAAGTCCGCAAGGGAGCGATAACCGAGGCTCGCCAGGTCGCGCGACATGTCCGGGAAGCGGAACGGCGCATCGACCATCGCCGGGAGCTTGCGCGCCTTCGTGGCCACGATCAGGATATCCCCCGTGCCGGAGGTGAACAGCTCGTAGTCTCCGAAGTGGTTTCCGAGCGCCTTCACGATGGACGCCATGAGGTCGAAATTGATCTCGTAGATCTGCACCCACTGGACAAGCAGGCCGTCGTCCACGAGGTGCCGGCCGACGTGCGCATAGAACTCCTCGGAAAAGAGCGACGACACACCGCTCACCCACGGGTTGGACGGCTCCGAGATGATCACGTCGTACTTCGTTCCGTGCGATGCGAAGAAGGTCTTCGCGTCGTCGATCTGGAACCGGTTTCGCGGGTCGTGGTAGGCGCGGCGATTGAAGGGGTCGTAGAGGCGCGCGCCCTCGATCATCATGCGCTCGATCTCGATGGAGTCGACGACCGCGACCGCGGGGCTGCCGAGCACGGCGTGCGTCGTGAGCCCGGAACCGAATCCGATGTTCGCCACGCGCTTCGCATCGGGCTTGAAGGCGAACGGGAGGGTCCCGGCCAGGACCATCGTCGGCTCGTCGCTCGAAGGGCGCGTGCGGTTGTGGAATTCAATGGAAGCGTCGGGCTTGCCGTTGGTGCGGATGCTTCGCGAGTTGCGGATGTCGATCACGGAAATGGTCGCGGTCTTGCCATCGCGGTAGAACACGACGCGAGCGTTCTCAGGCGACAGGAACGTGCCGTAGCGGAACACGCCGGAGGCCATCTTGAGTTCGTCCAGGTCGCTTGCGGCGTACATCGCCACGGCCGCGGCGGCAACGGCGGCAGCAGCCGCGAACGCCGTGCGGATGTTGATGCGCATTCCGATGGCGAAAACGGCCGCCGCCATCGCGAGGTCCGCGATCGCACCCAGGCCGGTCAGACCCTTCACGCCGAATGCTTCCATGCCCACATGGGTCGCGAAGGCCGCACCCACGATGCACCCCGCCGTGTTGGCGCCGTAGATCCGGCCAATGGACGCTTCGCCGTGCCGACGAACGAGAAGCGCGTTCGTGGCGAGCGGAAGCGTCATCCCGGCGCAGAAGGCGGCGGGGAACATCACCATCATCGAGGCGACGAGGCCGGACACGTTCATCATCACGTAGCCCTCGGCGGTTGGCGCAACCGCGCGCATCGTCCAGGCCACGAAATCCATCACTGCGCCATAGACGCCCAGCGCCCCGACCGCGAAGACGCCCTTGGCCACGAGGATCCCCGCCAGCCACTTCAGGTCGTCGCGAAAGGCATTCGGGATGAGCCGCAGAACGAGCCCTCCCATCGACATCCCGAGGATGAAGGCGGACAGCATCACCTCGAAGGCGTGCGAGGAGGCTCCCAGCCCCAGGCTCAGCATGCGGATCCACGCGATCTCGTAGGCGAACGAGGCACCGCCCGTCGCGAAAGCGAGCACGATCATCAGCCGGAAAATGCGCTTGCCGCCTTCCCCGCCACCGCTCGCCGGCGCGGCGACGGATTCCCCGGCGACCTCGATCCGCTTCGTGATGAGCCAGACGGCAAAGGCGAGCGTCACGTTGAGGAGCCCCGCGGTGAGCATCGCCCCGGGCAGGCCCACTTTCTCGATCAGGTAGAAGCCGCTCGCGAGCACCCCGACCGCCGCGCCGAAGCTGTTGGTGAAGTAGAGCATCGAGAGCGCCCGCCCGCCCTCCTGCGGATAGACGCGCATGATGCCCGCGCTCATGAGCGGGAACGTCGTGCCCAGCAGTACCGAGGCCGGCAGGATGAGCGCCGAGGCGAGCGTCCATTTGAAGAGGTCTACCGCCCCGGTTCCGCCGAGCGCCGGAAGCACCGAATCGAACGCCCATCCGGTGACCGAGACGAAGACGCGGTGGAAGGCAATCGCGAGGATGCCGATGAATAGCTCGGCGATGGCATAGCCCAGCAGGAGGTTCCTGATCCGCCCGGTATAGCGGCTGACCAGCCAGGAGCCGAGCGCCATCCCGCCCATGAATATCGCGAGCACGAGCGTCTGCGCGTAGGCGGCGTGCCCGAGGAAGAGCTTGAGGTAGTGGCTCCAGATCGATTCGTAGATGAGGCCGGCGAATCCGGAAATGGTGAACAGCGCGAAGAAGACGCCGACGGGAATGCGTTTCGTCATGGGATGTGGGACAGGTAGGTGGTGGAACGCCCCCGGAAGAGGCAAGATTCGTGCCGCTAGCCGGGGTTGCCCGGGATCCTGGCGGGATCGACTTCGTCGATCTGCTCGGGATCGAGAAACTCCTGCGCGTAGCGAAGATAGACCCGCTCCTTCAGGAAGATGTCGAAGAGGTCCGGGTCGATGTGGCCGTTTTCCTTGAACTTGCCCAGGATCGAGAGCGATTCGGAGAGCGTCTTGCCGGGCTTGTAGGGGCGGTCCTTGGCGGTGAGGGCCTCGAAGATGTCGGCAATGCCCATGATGCGGGCCTGCACGCTCATCTGCGGCCGCGTGAGCCCTTTCGGGTAACCCTTCCCGTCCATGCGCTCGTGGTGCCCGCCGGCGTACTCCGGGACGTTCATGAGGTGGCGGGGCCACGGCAGGGCCTCCAGCATCTTGATCGTGGCCACGATATGGTGGTTGATGATCTCGCGCTCCTGCGCGTTGAGCGTTCCGTAGGGAATGTTCAGGTTCGCCTCCTCGTCCCGGGAAAGGAAACGCTCCGGCACGCCGCGCGGCCCTGTCCAGGTGTATTGCGCGATGCGCGAGACGCGCGCCTGGTCCTCGGCGCTCATGCGCTCGCCGCCGACGTTGGTGCGCCGCAGGAACTCCCGGTCGTCGTCGTATTGCCGGATCTTCACCTCGAAGTCCTCGCGCGCGCGCTGCTCCGAGGAGGCGTCGAGCGCACCCCGCGCGGCGAGCGTGGCCCGCAGCATCGCGACCTCGGCTTCCCGCTTGAGCGCCTCGAAGCGCGTGTCGAGGAGGTCGATGCGGTCGTAGATGGTCTGCAGCTTCGTGGCCTTGTCCACGACGTGCACCGGCGTCGTGATCTTGCCGCAGTCGTGCAGCAACCCGGCGATCTTCAGCTCGTAGCGGTCCTTGTCAGTCATGCGGAACGAGGCGAGCGGTCCCTGGGACGCCGTGTTCGCGGCTTCCGCAAGCATCATGGTGAGCGTGGGCACGCGCTTGCAGTGCCCGCCCGTATAGGGGCTCTTGTCGTCGATCGCGGTGTTGATGAGCTCGATGAGGGATTCGAACAGCACCTCGAGCTGCTGGATGAGGAGGCGGTTGGTCAGCGCGATCGCGGCCTGGGAGGCGAGCGACTCCGCCAGCCGCCGGTCCTCGTCGCTGAACACCGTGACCTTTCCCGTCTCGGCGTCGATGGCATTGAGCAGCTGGAGCACCCCGATGATCTCGCCCTCGTGGTTCTTCATCGGCACCGTGAGGAAGGAGGTCGAGCGGTAGCCGGTGCGCTTGTCGAAGTTGCGCGTGCCGGAAAAGTCGAAACCCTCGGCCGTATAGGCGTCGGCGATGTTCACCGTACGGTCGTTCAGGGCCGCGTAGGCGGCGATCATCGTCCGGTTCGGGTTTCCATCCTTGTCGTGCAGGGGGATGGGGTAGAACGGGACGGCATTGCCGGAGGTGCCGCCCATCGAGATGGAAAGGCTGTCGTTCCTCAGGATCTCGAACTGCAGCTTGTCGTCGACCAGCCGGTAGAGGGTGCCGCCGTCCGCGCGCGTGAGGTTCTTGGCCGCGACCAGGATGGTCTCCAGCAGCCGGTTGATGTCGCGCTCCTGGGAGAGCGCAATCCCGATCGCGTTGAGGTACTCGAGCTTGGTGAGGAAATGCGTCTCGAGGGAATGCTTCAGGTCCTCCAGCGTGGGGGCCGGAACATCGAGCCTCGCCTGCCCCGCCTGCGGCGTCATTTGATGCAGACCGCCCTCACCTGCTTCATGTCCGTGATGCCCTGTAGCACCTTTTCCATCCCGTCCATCTTGAGGGTGAGCATGCCGTCGGAGAGCGCCTGCGCGAAGAGCTGGGCCACGCGGGCGTGTTCCTGGATCATCTTCTTCACCGGGTCGCTGCCGACCATGAGTTCGTGCAGGCCGACCCGGCCCTTGTAGCCGGAGCCGCCGCAGATGTCGCACCCCTTGGGCTTGGACAGCACAAAGTCGGGCTTGCCGAAGCCGTAGTCCTTCTGGAAACGGTCGAAGACCTTCTTGTAGCCCGCATTGGGGTCGTTCTTGAACTCCTCGGTGTTGCGCAGCTCCTCGCAGTACTCGGTGATGAAATGCTTGATCTCGTCCTGGCCGGGCGTGTATGCCTCCTTGCACTTGCACAAGCGCTTGGCAAGGCGCTGGGCGAGGATGCCCAGGAGCGCGTCGGCGAAGTTGAAGGGATCCATGCCCATGTCGAGCAGGCGGATGATCGATTCCGGAGCGGAGTTCGTGTGCAGGGTCGCGAACACCAGGTGGCCCGTGAGGGAAGCCTCGATGCCGATCGCGGTGGTGTCCTTGTCACGCATCTCACCCACCATGATGATGTCCGGGTCCGCGCGCAGGAACGCCTTCATGGCCGTGGCGAAGGTGAAACCCGCCTTGGGGTTCACCTGGCACTGGCGCAGCCCCTTCTGCGTAATTTCAACCGGGTCTTCGGCGGTCCAGATCTTCGTGTCGACGGTATTGAGGAAGCCGAGCACGGAGTGCAGCGTCGTGGTCTTGCCGGAACCCGTCGGGCCGCAGACGAAGAACAGGCCATAGGGCTTCGAGACGCAGGCCTTCAGGCGATCCATGTTCGCCGGCAGCACGCCGAGCTTTTCCAGCGGGATCGGCTCGCCGGCTGCGAGGATGCGCATCACGATGTCCTCGACGCCCCCGGCCGTGGGAATGGTCGCGACGCGAAGCTCGATGTCGAGGGGTCCAAATTTCTTGAACTTTATCTTTCCGTCCTGCGGCTTCCTCTTCTCCGAGATGTCGAGGTCGCACATGATCTTCAGGCGGGTGACCAGCGCCTGACGGTAGGAAGCCGGGACCTCGATGTAGTTATTGAGCGAGCCGTCCTTCCGGAACCGGACGCCGGTCTTGCCCTTGCCGGGCAGGGGCTCGATGTGGATGTCGGACGCCCCCTGGTTGTAGGCGTCCACGATGATCTTGTTCACGAGCTTCACCAGCTCGTTGTCGGCGGCCGCGGAAACGTCGTCCGCGCCGATCGAGCCGGGATCCTCCTCGTCGTCGAGGTTGGAGAGCAGGTCGCCGATCGATTCGCTGCTCATGCCGCTGTCGGCGGCGCCGCCGAAGTAGTGGGTGAGGAGCTGCGCGAAATCGCGCTGCGTGGTGACCTTGAAGACGATCTTCGCCCGCGGGAACACGTTCTCGACCATGCGCGAGTTGCGCACGCGCTCGGGGTCCGTGGCCACGACGATGATTCCCGCCTTCGAGTCCTCCAGCGGGATCCACTGGTTGGCCTCGCAGTACTCGCGCTTCAGGTTCTTCAGCAGGTCGAGAGGCTTGATGCGGTCGGCCTTGTGCGCCTCGTACTCGACACTGAAGAACTTTGAAAGCGCGGCACCGATCGCGGCCGACTTCACCTGGAACTCGTCGATGAGGATGTCCTCGACGTTCTTGTTCTTGCGCCGCGCGGCCTTGGTGGCGAGATCGAGCTCGCCGGCCTGGATGATGCTGTCGATGACGAGGTACTCGAACTTGGAGGCGATCTGCCCCGGCATCTGCTGGCGGACGCGGAACGCGATGGCGAGCGTCTTGGCGAGTTCCATCACGCCTTCGTCGTGCAGCGAGCTGAACGGCTGCCCCGACAGGCTGTTGATGAGCTGCAGCACCCCCATGAGTTCCGTGCCCGAGTCGCCGCCGAGGATGGGCGCGATGAGCATTTGCTTGGAGCGGTATCCCGTGCGCTGGTCCACGGCCTTCAGGAACGCCAGGTTGGGCGAGAACTGCCTGAGCTCCGCGTCGTCATACACGTCCTTGATGTTCATGTGGCGCTTGTGCAGCGCGCAGAAGCCGGCGAGCGACGATTCCGAGATCGGCAGCTTGATGTCCTTGAAGGAATTGAGTCCGGTCTTCACTTTCGACACGATGGACTGGAGGTCCTCGCTCATCGTGTAGATCGTCATCCGGTCCGCCTCGAACAGCTGGCAGATGTCGCGCGAGACCTCGAGAATGATCTCGTCGACGTTGTTCGTGGAGTGGATCCGGTTCGTGACCGCCTGGATCTTCTTGGAGAAGGCCAGCTTGACGGCAACGTCCGCCGCGCCGGCCGAAGCCTGCGGCACCTTGGGTTCGAGGACTGCGCTCATGTGTGCACCTGCCGATCTGTGGTGACTGCCATTCCCGAATGTTCCCGCGCCGCTCGCGCTAGAGCGTGAACTCCTGATTGTTTTCCAGCATCCGGGGCCGCCAGCGTCCTGCGGTCTCGGAGACCTCCTTCATCGTGAGCGCCCCTTCCCCGGGCTTGAGGTGGGAGATGAACACCTCCGGCCGGGCATGCATCTTCTCCAGTTCCCGCGCCAGCATGTCCGGGCACAGGTGCTTCGAGGCAACCGCGATGTCGCGTTCCTTGTTCGAGAACGCCGTCTCGATGATGAGGTAACGCAGGTTCGCGGCCGCGTTCACCGCCTTCCAGAGGCCGTCGTTCATCGTCGTGTCGCCGGAATAGGCGAGGCTTGCCCGCCCGCTGTCGAGAAGATACCCCACTGCGGGCACCGTGTGGTTGGCCGGGATCGCGGTGATCCGCCGCTCACCCATCTGCATCGTCTCGCCGACCTGGATCTCCCGGTACTTCATGAACGGATTGTCGCCATCGGGTATCTGCGTGAAGTCCGGCCAGACCTTCCAGTTGAAGACGTGGGCGCGAAGGATATCCAGCGTTTCCTTGATCCCGTAGACGACAATCGGGCTGCCGCGCATCCAGCACACGGTATCCACGAGGAACGGGATGCTGGTCACGTGGTCGAGGTGCGAATGGCTCACGAATATGTGGTCGATCTTCGCAAGGCTCTCGAGGGGCAGGTCGCCCACGCCTGTCCCGGCGTCGACGAGGATGTCGTCATCGACGAGGAATGCGGTGGTCCGCAGGCTCCCGCCGATGCCGCCGCTGCACCCCAGAACCCTGATCCGCATCTCCTGACCTCGGCCCTTGCTCACGGGATTGTTTCCGGCCCGCGAGCCACGGCGCCGGCCGGGCCCCAGGCCCGGGATTCACGGGCCATTATTGGCGAAAAAGGCCGCGCCGGGTATGCGGCATTGCACAGTTCGCGGTGCCGGGCCGGCTGCCGCCCGCCGAAACCCCCGCCAGGGCGCCTACGGCTTGAAAAAGAACTCCATCTTCACCCCGGCGATCTCGATCATGTCGTGGTCGCCCAGGAGGTGCGCCTGGGCACCCAGCGACGTCCCGTTGAGGTTCGGGTAGCTCGCCCCCTCGACGTGGGTGATGAAGTAGCCGTTGGGCCGCTTGGTGATGACGGCGACCTGCAACCCGGGCTTGCCGATCGTGGTGAGGTTCTTGGTCAGGTCGAGCGTGCGACCGGCGGCGGCGCCGGAAAGCACCTGGATCGCGGCGTCGGGCAGGGGGGCATGGTCGGCATGCGCCGTGGGGGCGACAGGCGCCGCCGCCGGCCTGACCACCTCGGGCGCCATCGCCTTCATGTTCGTCACCGTGTCGCTCGACACCCTTTCCGGGGCCGGCGCGGGAGGCGAGGTCTGCGCCGCGGCAGGAGTCGGAGCGGGAGCCGGGGCCGGGGCAGCCGGCTTCGACGGGCTGCGGATGATCATCGTCTTCTCGAAGTCGGCCGGGCCCGTCTGCGACGGGGCGTCGTTGAAGTACTTGAGCTTGTGCTTGCCGATCTCGATGACGTCGTTCGCCTGGAGGAAGTGCTTCTTGACGGGCTTCCCGTTCACCATGGTGCCATTGGTGCTGCCCAGGTCCTCGATGAACGAGTCGTTCAGGATCGTGATGATCGCCGCGTGCTCGCCACTGACCGCGAGGTTGTCGATCTGGATGTCGTTATGGGGCTTCCTCCCGATCAAGGTGCGCTCCTTGGAGAGCGTGTGCTCCTTCAGCACCTGCCCATCGACACTCAATATCAGCTTGGCCATGGTCGGTTTCCTTGCGAATTACCTGAATAATGCCTTGAATCGCGCGAGCCAGCCGCGCGCCACGGCGTAGGGTTCGGCGACGCGAACGAGCATCGCCGAGATGTTGTCACGGCCGCCGTTGTCGTTGGCCGCCTGTACCAGCTGCTGGACGGTCAGGCTCGGGTTGGACCGCAGCGTGATGAGCGTGAGCCTGATCTCCTCGTCTTCCACCATGTCGCTCAACCCGTCCGAGCACAGCAGGTAGACGTCGTCCGCCTCGGTCTCGTAGACGTGCAACTCGGGCTCCACGGCGGGATCGATGCCGAGCGCCTTGGTGACGAGGTTCTTGTTCTGGGAAAGCTTTGCTTCCTCCGGCGTGATGAGCCCCGAGTCCAGCTGCTCCTGGAGCAGGGAATGGTCGCGCGTCACCTGTTCCATCGCCTCGCCGCGAAGCCGGTAGAGCCGCGAATCGCCGATGTGGGCCACGCTGAGGAAGCCGTCGTAGAACAGGCAGACGACGAGGGTGGTGCCCATCCCCGCGCATTCCGGGTTGTTCTGAGAGGTGGTGAAGATGGCGGTGTTGGCGCGCGCGATCTGTTCCCTGACGAGGCGGTCGGCGAGCGCCATCGCCTCCTCGCGCGACAGCCGGTCCACGTCCCTGGGGACCCACGCTTCCGCCATCCCGTCCGCGATCAACGAGGTCGCCATGCCGCTGGCGACCTCGCCGGCATTGTATCCACCCATCCCGTCCGCAAGGACGTACAGGCCGATCTCCGGCCGCAGCTCGACACAATCCTCGTTGTGGTCGCGGACCCGCCCGGGGTCGGTGAGGCTTGCGCTCTGCAGCGCCTGCGAGAGATTCACGTCCCGTCACTCCGACAGGCACTGGGCAGCGTGAGCACCCGCGCGGCCTCCTGGCTCGCGCTTCGCGCTCCGCTCTCCCCTTTCCGGTGCGCCCGATGGTCCATTGCGTTCTCGATTCTTGTGGTTACCGGTCACGGGCGCCCAGACGCACCCGCCCTTTCTGCGGCTGCAGCCGGGTGAAGGCCCGTCCGGCCTCCCTGACGAAAAGTGCAAAAACCCGTTTTTATAATAACTTAAAAAGCTTTTTTGAGAAACAATCCCGATTGTCGGCCCGATGTCCCTGATTTGTCTAGGGACTTCTCGCGCGAAGGGCGCTTCCAGCCCCTGGGCCGGGTCCCCGCCGCTCCCCCGGGAAAACGGCCAGTTTGCCCGGAACGGCGCAGGTTGCCAGCGATTATGCGATTCGGTCTAATGGACCCCTTTCGCGCAATTTCGCCTACACGAACGCCCCCTCCCGAGGCCATCATGGACCGCCCGCAAGACATCGACCCGTCGGAAACCCAGGAGTGGGTGGACGCGCTGGAAGCCGTTCTCGCCGTTGAAGGCCCGGATCGCGCGCACTTCCTTCTCGAACACCTCATCGACAAGGCGCGCCGCTCGGGCGTGAACCTGCCCTACAGCGCGAACACCGCCTATATCAACACCATTCCGCCGCACCTCGAAGCACCGCTGCCGGGCGACATGGAAATCGAGAATCGCCTGCGCAACATCGTGCGCTGGAATGCCGTGGCGATGGTACTGCGCGCCGGCCGCAAGGACCTCGAGCTGGGCGGACACATCGCGAGCTTTGCCTCCGCCGCGACCCTCTACGACGTGGGCTTCAGCCACTTCTGGCATGCACCCACCGAGAGCCACGGGGGCGACCTCATCTACATCCAGGGGCACTCCTCGCCGGGCGTGTACGCGCGCGCCTACCTCGAGGGAAGGCTCAGCGAGGCGCAGCTCGACATGTTCCGCCAGGAAGTCGGCGGAAAGGGAATTTCCTCCTACCCGCACCCCTGGTTGATGCCGGACTTCTGGCAGTTCCCGACCGTTTCGATGGGCCTGGGGCCCATCCAGGCGATCTATCAGGCCCGGTTCCTGCGCTACCTCGAGGATCGCGGCCTCGCCAAGACGACGGGGCGCAAGGTCTGGGCCTTCATGGGCGACGGCGAGATGGACGAGCCGGAGTCGATGGGTGCGATCGGGATGGCGGCGCGAGAGGGACTCGACAACCTGGTGTTCGTGGTGAACTGCAACCTGCAGCGCCTGGACGGGCCGGTGCGAGGCAACGGCAAGATCATCCAGGAGCTGGAGACCCACTTCCGGGGCGCGGGCTGGAACGTGCTCAAGATCATCTGGGGCTCCTACTGGGACCCGCTCCTGGCCAAGGACAAGAAGGGCATCCTCCTCGACCGCATGGAGGAAGCGGTCGATGGCGAGTACCAGAAGTTCAAGAGCCGGGACGGCGCGTACGTGCGCGAGCACTTCTTCGGCAAGTATCCGCAGCTGAAGGCGATGGTCGCCAACATGTCCGACGAAGACATCTGGCGCCTGAATCGGGGCGGCCACGACCCGCACAAGATCTACGCTGCCTATCACTCGGCGGTGAACCACCGCGGCCAGCCCACGGTCATCCTGGCCAAGACGGTGAAAGGCTACGGCATGGGAGCTGTCGGCGAAGGCAAGAACGTCGCCCACCAGGCCAAGAAGATGCCGTTGGAAGTGCTGCGCCAGTTCCGCGACCGGTTCGCCATTCCGATCGGCGATGACCGGCTCGGCGACCTGCCCTACTTCAAGCCGGCCGACGATTCGCCGGAAATGAAGTACCTGCACGAGACGCGCACGCGGCTCGGCGGCTCCATCCCGCAGCGCCGCCGCCGCACCTTCAGCATGGACGCGCCGAAGCTGGAAAGCTTCAAGCCGCTGCTCGAGGCCACGGCCGAGGGGCGCGAGAACTCCACCACGATGGCCTTCGTGCGCATGCTCACGACGCTCGTGAGGGACAAGAACATCGGCCGCAACATCGTGCCGATCGTGCCGGACGAATCGCGCACGTTCGGCATGGAAGGGCTCTTCCGCCAGCTCGGGATCTATTCCTCCGTGGGCCAGCTTTACGAGCCCGAGGACAGCGACCAGCTCATGTTCTACAAGGAGGACAAGAACGGCCAGATCCTCCAGGAAGGCATCAACGAGGCCGGCGCCATGTGCTCCTGGATTTCGGCGGCCACGTCGTACTCGACGAACAATGTGCCGATGATTCCCTTCTTCATCTTCTACTCGATGTTCGGCCTGCAGCGCACAGGCGACCTGGTGTGGGCCGCGGGCGACATGCGCGCGCGCGGGTTCCTGCTCGGCGCCACCGCCGGGCGGACCACGCTCAACGGCGAAGGCCTGCAGCACGAGGACGGACACAGCCACATCCTCTCCTCGATGATCCCCAACTGCCGCTCGTGGGATCCCACCTTCGCCTACGAGGTCGTCGTGATCATCCAGGACGGCCTTCGCCGCATGATCGAGGACCAGGAGGACGTCTTCTACTACGTCACCGTGATGAACGAGAACTACGAGCATCCTGCGCTCCCGGAGGGCGCACGCGAGGGCATCCTCAAGGGGATGTACAAGCTGCCCGGCGGCGGCGGCGCAAAGGGGCCGCGCGTGCAGCTGCTCGGCAGCGGCACCATCCTTCGCGAAGTGATCGCGGCTGCGGACCTGCTGGCGGCCGACTGGGGCGTGGCGTCCGACCTCTGGAGCTGCCCCAGCTTCACCGAACTTCGCCGCGACGGCATCGCCACGGCCCGCTGGAACCTCCTGCACCCGACGGAAAAGCCGCGCCTGTCCCACGTGGAAGAGTGCCTCGCCGGAACGAAGGGCCCGGTAGTCGCCTCCACCGACTACGTGCGCGCGTTCGCCGACCAGATCCGCGAATTCGTTCCGCGCCGCTACAAGGCGCTCGGGACCGACGGCTTCGGCCGCAGCGATTCACGCGAGAACCTGCGCCGCTTCTTCGAAGTGGACCGTCACTATGTCGTGGTGACCGCCCTCAAGGCCCTGGCCGAGGACGGCGAGATCCCGGTCGCGAAGGTAGCCGAGGCGATCGCGAAGTACGGCATCGACACCGAGAAACCCGCGCCCTGGACAGTCTGACCGCCAGCGCCCGAATACGAACGACAACTGAGGAGAGAGCCTTGGCGGCCATCGAGGTCAAGGTCCCCGACATCGGGGATTTCAAGGACGTGCCTGTGATCGAAGTGCTGGTGAAAACCGGCGACACGGTGAAGAAGGAGGATTCGCTCGTCACGCTCGAGAGCGACAAGGCCACCATGGAGGTTCCCGCGCCCGCCGCCGGCGTGGTGAAGGAACTCCGGGTGAAGATCGGGGACAAGCTGAGCGAAGGCAGCCTCGTGCTCATCATGGAATCCTCCGATGCAGCGCCTGCGAAGCTTCCGGCGGCAGCGGCGCCCTCGCCCACCCCTGCTGCTCCGGTCCCAGTTGCTCCGGCCCCGGCTGCCTCGGCATCCGCTCCGGCTCCATTGCCGCCTCCGGCGACCCGGCCTGCGCCCGTGCCCACCGAGCCGGACATCGGCGCGGGCGTGCCGTCGCATGCCAGCCCGGGCGTGCGTCGCTTCGCGCGCGAACTGGGCGTGGACCTCGCGCAAGTGAAAGGCCAGGGCCCGAAGGAGCGCATCCTCAAGGAAGACGTCCAGGCGTTCGTGAAGGCAGCGCTTTCCGGAAAGACAAGCGCGGCGGGAGCCGGATTCGCGGATCTCGGACTGCCCGCCTGGCCCAAGGTCGATTTCGCGAAGTTCGGTCCCGTGGAAGCGCAGCCGCTTTCGCGCATCAAGAAGATCTCTGGGCCTGTTCTCGCGCGCAACTGGGTGATGATTCCGCACGTCACGCAGTTCGACGAGGCCGACATCACCGACCTGGAGCAATTTCGCGCACGCGTGAACGAGGAGGGCGCGAAGTCGGGCACCAAGGTGACGCCGCTCGCCTTCCTCATCAAGGCCTGCGTGGCGGCCCTGAAGAAATACCCCCAGTTCAATGCCTCCCTCGACGGCGACAACCTCGTCCTCAAGCATTACTGGCACATCGGATTCGCCGCCGACACGCCCAACGGCCTCGTCGTGCCGGTGCTCAAGGATGCCGACAAGAAGGGTGTGATCGAGATCGCGAAGGAAACGGGCGAGCTCGCCGCCAGGGCGCGCGAGGGCAAGATCGGCCCCGCGGACATGCAGGGCGGCACCTTCACCATCTCGTCGCTCGGCGGCATAGGCGGCACGGCGTTTACGCCGATCATCAACGCGCCGGAGCTGGCGATCCTCGGGGTCTCGAAGGCCGCGATGAAGCCGGTGTGGAACGGAAAGGAATTCACGCCACGCCTCATGATGCCGCTCTCGCTTTCCTACGACCACCGCGTGATCGACGGCGCTGCGGCCGCGCGCTTCACCACCTACCTCGCCCAGGTCATCGCCGACCTGCGGCGCGGCATGCTCTAGGAGGACCGGCGCCATGGCCACCCTCGAGATCAAGGTCCCCGACATCGGCGACTTCAAGGACGTCCCGGTGATCGAAATCCTCGTGAAGCCGGGCGATGAGGTGAAGAAGGAGGCGTCCCTCGTCACGCTCGAATCCGACAAGGCGACGATGGAGGTGCCCTCGACGCATTCGGGCACGGTGAAGGAACTCAAGGTCAAGGTGGGCGACCGTCTCTCCGAAGGCTCGGTGATCCTGCTGCTCGAGAGCGCGGAGGCGGCCCAGGCGCCGGCGGCTTCCGCCGCGGCCCCCGCTGCCGCGGCGCCCGCCCCGGCAGCCTCGCGGAAGCCGCCGCCGGGTGGACAGGCCTCGCTGCGCGAAGCCCTGACCTCGACACTGGCGAGCCTGGACGCGGACCTGCACGCGGAGGTCCTCGTCCTGGGCGCCGGCCCCGGCGGCTACACCGCGGCATTCCGCGCGGCCGACCTCGGCAGGAAGGTCGTCCTGGTCGAGCGCTATGCCACGCTGGGCGGCGTGTGCCTGAACGTCGGGTGCATCCCGTCGAAGGCGCTGCTGCATGCGGCCAAGGTCATCGCCGATGCCCAGGACATGGCGCACCACGGCGTGTCCTTCGGCGAGCCGAAGATCGATCTCGACGGCGTGCGCAAGTTCAAGGACGGGGTGGTGGCCAAGCTCACCAAGGGTCTTTCGGGGCTGGCCAAGGCGCGCAAGGTGACGGTCGTGGAGGGCCGCGCGCAGTTCGCCTCGCCGCATACGCTCGAGGTCGAGACGAAGGACGGGCGCAAGGTGGTCTCCTTCGACCACTGCATCATCGCGGCCGGCTCGCAGTCGGCGAAGATTCCCGGCCTGCCCTACGACGACCCGCGCCTGATGGATTCCACGGGCGCGCTGGAGCTGAAGGACGTCCCGAAGCGCCTTCTCATCATCGGCGGCGGCATCATCGGCCTGGAAATGGCGACGGTGTACGACGCGCTCGGTTCGAAGGTGACCGTGGTCGAGTTCATGGACCGGCTCATTCCCGGCGCGGATCCCGACATCGTGAAACCGCTCGCGAAGCGCATCGAGAAGCGCTACGAGAAGATCCTGCTGAAGACCAAGGTCGCGAAGGTCGAGGCGGCGAAGGAAGGACTGCGCGCCACATTCGAAAGCGCCGACGGTGCATCTCCGGCCCCGGCGCCGGAAACCTACGACCGCATCCTGCTGGCCGTCGGCCGCCGGCCCAACGGGAAGAACATCGCCGCGGAAAAGGCGGGCGTCGCCGTGAACGACCGCGGATGGATTCCCGTCGACAACCAGATGCGCACCAACGTGCCGCACATCTACGCCATCGGCGACATCGTGGGCGAGCCCATGCTCGCGCACAAGGCGACGCACGAGGGCAAGCTCGCGGCGGAGGTGATCGCCGGCATGGCGCATCACGTGTGGGAGGCGCGCACGATCCCGAGCGTGGCCTACACCGATCCGGAGATCGCCTGGATGGGGCTCTCGGAGCCCGAGGCAAAGGCGAAGGGCGTGGAATACGAGAAGGCCGTGTTCCCGTGGGCCGCGAGCGGCCGCGCAATCGGCATGGGCCGCGAGGAAGGCATCACGAAGATACTGTTCGAGAAGGGCTCGAAGCGCATCCTGGGCGCGGGAATCGTCGGCATCAACGCGGGCGAACTCATCGCGGAGACCGTCCTGGCCCTCGAGATGGGCGCGGACGCCGAGGACATCGGCCTCACCATCCATCCGCACCCGACGCTGTCGGAGACCATTTTCTTCGGCGCCGAGATCGCGGAAGGTTCGATCACCGACATGATGCCGGCGAAGAAATAGCCGCCGTTCAGGGGAGCGCGGCAGAAGCAACGATGGCCAGCGCCGCGAGCGTGGCCAGCCGGACCGGGCCGTAGAACGAGCGCGGCTTCGCTTCGGCATCGACGATGCCGACCACGTTGCGCGCCTCGTCCAGGAGCGGCAGGCACGCCTCCGATTGGACCTGGTCGTCGCACACGTAGAAGCCGCCGCCTGCTTTCAGGTGCTCCTTCACGTCGTCGATCACCAGGGCGCGCCCGGTGAGCCCGACCGAGCTGTTGGTGCTGCCCGCGGCGAACTCCGGCGTGAGCGGAAACTCGGCGCGGCTCGGCCGTCCGACATAGGACAGCTTCACGAGGACCGGCTCGCCCGCCGCATTCGCGCGGCGCTGGTAGATGCCGACCCAGTCGGATCCCGTCGTCTCCTGGGCGCGCTCCACCAGGCGCTCGAGGAGCGCCAGGCGGCGCGTGGCCTGCTCGCCACGGCCTCCCAGGATGCCCGTGAGGTCGTAGGGCACCGGCGCCAGTTCGTCAAGCATCGAGCATGCGCCGTCCTCGGCCAGCATCGGCACCGGATAGGTGTAGAGCGACCCGGGGTCGTCGATCGCCACCGCCTCCCCCATGGCCTCGAGCAAGTCGGCGACCGCCAGGGCCACCTCCTCCTCGTGGCCCTCGACCTGGGCCAGCCCCGAAGTGCAGGTAGCCCGCGATTCGTGCCGCGCCTTCACGCGGGATGGGATCGCGGCGATTCATCGGCAAGTCGTGCTCATGGATTCATTTCCGGGGCGGGTTGGCCGCCTTGAAGTCGACGAATTCGAAGGGCAGGTCGCGGGCGCGCATCCAGTCGGCCACCGCGAAGCCGGTGGCGCGCGGCCACGGCTTCAAATTCGCCGGCGCGTGGCGGCGGTATTCGACCAGCTCTGCGCCCAGCGTCACCGTGCCGGTAGCCACCGCGTGGTAGCAGAGCATGACCTCGTTCTTGCGCTCGAAGATGTAGTTCCCGATGAGGTGCGTCGCGACCACGTCGAGGCCGAGCTCCTCCTTCACCTCCCGCACCACGGCTGCCTTCGGGTCCTCGCACGCCTCGAGGTAGCCGGTCACGAGCGCGAACCACCCCTGCGGCCACGCGCGATTGCGCGCCAGGATGATCTCGCCCTCGTGCTCGACCAACGCTCCGACGGCGGGCACCGGGTTCCCCCACTGGACGTATCCGCAGGCATCGTCGGAGCACGCGCGACGCATGAGGCTCCCGCCGTCCTCGTCCGCGATGGCGCGCTCGGAAAGCGGCCTGGCGCAGCGAGGACAGAAGGTGAATGCCTCGGCGCTCATGCGCTTCCCCGCTCGCTGCCTTCGAGCGCCCGGCGCAGGCGGCGAACGCCGCCGAAGACCGCAGCCGCGATGAAGGGCACGGCGATGCCCATCACCACCTCGGGATTCCAGTTGACGCCGCCGGCCTTCGCGGCCTTCGCGAGCACGCCCACCAGCGAGGCCCCGTAATAGGTGATGACCACGACCGAAAGGCCCTCCACCGCCTGCTGCAGCCGCAACTGGATACGGCCGCGGCGATTCATCGCCTCGAGCAGCTGCTGGTTCTGAAGCTCCCGGGCTATGTCCACCCGCGTGCGCAGCAGGGCACTGGCACGAGCCACCCTCTCGGCGAGATTGCCGATGCGGCGCGAGGTGCTGCGGCAGGTGGCGATGGCGGGCGCGAGGCGCCGGTGCAGGAATTCCTCGATCGTGGAAAGGCCCGGAATGCGCACCTCGCGAAGTTCCGAAAGGCGGCGAATGACGAGCGCGTCGTACGCCTCGGCGGCCTCGAAGCGAAAGC
This sequence comes from Betaproteobacteria bacterium, assembly GCA_016720855.1. NCBI lineage: Bacteria > Pseudomonadati > Pseudomonadota > Betaproteobacteria > Betaproteobacteria bacterium. The sequence goes on along the minus strand of JADKJU010000001.1, from coordinate 15,411 downwards.
GCGAGACGCTCTGCAGGTGCTCCACGCGCGCAGCGAGCTGCGTCAGGTCGTCGAGCAGCCGCGCTTCGTCCTCCGGTGCCGCGCCAGCAATGCGCTCGACGATGGCCGCAAGCCCCGCTTCCGTGGCGCCCAGCTCGGGCGCGGCCTTTCGCGCAACGGGGAAGGCCAGCAGCGCCATCATGCGGTAGGTCTCGATCTCCAGGAGCCGCTGAACCATCCGCCCCGCTTGCCCGAGCCCCATCTCCCGGTTCAGCACCAGGAAGCGAGTGAAGCCGTCCTCGCGAACGCGGAAATCCGTATAGGCCCACCCTCGCCCCTCGGCCACCGCGCCGCCCACGACGGTATCGGCCTCGGTGCGAAACGCTTGCGCCGGCGGCGTGTCCCCGCTGAAGGGGACGAGGTTGATCGAGGCAGCCACCAGGATCTGGCCGGGCATCGTCTCGGCCACCGCAGGCCAGCCGACTCGCTCGAGCACCGCGGCGGGCGGCAAGCCTCCCGCGCCCGCGGCGAAGAACGTGTAGCTGGAAAATTCCGCGTGTCCCTCCCACTTGAAGCGCAGGCCCTCGGCGAGAGTCACCACCGCATGATCCCCTGTCGGCGCGATCGATGCCCCGGCCTCCTGCGCCATCCGCGCAAGGACCTGACGGTGCGCGGCGCGATCCTCCTGGCGGTGCTGCACGGCCAGGTAGACCACGTGCTGTGCGCCTTCGAGCCGCACAGGCGGCCGCGCGTGCACCTCGTCGTTGAGGGTGCGTCGAAGCTCGTGCTCAGGCAGGGCGAAGCTGGGGGAAAGCATGCGTGGCAGTGTCCTGGTTTTCCGGCGCGCGTTCCGCAACCGGGTCGAAGAGGCAAAGATAGCGCACCGCCATGGCTTCAAGCGAGTGGCGGCGCGAAGCCCTGTCCCGAGCCGCCAGGCCGAGCCGATGCGAGCGCCCTGCATCGTCGGCCGCCTCGCCGAGCGCGCAGGCCAGTTCCGCGGGCGTGCACGCCTCGGAGAGCAGCCATCCGGTCTCGCCGGGGAGCACCAGCTCGCCCGTGCCGCCGCTCGCGTTCGCGATCACGGCGATGCCGGCGGCCATCGCCTCGAGCACGGCGTTGGGACAACCCTGGTGCGTCCCCAGCACGATCGCCGCGGTGAAGGACTCGTCGAGGAATTCCAGCCCCGGAAGCGCGCCGCGGAAGGTCACCGCAAGGCCCCGAGCCGTTGCATGCAGCGAGTCGAGGTATTCCCGGTGCCGCGGCTCCGCCTGGCCCACGATATCGAGTCGCGCGCCGGGAAAGCGCGCTGCGACAATGCAGAAAGCCTCGAGGATCGTCCCGAGGCGCTTGCTCGGGGCGATGCGCCCGCTCACCAGGAACCTCGGCATCCCCGGGCAGGAGCCCGCGGCGTCCCGAAGCGCGACCCCATTGGGAATCACCTCCACCCGCCGGCACCAGGGATGCTCGAGATCGTCGAACTTGGTGACCAGCGCATCGAGGCGCCGGTAGTAGTCCGCCGCCCCGAACGCGAGCACCTCCCCAAGCGTCGCCGCGGATTCGAGTTCCTCGTACGCGTACGCCCCGGGACAGGCATCGACAAGCCTCATTCCCCGTGGGGCGAAGCGCGCCACCAGCAGCTTCACGGCCGGGTCGGCATTCCAGAAGCATATGTTTCGCGCGCCGCTCGCGGTGGTGCGCGCGATGATTCCTTCCGCGACGTCGAACGGATCGGCCGTCGGCGCCGGCCGGAAGCAATCGACGCCGGCCCGGGCGAGCCGCTCGGGGAACGCGGGGTGCGTGCTTTCCCCGCACACTGCGATGGCGAAGCGATGTCTTCGCGCGATCGCAGTCGCAAGATTCACGAGCGAGCGCTGCGCGCCACCCGCATTCAGGTTGGCGGTGGCGAATACCGTATCGAGACGGGCGCGGCCCTGCCTGCGCCAGGATGTCGCGAGCGTCCAGGCGCGCGGAAACCGGGGAGCGTGTTCGGCGCAGAGGGATTCGCGAACCGGAAGGCCCGCAAGCCTTTGCGCAAACGCCGTCGCCGGCGCATCGACGGGAAGGAGTTGCAGACGCGAGTGATCGATTTCGCCCTGGCCACCGACATCCGTTGCGATGACGGGCAAGCCAGCCGCCAGCGCCTCCTGGGTGGCGATCGACAGCCCCTCGTGCCGGCTCACGTTGAGCAGCGCGTCGAACGCCGCGTACCACGGCTCGATCGGATCGACGAACCCCGGGAGGCGAAGCGCATCTGCCACGCCGAGCGAAACCGCACGCGATACCGCCCGATCGAGTTCAGCCAGACCGGACCGATCGAGCGTCCCGCCGAGAATGACGAGGCAGGCATTTCTCCTTGCGCGCAAGGCCGCCAGCACCTCAACGGCACGGCTGTGGTCTTTCTGGGCCTTGAAGGCGCCGACCACGCCGACAACGAACGTGCCCGGGCCGATGCCCCACTCTTCGCGGATGCGGCGGCGCTCAGACTCGTCAATGGCCTTCTCCCCCACGCGGGGGCGATGGCGGATGACGACGACAGGAATGAGGCACCCGGACTGCTCCACCTGCGCCCGGACCGAATCGGCACATGCGACCGCGAAGGGTACGCTTGCCGCCGGCCACGACGAGGGATCGTTGCGCCACCCCTCGCGCGTGTTGTGGAGCACGGGCACCGTCCGGACACCACAGGCCCACAGGCGCGCGAGCAGCGCATCGGTCACCAGGTGGGCCGAGACAGGAGCATCCGCGGCGCGCCATCGCGCCCCCATCGCATCGACGAAACTCTCGGCGCTTTCGGAACCCCGCCGAAGCGCGACGATGCCCGCAGGCAGCGAATATTCCTGCCGTCGCCGGTGGATGACAGCCAGCTCGATGGCGCGACCGCGGCCGGCCTCCGCGGACAGCCATTCGATCACGATCCGCTCGGCTCCGCCCCTCGCGAGCGACGGCATGATGACGCGCAGCGGCTGCCTTGCCGCGTGATCGGCAACCGCATCCGGCAACGGCAGGGCAACAAGGAAGTCGGGAGCCGGGAGCATCAGTACGAGGTGCCGCCGGAGTCGCTGGAGTTGCTGGAGTCGCCCGAGTCGCTGGAGGAATCCGTGGCCGCGCCGTCGCCTGTGCCCCCCGCACTCGCCGACGACGCGCTTGCCTCGGCACCGTCCCACCCTGCCGATGCTCCGCCCCCGTCGAACGTACCCCCGAGTCCCGCGAAGGCGGCCGCCGTTGCGATGGAGCGCGAGGAGTCCGACCCTTCCGACGAGAAACTCGAGCGGCTCGACGATGATTCGAACGGCTCGTCCGCCACGGGCGTCTTGAACTCCCAGCCGGCCAGCGACCATTTGAACTCGCGCTCAGGATGCCAGTAGCGCACGCGCGGCTGCTTGGGCTTGCGGACGTCCACGGTGAGCTTGCCCTTGCCCACTCGCAGGACGCCGCCCTCCGGGCTCGTGCCGTAAACAAACTCGCTGATCGGCTTGCCCGCGACGTCCAGCAGCCGGACACGCTCGCCTTTCGGGTCGGGCGCGATATCCGCTTGCGCCGCCGCCTCGAATCCGGGAGGGGTCGCCCAGCGCCAGGCGCCTTTCGTTGCCTTGCGCGCGGCCCGGGCTGCGACGTACTCGACCAGCTTCGCGGGATGGTAATAGGGTTGCAATTCCGGAAACATCGAGAGGAAGAGCGCCTCGTTCTTATCCCGCTGCTTCTGCGCGTCCAGTATCGCGCGGCGCCCCGCGAACATGGAGCGTATCGGCAATACGACGCCGAGGATGAAGAGGACCGCGGCAAAAATCCAGAATCCCAGGTTATCGTCCATGCCGCCTCCCCTTGCGCGCCCTCGTGCGGGCAGAATCAATCAGAGCCTGTCGGTGAGCCAAGCCTCCAGGGACAACAGTGCATCCTTGAGCCCCGCGGGATTGGTGCCCCCCGCCTGCGCCATGTCGGGCCGCCCCCCGCCCTTGCCGCCCACCTGCTGGGCGACGAAGTTCACCATTTCGCCCGCCTTGACCTTGCCCGTGAGGTCCTTCGTGACGCCCGCGATGAGCGACACCTTGCCATCGGCCACCGAGGCCAGCAGGGCCACGCCGCTGCCCAAGCGCTCCTTCACCTTGTCGAGGGAGTCGCGAAGCATTCCGGCATCGGCGCCATCCAGCACCATGGCAATGGTCTTGACTCCCTTGATGTTCCGCATCCCGGCCGCGAGCACGTCATCGAGCTTGCCGGCCGCGAGCTGGCCCTTCAGTTTCGCCACTTCCTTTTCGAGCGCCTTCACGTTCTCGACGACCTGCGCGATCTTCGCGTCGATCTCCTGCGGCTGGGCCTTGAGGGCGTCGGCCGCGCGGGCGAGTCTATCCCGGTCGGCCTGCGCCTGCGCCAGGGCCACGCTTCCGGCGATCGCTTCCACGCGGCGGATTCCCGCCGCAACGCCCCCCTCGGACACGACGCGGAAGTAGCCGATGTCCCCGGTACGCGCAACGTGCGTGCCGCCGCAGAATTCGCGCGAGGTCCCTATGTCGAGCACCCGCACCACGTCGCCGTACTTTTCGCCGAAGAGCATCGTCGCGCCGATCTTCTGCGCCTCGTCGATGGGCATGACGCGCGCCAGCGTGGCAGCGTTGGCCAGTATCTCCGCGTTCACGAATTCCTCGACGCGGCGCATTTCGGCGGCCGTCATCGGCGCATTGTGGCTGAAGTCGAATCGGGTCTTGTCCTCATCGACCAGCGAGCCTTTCTGCGCGACGTGAGGGCCGAGCACTGCGCGCAGCGCCTTGTGCATGAGGTGCGTGGCCGAGTGGTGGCGCATCGTGCGCACCCGCTTGTCCAGGTCGACCTGCGCCGCAACCGTGTCGCCCACCGCCAGCTCGCCCGTCTTCACGGTGCCGTAGTGGCCGAAGACCTCGGGCTGGATCTTCTGGGTGTCCTCCACCGCGAAGAGCGTGAGGCATACGCCGCCCTTGGTGAGTTCCCCACGATCGCCCACCTGGCCCCCGGACTCCGCGTAGAAGGGCGTGCGGTCGAGGACGACCACGCCGGATTCGCCCGCCGAGAGGCTCTTCACGGGGCTGCCTTCGCAGTAGAGCGCCACCACCCGGCCTTCCTCCGAAAGCGTGTCGTAGCCGTCGAAGCGCGTCTTCGCGCCGCTGTACTCGAGCTGCACGCCGGCCTTGAACTTGCTGGCGGCGCGCGAGCGTCCCTGCTGCGCAGTCATGGCCGCATCGAAGGCCAACATGTCCACGGAAAAACCGCGCTCGCGGCCGATGTCGGCGGTGAGATCGACGGGGAAGCCGTAGGTGTCGTAGAGCTTGAAGGCAGTATCGCCGTCGAGCTCCTTGCGCCCGCCGGCCAGCGCGGCATCGAGAATCGCCATGCCGTTTTCCAGCGTCTCGCCGAAGCGCTCTTCTTCCTGCCGCAGCGTGGCGGTCACCCGCCCCTCGGTCTCGCGAAGCTCCGGATAGGCGTCTCCCATCTGCGCCGAGAGGTCGGCCACGAGCTTGTAGAAGAACGGGTGCTTCTGCCCCAGCTTGTAGCCGTGGCGCATGGCGCGGCGGGCGATCCGGCGCAGGACGTATCCCCTGCCCTCGTTGCCCGGAATGACGCCGTCGCAGATCAGGAATGCGCAGGCGCGGATATGGTCCGCGATGACGCGAAGCGAGGGCGATTTGAGGTCCGCGCAACCCGTCTCACGCGCCGCGGCCTTGACCAGCGCCTCGAAGAGGTCGATTTCGTAATTCGAATGGACGTGCTGCAGCACAGCGGTCAGCCGCTCGAGGCCCATGCCCGTATCGACCGAAGGCTTGGGCAGCGGATGCATCGTGCCCGCCTCGTTGCGATTGAACTGCATGAAGACGAGGTTCCAGATCTCGATGTAGCGGTCGCCCTCGGCATCGGGCGAGCCCGGCGGGCCGCCTTCGATTCCCGGGCCATGGTCGAAGAAGATCTCCGAGCACGGACCGCAGGGCCCCGTATCGGCCATCTGCCAGAAGTTGTCGCTCTCGAACTTCCTGCCGCCGGGCTTGTCGCCGATCCGGATGCAGCGATCCGGCGCGACGCCGATGTCCTTCGTCCAGATGTCGTAGGCCTCGTCGTCCGTCACGTACACGGTGGTCCAGAGCTTTTCCTTCGGGATCCCGTACACCTGCGTGACCAGCTCCCAGGCGAAGCGGATGGCGTCCTTCTTGAAGTAGTCCCCGAAGCTGAAGTTGCCCAGCATCTCGAAGAACGTGTGGTGGCGCGCGGTGTAGCCCACGTTCTCCAGGTCGTTGTGCTTGCCACCGGCGCGCACACAGCGCTGCGAGGTGACAGCGCGGTTGTAGGCGCGCTTCTCGGTGCCGAGGAAGACGTCCTTGAACTGGACCATGCCGGCGTTGGTGAAAAGGAGCGTGGGATCATTTCCCGGGACCAGCGGACTGGACGCCACGGGCTGGTGGCCCTGGGAGACGAAGAAATCGATGAATTTCTTGCGGATTTCGCTGGTTTTCATGGGGTGCGCCGGGGCTGCGGGCGAAAACGCCAAGGATACCAAATGCGAACCCCGCCCGACCGGCTCCTGACCCCCGGAGCGCGGCGCTGGCGGCAGATTGACCGCGCGGCGTCGCGCGCTCGCCCCTCAGCGAACTTCCGAGGCCTTGAACTTCGGGTTCTCGATGATCCCGAAGCGATTGCCGAACGGATCCTTCACGGCCGCCACCCGGATGCCTTCTCCAACGTCGGTCACCGGATCGATGACCGTCGCGCCGAGGCCGACCAAGCGCGCCAGCTCCTTCTGCGCATCGTCGACGCCCCACAACGCCTGCGCACCCTCAACGCCGGGCTTCCCGTCGGGAAGCAGGCCCAGCTCGAACCCGCCAATCGAAAAGCCGACATAGAAGGGCTCGTCGAAATAGGGCCTGCGCTCGAGGACCTTTTCGTACCACTCCTTCGCACGGGGAAGGTCCGGGCCGGGATAGATGACCGTACGCAGTCCGAGAATCATCGCATTTGCCTTGGTTGGGTTCGTCTCTGGGCACGCGCGGAACGCAGTTTGACGCGGAACACAAGGCATTACCTGGCCTCTTGCCCCACTCGAGGAGAACACCTCTGCAGGCGTGAGGTCAAGCGTGGCGAAACCGGTTCGACCCGCGCTCCCCCGGTAAACTTTTCGCACATTCCGGCAAGCGAGGAAGGGGGTATTCTGTACGTTCAGCTGCGCGATGCAGCAGGCCCGGCGGGATTCGGATTCAACGTTGAGACGGGAGTGGACTGAGCAGGAACTCCGGGCGATCAGGCCCGGCATGACGAGCGCCGATCTTGCCCGAGCGCTCGCTTGGGCGAACCGCCCACGCGCCACATACGCCGAGCGGATGGATGCTGACGACCGCGAACTGGGGCGCGGCATGCGCAAGTCCAAGCCGCTCCATCTTTCGGGCCCGACTTCGCGTTCACCGTCGCAGGGACGGCGCAGCGTGTCGGGAACGCCCTCTTGGTGACATTACTGGCCAATCGCATCCGCGGTTCATCCCCGCGCGCGGGGAACACGCATCCAGGGGACCTGTCGCAATGCAAGTCGGCGCACTTTCCGGTATGTCCTCAACATGCCTTTGCCTTACTTGCCAAGGTCCGAAAACTTGCTGATCCTGACCGCTCCATCCGGAAACCGTGCGATCACCTCGAGTTCGCCACCCATGGCTTCGATGTGACTGCGCAAGGTGGAAACGTACATATCGGCCCGTTTTTCGAGCTTGGCGATGGAGGGTTGCTGTACATGCAGAACTTCGGCCAGCGCCTTTTGCGACAGTCCACGAGCCTGGCGAAGTTCACTGAGTGGCATCTCCGCCATCAGGGATCGAGCCTTTGCCTCTGCCCGCGCTCGCGACTGCGGCGTCATGCGCGCTCGCAGTTCGGAAAACTTCCTGGCCATGGATTCATCCCTCCTTCCGCAATTGCTCGAGGTGTTCTTCGTAAAGCCTGTCGGCAATTGGAACATTGACTTCGTACCAGCGGTCTTCACCCGTCTTGTCGCCCCCGATCAGCAGGATCGCGCTGCGCCGGGGATCGAAAGCGTAGAGCGTGCGCAGCGGCCTGCCATCGTGCTGCGTGCGAAGCTCTCGCATCCGGCCGTGCCTCGAGCCGCTGATCCCGCTGCTGTGCGGGAATCCCAGACTCGGGCCACGTTCTTCCAGCAATCGAACGGACGCATCGACTGATTCCTGCTCGGCTTCGGTGAGTTCATTCCACCAGCTTTCGAATTCGTCTGTGAATTCGACTTCCCATCGCATGGATGAATATAGCCTCTATGGCATATGCCGTCAATGGAATTATCAAGAGCTGGAATCGGGCACGACCGGGACACGGCATTTCCAGGCGCAAAAAAACTACTGCTTGTACGCGCCAAAGCCGCGCAACAGCCTCATGATCGATTCCATCGGGAAACCCCGGCCATGGAGGAAGCGGATCTGGCGGGCCTTTGCGGCCGCGTCCACCGGCGGCTGCCCGAAGCGTGATCGCCAGACCGCCGCGAGCGCCTCTTCCTGCGCCGCCTTCGAATGGGCCAGGGCCGCCGCGATGCCTTCTTCCCCGATTCCCTTCCCGCGCAGGTGATGCGCGATCTTCAGCGGCCCGAACTTGCGTGACTTGGCGCGCACCGTCTGTTCGATGAATCGCGCCTCGGAAAGCCAGCCGCGCACCGTGAAATCGTCGAGGAGGGCCTCGACATCGACGCCCTCCTCGTTGTGCGGCGCAAGCTTGCGGCGAAGCTCGGCCCGGGAGTGTTCGCGCCGGGCCAGCAGCCCGAGCGCGCGTGTGCGGAGATCCATTTCCGTCGCGAAAAAGGCAAGGCCCCGGCCGCCGCAAATGCGGGCGAACGCAGGGCCCGGCGGCTTCAGTCGGCTTCGGCTGCGTCGGCAGCACCGTGGTCGAGCGGCATCCCGCCCGCGATGCCCACGGCCTCGCGGATCCGCGTCTCGATTTCGTCGGACATCTGCGGGTTGTCCCTGAGGAATTCCCGCGTGTTGTCCTTGCCCTGGCCGATCTTCTCGCCCTTGTAGGCGTACCACGCGCCGCTCTTGTCGACGATGCGGTGCTGCACGCCCAGCTCGATGATCTCGCCGTGGCGGGAGATGCCCTCGTTGTAGAGGATGTCGAAGTCCGCGACCTTGAAGGGGGGCGCCACCTTGTTCTTCACCACCTTCACGCGCGTCTCGTTGCCGATGACCTCCTCGCCTCGCTTGATGGAGCCGATGCGGCGGATGTCCAGCCGCACGGAGGCGTAGAACTTGAGCGCGTTGCCGCCCGTGGTGGTCTCGGGGTTGCCGAACATCACGCCGATCTTCATGCGGATCTGGTTGATGAAGATGACGAGCGTGTTCGAGCGCTTGATGTTGGCGGTGAGCTTGCGCAGCGCCTGGCTCATGAGGCGCGCCTGCAGGCCCATCTGCGGCTCGCCCATCTCGCCCTCGATCTCGGCCTTGGGGGTAAGTGCCGCAACGGAGTCGATCACGACGCAATCCACGGAAGCGGAACGAACCAGCATGTCCGTGATTTCCAGCGCCTGCTCGCCGTTGTCCGGCTGCGAGAGGAGCAACTCGGAGGTATCGACGCCGAGCCTCTGCGCATACTGCGGGTCGAGCGCGTGCTCCGCGTCGATGAAGGCGGCGGTGCCGCCCAGCTTCTGGATGTTGGCGATGACCTGCAGCGTGAGCGTGGTCTTGCCCGACGATTCCGGCCCGTAGATTTCAACGACGCGGCCGCGCGGCAGGCCGCCGACGCCGAGGGCGAGATCCAGGCCCAGCGAGCCGGTGGAAACCACCTCGATGCCTTTTTCGACATCCTTGTCGCCCATACGCATGATCGCCCCCTTGCCGAACTGGCGTTCGATCTGGGTGAGCGCGGCCTGCAGGGCTTTCGTCTTGTTTTCGTCCATTGCGGGGGCTTCGGAGGCACGGGTGGAGATGACTTTGAGCATTGGAATTATCCCATATCGGTAAAGTTGAATTTCCGCCCAGGCTCAGCGCGTTCTGCGCACCAAACCCGCCATCACACCGAAAATTTCCAGGCGCCCCCTGGGGCGAATGACCGGGAAGGCTTTGTTCGCGGGCTTCAGGACGAACGCGCCTTTTTCTCGATCCAGGTACTTCACGGTGAATTCGTTGTCCACGATCGCCACGACGATCTCGCCGACGTTGGCGTTGGGTTGCTGTTCGACCACGATCAGGTCGCCGTCGTGGATGCCGGCGTCGATCATCGATTCGCCCTTCACGCGCACAAGGCTCGTCTTCGACGGCACGCGGATCAGGTAGTCGTCGATCGTGACGAGGTCGCAGCCATCGGCCAAGGCCGGATTGGGCAGCCCCGCCTGCACGGTATCGTGCGCGAGCCGCCGCTCGAAGAACCGGGCCCCGGGCTTCAACTGCCGGTCAGGAGTCCAGTCCAGGTAGCCCGCTTCCTCGAAACGGCGCACGCACTCCGACACCCACGACTTGGCGGAGATCCCCCACAGGGTGGCGAGCACCGAGTAGGAGGGGATGACCTTGTGCTCGGCGTAGTAGTCCTGGAGCTTCTCCAGGTACGCCGGGTCGAGGGGCTGCTGCTGCTTCAACGCCATGGGGCGGGAAACGGTGGACAGAACGATTGTTCGGTAAGCTACCGAACGAACGTTCTGGTGTCAAGCAGCGGAGTTATATACATGACAACCGCAAGCGATGACACCAACCCAGACCCCCAAGGGGCTCCAACCGAACCCCCGGCTACTTCTTCCGAGGCTTCGCTGCCTTCTTCTTTTCCTTCGCCACCTTCGGATCTGGCGGCATCGCCAACATCCGCGACAGGACCTGATCTTCAAGGGCTGGACGCGCAGGCTTCCTTTGTTGAGGCATTAGTCACTCCTGAGTTGATTCGGGTCGCGCTTCGCGCGATACATCCTCATCTTGAAGAAGACGGGCATCTCGATTCCGTATCGGCCCCGTTTGCTGTTGGGGATGCCTTACGCGCTGCACTCCAAGTGCTGATTCTAGGCGCACGACAAGAGCCCAAACATCTTGATTGAATTGCGTCATTCGCAGCGTAATGTCGGCCATCTCATTTAGCGCCGCATGGTCCATTTGCTTTTCTTCAAAGCGAATCGGTTCTCCATCCTGTGCATTCGTTGTGCTGGAAGCCGATGCTAGATTGAGTTCCTTGTCGTATCGATAGACGGAGTGGCAATAGAAATTGCGAGCGCGGCTAAAGCCTTTGAACGTTTTTATGGCGTTGTTGACATCAGAGACCAGTTTTTCGTCATTAATCTGCTCTCGACATAAGCGGCTAATGAGTTCCAGGCGGGCCTGAGTAGTCCTATGCGAATGCCAAACAATCGCGGCCGACATGGGGCCGCCCTCAATCAGTACCTGCAGCATCGCTAAAAGACACTCGTTGTTCGCCCAGTTGACTACCAGGTTTCCAATCGAGATCAGAAAGGCGGCGTTGTGAGCCGCCTTTCCGTGAATGGGCACTTGCGGGATGCCCCGTTGCTTTGGCGGCTTCTTCACTTTCGCGGGTATCGCTATCCGGCCCTCTACAGCAGCTTTTTTCTGATCCGGCTGCTTTTCTTCCTTCTTGGCTTTTTTGAACGTCAGGCCGCCTGCATCCATGCGCGGATAGCGAGCCTGTTCATTTCCGGATAGCAAGCCCTCAATCGTCAGAACTTGCAGTTTCGGAAACTTCGCACCGGTGAGTGGTGATGTGTAATAACCGGTCCCAACGCTCTCGCTCACCATGTTCTTCGTTGGGTCAACCAGTGTCACGAAGAAGCCTATCGCCGCCCGTTCTCGGTCGATGACATGCGCGAAGTCGCGCACCATCGCCACACTGGACGTTCTCGCCGCCCTTCACGCTGACAACGATTTTCTTCGGCATCTTGTCGTCATCTTGGAAGTAGATCAGGCCGTCAATCCCACTGTCCGCGCCCTTCTTCTTTCCTTGGAATGGTTGGGCGTTGACGAGTGAACACGCCCACCACTGGAATTGGTACTTGTCGCGCGCCGCGAGGTTGCGCGCCCCGTCGATGTCCTTCGGCGTGCCGTGGACTTCGAAGGTGATGCCGGGAAAGGCGTCGCGCATGCGCTTCTCAATGAGCGACACGGCGAGATGGGTAATGTCGATGCCGATCCATTGGCGCTTCAACTTCTCCGCGGCGTGCACGGCTGTGCCGCACCCGCAAAACGGATCGAGAACCACGTCGCCTTCGTTCGACGCCGCGGCGATGATTCGCTCAAGTAGCGCCTGTGGCTTCTGGGTTGGGTATCCAAGACGCTCATTACCAGCGGGGTTGATCTTGTCGATGTCATCCCAGATATCGCTGACGGCAAGCCCTTTTAATTCGTCCTTGTAACGCTTGATCTGCGGGAATCCCTTCTTCGGCGGCCAATAAATCTTTCCCTCTTCGTCAAGTCGCTCCAAATTTTCCACCGTGAATTTCCAGTGCGATCCTTGGCTTGTGGGATCGTATCCTCGCCATACACTGCCCGACGATCCGTGTCGTGTACCTGCCGCCGTTAGGCTGTTGCGCCAGTAGAGACGGCCGTCGCCGTCGTCGTATTTGTAATACTTGTCCAGATACTCCTCTGCATAGTCGAGGCGGACATCGTTCCAAACGAACGCGTCACTCTTTCGGTAGAAGAGAATGGTGTCGTGCACGGGACCGAATCGCTTTGCCGAACTGTGCGCGGAGGTGCGCTTCCAGATTATCTCGTTGGCGTAATGTTCCTTGCCGAAAACCCCATCAAGCACAATCTTTAGGTAGTGGCTCGCCGTAGGGTCGCAGTGGAGAAACAGGCTGCCGGTGGACTTGAGGGCTCGATGTAATTCAAGCAAGCGATTCGCCATCATGGCGAGGTACGCCATCATGTCGTTTTCACCAAGAAATTGTCGAAGCGAACGAACAATTTCGGAGACATCGGTATTCTCTTGCTGCATCAAATCCGCGAATGCCGCCTCGGCGTGCTCGCCCCAGTGCCAGGTATCGTCGAAAGCCTCAATCTGCGCGTCCGACTGGTGGCCCTTTGGGGTCTTGAATAGGACGTTGTACGTCGCATTCGAATTGAACGGTGGATCTAGGTAAATTAGATCAACGGACTCGTCCTTGATCGACTCGCGCAGCACATCAAGGCAATCGCCAAAATAGAGTTGATTCGCCATATTGTTCACGGCCTTTGTCACGGCTTACGCTTGCGCGTTAGCCCGCCGATATGTCAGACGCTTTCCGCTGATGCCCTTGAGCGCTTCGTCGGTGCGATGGTCGTCCGTCACGCCAAGCGCGGTGCGCGTGTTGTAGCGGAAATCAAATTCCTTCATGTAGCGGAACAGGTGTTGCTCGCCAACATGGTGGAACGTTCCGACCAGCCCGCGCTTGAGAATCGAGAAGAAGCCCTCGACAGAGTTCGTCGTGACGCCATCGCGCGAGTATTCGCCCCTGCGATGGCTCACAGTTTCATGCTTGGCGAAGATGCGATGAAGCGGCTTGTAGAAGCTGCTCTCGTCAGTGTGGACGGTTGCAGATGCAGTGATGTGCTTGCGGAGGGTCTCGCGCAGCACGCCGCCGTGAATCGTCTGAAACTGGAAGGAGCGTGCTTTGCCACCACGCTCGATCAGAGAAACAACCTTCATCTGGTGGTGCGGGCCAGCGCCGCGCGAGCCGGTAGCCTTGAAGGCGCCTTTGCGCTTCTTGTTGCCCCAATAGGTCTCGTCCACTTCGACAGGCGCACCAGAGCCGCAAAGGGGCGCGGGCGCATCGTCGCCCATCGCCTCGCGGATGCGGTGCGCCATGAACCACGCCGTCTTGTAGGTCACGCCAAGGGTGCGGTGCAGTTGGTGCGCGCTCATTCCCTTCTTGGACGAGCAAATAAGGTGCGTCGCCAGAACCCACTTGTGCAGCGGAACCTTGGAACGCTCGAAAACCGTCCCGACCGTCACCGTGAACTGGCTGCGGCAGTCGCCACAGAACCACAGACCGGCGCGGTGGGATTCTCCCGCAAGCCGAGAATTGCGCTCCGTGCCGCCGCAATGTGGGCAGACCGCGCCATTGGGCCAGCGAAGCGCTTCAAGATGCTCGCGGGCCGCGTCGTCGTCGGTGAACCGGGGCAGGGAAAACAGGGCTTGTGACATGGGCCTCCAACAGATGGCCCAATTCTCGCCCTTCAAGCTGCGTGTGTCAAGTATATAATTCCGTCAAGCAGCTTGAGAACCGGACCCTCAAAAAAAGGGGACAGACCACTTATTCCGTTGTTCTCGGAGAGAAAGGGGTCTGTCCCCTTTTTTACTCTTGCGCTCCCTGGCCTTCCCGGGCGACGAGCGCCAACAATCCTCGAGCGCCTCGAGCACCGCCTGCTGCCGGATGGCGGCCCGGTCGCCGCCGAAGATCTCGAACTTCGTCTCCACGGCGCCGTCGAGCGAGGCCCAGGCGAACCAGACGAGGCCCACCGGTTTCGCCGCGGTTGCGCCGCCAGGGCCGGCAACGCCGGTCACGGCAACGACCAGGTCCGCGCTGCTCTGGTGCAGGGCACCCACGGCCATCTCGCGCGCCACCGCCTCCGACACGGCGCCGTGGGACCCGATCGTTTCCTGCTTGACGCCGAGGAGGTCGACCTTGGCTTCGTTCGAGAGTGGGTGACGAAGCCGCGGTCGAACCACGCGGCCTTCCGCCGTCCGCGTGGACGGCCTCACCCACGCCGCCGCCGGTGCGATTCGGCCGGTCGCGACGACGAGGTGCGCGCGAACGCACGCCTCGCCGAGTTGCCGGGACAGCTCATCGATCTCGTTCATGCGGTCTCCCCCGGGCGTGCGCGGTACCAGTACCGATAGGCCATCGAAAACCCGAACGCGTCGTAGAGTGCGACGGCGGGGGCGTTGCCTTCCTCCACCTGCAGGTACGAGCGCCTGGCGCCCCGCTCCCACCCCCAGCGCAGCAGCGCCGCCACGATGGTGCGCGCAAATCCCCGCCGCCGCCCGCTTTCGCGCGTCACCACGTCGAAGAGCCCCACGTGCCCGTCCTCGAGGATGGCGGTCCCGTCGCTATTGGCACGCCTGCCTCGAGCAGGGCTACGGGCCGCATCTCGGAGCGGCAGCGCGGCCAGTCGCGCGACGGGGCGCTGCGGTGCGCGATGGGCGAGCCGCGCAGGTCGCCCACCATGTCGAACCATTCCTCAATGCGCGGACAGTCCACATCCGGGCCGGCGAGAGTCGCGGAATCGATGGCCGCCGCGCGCACCTCGGTCGGGCTGAAGGACTCGTACCCCAGCGCGGCGAGCATCCCCTCGAGTTCCGGCGGATCGGTGTGCATCGAAACCCTGTAAATGGCGGGCAGGCCGCGCTCGACATAGCCGCGCGTTCGCAGTGGGCCACCCTTTCTGCGAGAGCGGCAGCCGCGAGGATAGATGGCGTTGATCGATCGGGCGCGCTTGGCCTTGCCTGGGGAGGCGCAGCAGCCAG